>JBEKUD010000016.1:0-60422 GCA_049515395.1 Candidatus Sulfotelmatobacter sp. | reverse complement strand
GCAAAGCCCTTGCCGCGCAGCAGTTCGAGAAATTCTTCGGCATGTCGCCGGCCCATCTCCGCATCGTCCTCGCCTTTACTGGGGCTGTAGCCAAAATAGCGCCAACCATCGATGACCTGCTCTGGAGAACCGCGGCTGATTCCCAACTGCAATCGACCACCGGAAATTAGGTCCGCAGCCCCTGCGTCCTCCGCCATGTAATGAGGATTCTCATACCGCATGTCGATCACTGCGGTGCCAATTTCAATCTTTCGTGTTTTAGCGCCAACCGCTGCGAGCAGTGGAAACGGGGATGCCAGTTGCTGTGCAAAGTGATGAACCCGGAAGTAGGCTCCGTCCATTCCGAGTCGCTCGGCCTCCATGGCGAGGTCAATGGATTGCAGAAGCACATCAGCGGCGGACCGTGCTTGCGACTGCGGTGAAGGTGTCCAGTGGCCGAATGAGAGAAAACCAATTTTCTTCATGCAATATTAGTGTCACATACCGTGGATATGGCCGTGCGCCGCCTCTCCGCGTCGCTTCGCGCTAGCTGATCCCAGGCTCTGACTGATTGATCATGAAGGTAGACATCTCATTGAAGAATTTCCGAAGGACTCCTTCGGCGTTGCTTGGCAGCGAAGCTTCCCCCAACGCATTTTCCATCAGCCGCATCCAGCGGTGGCGGATAGTCTGATTGATAGCAAACGGCGAATGCCGCGCCCGGAGGCGGGGATGGCCTCTTTGTTCAATGTAAGTCTGAGGCCCCCCGAACCTACCGATCAGGAAATCTCGGAGGCGCTGCTCGGCCCCTGGAAGATCATTTGCCGGGTAGATTGGCCCTAGAAGGTCGTCTTGAGGGACTTGTCGATAAAAGGCGGCGACTAACCTTGCGAAACCTTCCGCGCCAATCGTGGAATAAATTTCGAGTTCCGGCATTCCCATTAGCTCTCCTCATTGAAAAGTTCGGCGATCAGTTCTTGACGAAAAACTGTTCGCCATACGTGACGCACTTCGATCTTGGAGAAGGAGGCGTCAGGAACTTCAACAAAACGGACAACAAGTTTTCGGAAATGCAGGAAATGGCAGACACCGTGACAAAGTTGCTGATTTTTGAATCGCTTACATCATTGTGACGGTGAGAAAGGAGTGTTCTAACAGACTGAACTACGTCGCCACTTTGTGTTCTTACGTTTAATAGGTCCCTCAAACGAGCAGCTGATTCTCAATCAGTCGCTCTCTCGCTTTCAGACTTATCGGCACGTTTTCTGACCGCGCGAAACTGCATGTCGCTCATTCTAAAAGATGAAACCAGTGCCGAGAGTGGGTTACGAGTAGACCATAAAATCGCCGTAACTTACTGATTATAAATAATTTGGCGGAGAGAGTGGGATTCGAACCCACGTTACCCTTTCGAGTAAACACGCTTTCCAAGCGTGCGCCTTCAGCCACTCGGCCATCTCTCCGGCGAAGTCTGGGACGCTCTTCTCCCCGGGAAGTTGCTGCGCAAACCGGAAACGAAAGTTGCGTCGCCTCGGCTTGACTCATTCTAGGGGCACAGAGGCGCCGCGCGCAAATCGGAAGAGACAATTGAACAGAATACTGCGCTCAGGAGTTTTTTGGCGGCTCGGAAGGAGAGATCGTGGGTGGACTGGGAAGAGCGGACACCCTCGAAATGCTCGCACTAGCGGAAGTTCCGGCTGCGGCAGCGCTTGACAAAGGACCTGCTATGGCCGCGACTGGAGTTTCTGGAAGCGGTGCGGCCACCGGAATTGGCGGGGGCTTCACGCCGTCGACGACGTGATGGCTGAGGCAATAGAGAGCCAATTCGAGGCGATCGGCCACCCCAAGTTTGTCGTACACTTTACGCAGGTAGTTCTTTACAACCTGCTCGGTGGTTCCCACCCGAATCGCAATCTCTTTATTCTTCATACCCTGAGTAACGCAGGACACAATCAGCGTTTCCTTGGGCGTGAGTTGGACTTTGGGGCGCGCTCCAGATGGACGCAGGCTATGGCCGCGAAATGCTTCCATGACCCAATGAACGGCTTGGTTCTCTAGCCAGGGTTCGCCCGCTGCAACTTTGCGCAGACAATCGATCAGGATCTCCGGCTCCACTTCGCGCGACAGAATGCCATGCGCTCCGCGGCGGAAAAGATCGAGAGTAAGTTGTTCATCCGAAGCGGCCGTTACCACCACAACTTTGAGCTGCGGCGCCTGACGCAGGAGTTCGGTCACCGTCTCGACAGGATTTTGAGCCAACGCCGCTTCGAAAATGACGACGTCCGCCGAGAATTTTATCACTGCGGATTGTGTCTGCTGCAGGGTCTCGGCCTGAGCGACAACGCGGATATCGTCTTCCAGGGCAAATATTTTTCGCAGACCAGCGCGAAAGATTGCCTGGGTATCGGCCAGGATCACGCGGATCAAAGGCGTCGAGCCGCCAACCTCGTGAACACCGTTACTCTCGCCGATGCTGAACGTGCTCGCCATTAGTTTCTCAGAACCCTATGCTCGCTCGAAATGGTACTCGTCAATCACCACGCCCACGCCTCGACGGCCCCGGTCCTCGAAGCTGCGGACCACACGGCCGTGGCAGTCAATCTGGATATCAGAACGTGAGCCCACAACATCGCCCGGAAGCAGGATCGTAAAATCCACCATCGAACCCACGGGAACGTCGCGATCCATTGCGAAGAGGACTCCATTGGCGGAGATATTCTGGGTTTCGGCCAGGCAATCCCCGCTTTGCGATTTCAGTTCGACGGGAAGATGCAGAGGAAAGCGCGGAGCACTCTGCATTTCGGCATAGTGCCTGATCACAGTCTGCTGCTGCGATTCCGACGTCAGTTGCTGCTCTGCTGCTTCGCTGGACACCGTTTCTGACGAACCTTCCTTCCGCAGCGCGCTTTGCGCTTCCGGATTTCCTGGAGCCATTTTGACGAGCTTAAGGGCAGCGTACACCCGGGAATCAGGCTCGCAAAGTTACGGAAGTCATGGAACGGCAGAGCGTTAAATGCTTGAGTATGAGAGGATTACAACGAATCGACGATCGGTCACTTACGACGCAGGTGGGACCGATTCATGCCTAGAATTTGGTGACTTCAGTGAAGTTGAAATCGCGGATCTTCATTGCGGGCACGACCATGTCGAACGACTCCTCGCCGCAAGAGCGAACGGGCACGCTCATGGACTCCACGCTCGAGAGCATGTGGATGAGGCTCTGGTTGAAGCGGAAATTACGCACGCCTTTCCGCAGGCGGCCATCCTCGATGAGAAATGTGCCGTCACGAGTCATGCCGGTGACAATTTTTTCGTACGGATCAACCTCCCGGATATACCACAGCCGGGTCACGAGAATGCCACGCTCGGTGGAGGCAATCATGTTTGCGAGGGTCTGTGGATTTTGCGGCGCAGCGAAAACAATGTTGAGCGGCATCTCCCCCATTTCGTTGGGCAGCGCAAAACCATGGCCGGTTGGCGCGACGGGTCCAACTTTATCTTTCTGTTCCGAACGTTTCATGCGCTCGGCGGTGGCGCGCGCGTAGACGACTTGCTGAACGATTCCGTTTTCAACCAGTCGCACCTTCTCTCGTCGCATGCCTTCGCCGTCAAATGGTGAGCCAGTTTGCAAAGGATGCCCAACGTCATCCCAAATGGAAATATTCTCGCCGAAAAGTTTGCTACCGATGCGGCCCGTGAGAAAGGAACGCTGGTCGAGGATCGCCATGCCGGAGTAATCCCAGAACATAAAGCCGACGATATCGAGCACGGCGGCAGGCTCCAGAATTACGGTGTACTTCCCTGCCGCAACCTTGTCAGGATGGGCAGAGGCGATCGCTTTCATGGCGGCGGTTTCGGCTAAGAACTGAGGGGCGACATTGGTCACGTCGGGCGAGTTGGCTTTCTGCCATCCCGAGGAATCGCCCGCCAGCATGGTGTTGGAAACTTCCGCCAGAGTTTGCCTGTGCCATTTGCTGAGACCACGCGAATTAAAAATTCCTTCGACGGACTCGCCACTGGAAAAAATTCCAGCAGTTGTGAGTTTGTGCTTCTTTGCGACACCAACAATTTCCTTAACAGCGTCCGCGCGAAGCTGAGGAGTAATGGCTGCGGTCTGAGCAAAATGCCGCGATGGTACAGCGCGCGCGGGGTCGGGCGCATCGCCCATTCTGCCAGCATCTTCGCGAGCGTCGGGTACGGGCAACAAATCAGGATCCGGATGCTGCACTTTGGCCAGCGCCTCCGAAGACTGAACTACGCGGCGCAAACTGTCATCGTCAAACTTGTTGGTGAAGGCGCGAGCAGTGCGTCCGCCGAATACAGTGCGCACCGAGACGACATGATTTTCGTCTTCGACGTTCTGATGAATCGTATTGTTCGCAAAGCGCGTAAGGGCGAGTCTTCCGCCAGAAAAAAAGACTTCGACCTCGTCGGCAGAGGAGAACTTCGTTAAGCGGTCGAAGATGTCGGCGGCTTGTTCCTGGGTTAACATCGGTCGGTTATTGCGCCTCTGGGTCTGCGGTAAACTAGCTTCCTTTGTAAGCGCTTCCTACCTTGATCTTCCGAAATCGCGATGGCGCCGCGCCGTGGCCCGTTCCCATCACCTGCTGCGGTTGGCCTTTGCCGCAATTTGGTGTTCCCCAAAGTGTCCATTCATCACGGGAACAGATAGCGTCCAGCGAGTTCCAGAACTCAGTCGTGATGCCGGAATACGAGGGGTTCTTCAGCATGCGCAGGCGTTTGCCGTGCTTGATCTCCCATCCAATCTCGCAGCCGAATTGGAAGTTGTAACGCTTATCGTCAATCGACCAGGAGCGATTGGTCTGCATCAGGACACCGTGGTCGGTGGAGGCGATCAGTTGTTCCAGGCTCAATGGCTTCTCCCCGGGCAACAGGCTGACGTTCGTCATGCGAATCATGGGCAGACGATTCCAGCCTTCGGCTCGAAGGGTCCCTCCGGAACGATTTTCGCCGATGGTGTGCGCAGTCTCGCGTGAGCTGAGATAGCCGATGAACAATCCGTTAGTGATGATCGGCGTACATTGGGCGGGGACACCTTCGTCGTCGAATCCAAAAGTCCCGAGGCCCGGTCCATGCTCCTGGCGCGCGTCGGCGACCACATTTACCATTTCGCTGCCGTAGCGCAAGGTGCGCAGTTTATCGAGCGTGAGGAACGAAGTACCGGCGAAATTTGCCTCCATGCCCAGCACTCGATCGAGTTCGATGGGATGCCCGATCGATTCGTGAATCTGCAACCCAAGCTGTGAACTGTCAAGAATGATGTCAAACGTGCCCTCCGGGCACTGCTCCGCATGGTGCAGGGCAACTCCCTCTTCCGCGATGCGGCGGGCGTTCTGCACGAGCTGCAATTCCTCGATCAGCTCATAACCTTTATTCTGCCACTGCCCGCCGTACGAATTGGGATACGAGCGTTTCTGAATTTCGTTTCCAGCGAATGCATACGCCGTGTAGCCGGCGCCGGCAGAATATTTGGTTTGATGAATGTCAGTTCCTTCCGAAGATACAAACCACTGCTCCTCGCGATTGAAGTTGAGGTTGCCCTCGGCGAGTGTGATGCCGGCAACCGCGCGCAGTTCAGAATCGATATTTAGCAAGAGGGCAATGTTTTGTTCGACCGAGATTGAGAATGGATCGATTACGTAAGGAGTGACCCACTCGGCGGTCACCGGCGTTTCCGGAGCGAGACGGACATCTTGCTCCTTCACTTGGGCCGATGCGCGGGCAATCTCAAAGGCGCGGGCAGCTGTGGCTTCAACGCGGGGGCGAGAGAGCTCTTCGGAAGCCGCGAATCCCCATGCGCCGTCGACCAGCATACGCACGCTCATTCCCAGGGACTCGGCGTCTGACGCGCTGCCGACCTTGCCGTTCTTGGTGGTGAGCGCGCGGTTTCTTTGGCTGACAATGCGCACGTCAGCATAAGTTGCACCGCGCATGGTCGCGAGGTTCAAAGCCCAGTTGGCGATTTGCTTCATGCGAAATTCAAATTTAACACGGAGACACGGAGAAAGGCAGATGGCAGCGAACTACGGTGTGGCATGTGCCACATCCAGCGCTTTCCTCACCGCCAGCAGTTCCTTCAACACTTCCCGCAACTTGGTAGATTCGAGGGCATTCGCTCCATCAGACTTCGCGACTTTGGGGTTGTCGTGCACTTCCAGGAAGACGCCATCGACGCCGGCAGCCACAGCCGCACGCGCCAGTACCGGGATGAATTCTGGTTGGCCGCCGCTGACCGCGGGACCACGCTCGTCCGCTCGAGAAGAAGGAAGTTGAACGGAGTGCGTCGCATCGAATACCACCGGCGCGAACTTGCGCATGATGGAGAGCGAGCGCATGTCTACGACGAGGTTGTTGTATCCGAAACTGCTGCCGCGCTCGGTGAGAACAACTTGCGAGTTTCCTGCCTCTCGGCACTTCTCGACCGCGTGGCGCATGTCCCAGGGCGAAACGAATTGTCCTTTTTTGATGTTGACCGGCCGGCCGCTGAGCGCCGCCGCGACAACGAGATCGGTTTGGCGGCACAGAAATGCGGGAATCTGAAGCACATCTACAACTTCTGCCACTTTGGCGACGTCCGCCACTTCGTGGATATCAGTCAGCACCGGAACCTGAAGTTGGTCCTTGATTTTCTTGAGAATGTGCAGGCCTTCCTTTATTCCCGGCCCGCGAAAGCTGCGAATCGATGTGCGGTTGGCCTTGTCGTAGCTAGCTTTGAAGATGAAGGGAAACCCGAGCGCCCGGGTCACACCTTTAATGATCTCGGCCATGCGGATGGCGTGTTCTTCGCTCTCGATCACGCACGGACCGGCGATGAGGAAAAGATTCCCCGAGCCGATGGAGACGTCGCCGACCTGGAAGGAAGAAATCAAAAGTGAAACCTTTATACCGCCAAGCACGCGGAGAACACCTAAGAACAATCAACCACCAAGAAGCAGTCCGAAAATCAGTTTTCCTAAAAGTCTCCTAGAGTGTTGGGCGATCTCGGCGGAAAAGCTTTTCTCTATCGCCGCGAAACTTTTTCCGGGCGGTGAAACATCTCTACCGCAACCACTTCTTTTTCCGCCCGACGCTTAGAGCCGTATTCATAGGCCGCCGCGATGAATGTGCTGAACAGCGGATGGGGCTCCAGTGGCTTCGATTTGAACTCGGGATGAAACTGGCATCCGATAAAATGAGGATGATCCGGCAACTCCACCATCTCGACGTACGTGCCATCGGGAGTTGACCCAGAAATTCCCAGTCCGGCAGCTACCATCGGTTCTTCGTATTCGCGGTTGAATTCGTAACGATGGCGGTGGCGCTCACTGATCTCGAGTTTGCCGTAGATCTTATGCGCCAGAGTGCCGGGTTCAATCTTGCAAGTCCACGCGCCCAAACGCATCGTGCCCCCAAGTTCTTCCACGCCTCGTAACTCGCGCAGCTTGTAGATCACGCGATGCGGCGTCGCCTGATCGAATTCGCTGGAGTTGGCTTCGGCTAATCCAACCACGTTCCGGGCAAACTCTACACATGCCGTTTGCATTCCAAGGCAAATCCCGAAGTAAGGAACTTTTTTCTCGCGGGCGTAGCGAATCGCGATCAGCATCCCTTCAATGCCCCGCTTGCCAAAACCGCCCGGAACCAGAATTCCGTCGTAACCTTCAAGCTGCGCATCGTTGCTGCTGTTCTGATCGCCGACTTCCAGTCCCTCGGCCTCAATCCAGTTCAGCTGGAGCTTGAGATTATGCGCAAGCGCGCCGTGGACTAGCGCCTCTTTCAGTGACTTGTACGAGTCTTCATACTCAACATATTTTCCAACAATTCCGATCGTGACCGTATCCTTCGGGTTGTATACGCGATGCACAATGTCTTCCCACTTGGAAAGGTCGCGGTCTTTCTCTTTGATGCGCAGATACTTCAAGACCAAAGTATCAACGCCTTCGTTCGCGAACACGAGCGGCACTTCGTACACGGAAGCCACGTCCTTGGCCGTGATTACGGCTTCTTCCTGCACGTTGCAGAAAAGCGCAATCTTAGACTTCAAATCCTTCGCGAGGAAACGGTCCGTGCGACAGAGCAAAATGTCAGGTTGAATTCCAATGCTGAGCAGCTCCTTCACGGAGTGCTGCGTGGGTTTGGTCTTTAGCTCCTGTGCAGCGGCGATGAACGGAACAAGCGTCACATGCACGAACAACGTATCATCGCGGCCAAGTTCCTGGCGCATCTGGCGGATCGCTTCCATGAACGGCAATGACTCGATGTCGCCCACGGTGCCGCCAATTTCCACAATCGCGACATCCACGTCCTGTGCGACCTTCTTCATTGCCGCTTTAATTTCATTCGTGACGTGAGGAATGACCTGCACCGTCTTACCTAAATAATCGCCGCGACGCTCTTTGGCAATGATCTGTTCGTAGAGACGGCCGGTGGTCCAGTTGTTGTCGCGAGAAAGTTTAGCGTGGGTAAAACGTTCGTAGTGGCCGAGGTCGAGATCGGTTTCGGCACCGTCGTCGGTCACGAAGACTTCACCGTGCTGAAACGGCGACATCGTACCTGGATCGACGTTGAGATAAGGATCAAACTTCATCAGGTTGACTTTCAACCCGCGGCTCTCCAGCAGGCATCCGATCGAAGCTGCGGCCAATCCCTTGCCTAGAGAAGACACAACTCCGCCCGTTACAAAGATGTACTTCGCTGGCATCTCTTCCTCGCTCTGAATTGTGATGGAAAAATGGTGCAGGTGGGGTGCACGATCAATTATGGCAGAAGATCCCCGTGGAAGGAAATAGAAGAATCGGACATTGTTTCAGTTTGGCCGGAGGCCGATTGAGAAACCACCTGGCGGCGGTGGGCGTCGGTATTTGCTTTGGAGGTGTGCTCGGACTGCTGCTTCATAACCTCCTGATCGGAATCTGCATCGGAACAGCTCTGGGCGCAGCCTCCGAAAGAAGGCACCGAAATTCAAACGGAGATACTAGGACGAGTCCGACGAGTCGCCTCGCGTTGACTATCGCGGCAATGTGGGCGAAAATGAATTCGGTACCTCCCTCGATCCCGACCCGTCGGGCTTCGGCTTTTCTGCTTCAATCGTGGGCCTGTGGCGCAGCTGGGAGCGCGCTTCCATGGCATGGAAGAGGTCGTCGGTTCGATCCCGACCAGGTCCACCATATTTTCAACTACTTGCAGATACCCCGCTTTTCAGTTTGGTAGCATTTGGTAGCAAAACGCTCGTCTCGCGCGTGACCAAATTAGGAAGGAGTCGAAGCTCGGCACTGATGGCGTCGACTGTCTTCTGCACGCTCTCCGGAATCTCCTGCACGTAAACGTCAGTTGTCGTTGCGATGCGGGAGTGCCTGAGCACGCCTTGGATGTCCTTCACTGTCCCCTTCTTTTGCGCCAGCGTCGCAATCGTCCGCCGGATCACTTGGAAGGTCAGCTTGGGCAACTCAAGTTCCTGCACCAATCCGTGCAGAACCCGATTCCGGTGGTTGTTGCTGTCCATGAACCCGCCTTTTTTGTTCGGGAAGATGAAAGCGTCCGGAGACGGGTTGGGGCATCGCTGCTTCCAGAGCCACAGATCGTCAGCCAGTTCTTTTGGAACGTGCACAGATCCCAAGCTCTTTCGAGTCTTACCCCAGGATCGGATTTTGCCTTTGTATTCGGTTTCCACGAGCTGCATGGTGCATTCGGTGTGGCTGAAACACTGCCAGCGAAGCGCGAACAGTTCGCCGGGACGGAGTGCATTCGTGCGTAGTTCTGCTGCGACCACCTATGAGATGTATCTCTGAATGGGCTATCCAACCGCGCTTAAGCGTTCCCACAGCGCCTGCTCTCGCTGATGGGGATCGTGGGCCAGCATCCGCTCGTCGTCGGTCAGGTATGCGAGACACCCAAAACCCCGAACGCAATCGGCTGTGATCCGGTTACGGTCGATGCTGATGGTGCGACGCAGGAGCTGTCCCAGATCGTCCCAGTCGAACCCTCTAGCAGTGAGTGCAGTTTTTGGCACGGCGCCCAGCTTGTCTTCGCTCAGGGAGCGGCGTGCGCTTGTCGTCGAGCGACATGCCGTCCGCTTCCACGTCATAAAACTAAACCTGATTGGTGCCGCCGGAGTTGGTCTTAGTAAAGAGCAGGATGGCGGTGGAGACTCCCGCATAGGGCTTGAAGACGCCGCCGGGCAGCGAGATCACTCCGTCGAGCTTCTGGTCCTCGATCAGCATACGGCGCAGGCTCTTGTGCGCGTTGCTTGATCCGAAGAGAACGCCGTCCGGCACGATAACGGCGGCTCGTCCGCCAGGCTTGAGCAGCCGGAGAAATAGCGCCAGAAAAACAGCTCGGTCTTTTTGGTTTTGACCACCCGCTGCCAATCTTTCGCGCAGCTCTCATAATCGAGCGACCCGGCAAACGGCGGATTGGCCAGTACCAGCGTGTACTTCTCTTCTTCCCCGGCATGGTCCTGAGCGAGCGAGTCGCGATAAGTGATGTCCGGGTTCTCCACTCCATGCAGCACCTTCGGGATGCCGCTCGCGCAGCGATTCGCCGACGGCCACCAGAAACCCGCAAGTTCCGCACGCCGGATCGCAGACAATGTCGGTGGGCTTGGGCTCCACCATCTCCACCATGAGCCGGATGATGTGGCGCGGCGTGCGGAACTGGCCGTTTTGACCAGCGCTGGCAATCTTGCCCAGCATGTATTCGTGGAGATCGCCCTTGGTGTCCCGATCTTCCATCGGCACTTTGTCGATCATGTCCTCTACCTTGGCCAGCAGCGCAGGCGTGGGAATGGTGAAGCGTGCGCCCTCCATGTGCTTGGAGTAGGTTGTGCCGTTGCCGCCGAAAGTGCGTAGCCAAGACAAGACGTGCTCGCTAACGACGGTGTACATGTCGCGCGGATCGGAGTTCTTGAAGCGGTTCCAGCGGTACTCCTGATTGGAACGTTCTTGCTGTCCGTACCTTCGGGAAGGAAGCGCTTTTCTATCGTTTTCTTGGTTTGGATGGCCTTCAATTCCTCAGCGGTTTCCAGATCATGAGGCGCTTGAAAAAAAGCAGGTAAGTGATCTGCTCAATGACCTCGAGCGGGTTGGAAATGCCGCCCGTCCAGAAGGCATTCCAGATTTAATCGATTTGACTGCGAATTTCGCCGGTTAGCATAGCCTCGTCAAGACTCCCACTGAAAGCTCCTCCGTTGCACGCGGATTTTTCCCCGGCGTGCGGGGCTAAGTTTCCTCATGACCCCGCTCGGATTTTCATCTGTATCTGTGGCCCAAAGTTCTGGGCTCTATGCCAACCCATACCAGGCGCCGCGAGGCCGTGCATCACCAAGTGTCCCTTTTCCAGAAGCTGGCGGAAGTGCTGCTTGAGCGTGTTCCGACTCGTGCCGGTCAGCGTAACTATATCGCCGATGGTGACGCGTCCGTGGCCATCTGCAGATCTTCTACTCCGCGAAGATTCTAACGATGCGAACGGAGACATGAATCTTCCGAGTTGGTCTAGCGGAACAGGCTATTGTGGAAATTGTGGAAAGCGAGATATTCACGCGAGGGCACGCTGTTGCTTTCGCGCGGCAGGCCTATGGCTCTACCGTGCAATTGATAATAGTCTCGCCCGTTCTCAAACTCCTCTCGAATGCGATTGCTGATCACCACCTTCAGTTGATCAGCGTCAACACGCGTATCCCTGATCAAACAAAGTGTGCAGATCGCTCCGCAAGAGGAGACCACAGATCATCAAACCAGTCTTCTCGACTTCCCACGACCTGCGTTTGCGCTTTATAGGTCCAACTATATGATCGAGTGCCTTCCATGCTTCATATGCGAGCATGTCGGCAATCTCTACTCGGGCTGATTCGCGCCAAGGAACAAACCAGATGTTGGGATGAAGCCACTTGAGAGTTCCGAGTCCGCTTCCCGCATGGTCTTGTAAAGCAGCGCGGCGTTGTATTCGTTTTCCGCACTTATGTCGAAAGCAAATTCCGCGATTTCACCCACGTCGCTAGCAAGCTCTCCGACATTCATGAGACATTCATCAAAGGCTCTGTAATAGGCGAGCACGAGAGAATTGGGAAACACTTTTCTTTGAGCAGTGAGGTCAAAAGAGCGAATCCGCCCACGTTACTTTCAGCGAGGATCGTCGCTAGATCGCGGTACGGCGTTTTATTCTCCTCTGGAGGAAAGTGCTTGTCGTCGCCGTGCTTGCTTTCGCAATCCGTCGCACCAAACGAAATCGGTCCGCATCTCTGTATCCACTTTGCTTTCAACTTCTTGCCGGATTTCGTTTCTGAGCCTTGCGGCTTCGAAGAGTATCCTGCAGAATCGTTCTTTGGGGATTGCGATTCACCTTCCCCGATTCTTGACTCCCTAGGCCGCACCGGCCAATTCGACCGCGTCGATGGTTAGGTGAACATTGCCGCTTTTGTATCACTCGGGTTCTATACGGGAAGCTTCGGCGCTCCCGACATCAGCTCTTGATGGTCTTCGAGGCATCGTCCCACGACACCGCGGTCTTGCGAAAATAAGATTCATTCGCCATGTGGCAGGCCAGCGCCGCATGGTGGCCGAAGATTGCATCTTCCACGACCGGCTTTCGGAAACGCACGGCCTCGAAAAACTTCCACAGGTGTGGCTTCATGTCGTCGTAGTCCGGACCGCGGAAAGCCACCGTCTCAAGCATTGGCTCATGGCCGATCTTCGGATCGTTCTCCGCGTGCCATTGTTTCTCATAGGCGGTGCGCATCGCACGGGGAAATCCCGCGTCGTAATAGCTGGGCCCGGAGTCCTTGCCGGGCTGGGGGGTGAAACTGAGACCGAATTCCGTGACCTCGAGAATTCCCTTCGAGCCCTGAATGCGGTAGGTCTCCGGCATTTCCGTGCCCTGATTGAGCCGCATGTAAACAGGGATGTCACCGTAATAAAAGAGGGTGGCATGGACATCGGGCATGTTGCGTCCGTCTTTCCAGCGGCGGATGCCGCCCATGGCCATGGCTTGCCGCGGAGCTTCATTGATATCCAACATAAACATCATGCCGCTGATCAGATGAACCAAAAGATCGCCCGCCACACCGGTGCCATATTCTCTCCAGCAACGCCACCGCGAGAAAATGTTGGGATCGAACGCTCGCTTCGGAACATTTCCCTGCCACGTGTCCCAGTCAACAGTGGCCGGAGATAGATCGGTCGGCGGCGGATATTCCCAAGCTCCCGTTGGATCGTTGCGACCTAACCATCCCTCCACCAACATCAGGTCTCCCAACGATCCCTGAGAAACTATTTCCTTTGCCTTGGCGCAGATTAACGAACTGACGCGTTGCGAACCGATCTGGACGATCCGCCTGGTTTTCTGGGTCGCATCAACCATTGCGATGCCATCGGCCACACTGTGCGACATGGGCTTTTCGCAGTAGATATCCTTGCCCGCGCTCACCGCGTCCACCACAACCTGCTTGTGCCAGTGATCCGGAACCGCCGCCACAATACAATCGATGTCTTTATTGGCGAGGAGTTCCTGATAGCGGCGAGTTGCGGGAAGGTTCGGTTTATCCGTAATCTCTCGAGCCAGCGTGTGGCGTCCATCATAGAGATCGCAAGCGGCGACGCACTCCACCCCTGGCAACTCGATCGACTGTGCGAGCAACTGTGATCCCTGCATGCCGATGCCGATCATGCCGAAGCGGATCCGATCGCTGGCAGGAACTGGACGCGGCGAAGCCAGCAGTTGTTCAGGACTCAGCCAGCTGGTGTTCGCAGCGAATGACGCGCCTGCAGCGGCCGCACCGATTTCCAGAAATCTACGGCGGGAGAACCTGCTCATAATCTCTGCTCCTCGCTTCTTGTATGTCGAGCTCTTATTTCTTCAGTTTCTGGACCGCGACTTCCTTGAAAAAAACAATGTCGTTGTCGCTGTGATTTTGCAGGCCGACGTAGCCTTCGAGAGGCCGTAGCCCACGCCATGGCTCGTAGTCAAATTTCTTCTCCGGCACAGGATCTCCTTCGGCGTAGTCCGTGACTTTCACTCCATTCAAGACGACGACGGTGTGTGGACCATCCAGAGTGATCTCCATGGTGTTCCACTCCGGACCCGGCTTGCCGGGTTTGGCCAAGGGTTTGGTAAGTGAATACAGCGTGCCGGTAATGTGGTACTCATCTTCCCCGGACGTTTCCGGATGGTTATCGATCTGCACCTCGTAACCATAGTGAACGGGCATCCATTCTTCGCGGGGCTCAATGGGAATACGAATAAAGACGCCGGAGTTGTCGTTGTTGTCGCGCATTTTGTACACCACGCGAATCACGCAGTTTCCCAGCTTGCCGCCGGTCCAGTAGAGAAGCCCCATGCCACCGTGAGTGCGGATCAGGCCGTCCTCCACAGTATCGCCGCCTGGACCAACATGCTTCCATCCTGTCAGGTCTTTGCCATTGAACAGTTGTTGCCATTCGTCCGACTGGGCTCGCAGCGCGATAGGCAACAGGGCAAGCAATAAAAACACGAACGTGCATGATTTTTTCATAAGCCTTTTTAACACACAGTCTGTGATCCGCAGCTCATTGAAGGTGATGGCAGCGCTCGCAGTTTAAACTGCGGCAACTTTCCCACAGGTGTATTGGGAAATTCCAAGAAAAATTTCTCCGCAAATCATGAAATCAGGTCTTGCTCGTCCTTAACTCGGTGATCGCACGATACGCCTGATCGATCGCGGCATCGGTGTATGCCGATGCACCAGCGTCTGAATTCGCGATTGCAATCTGCCCGAAGAGTTTGCGACCGACCACCCATGGCTGTTCCGCCTCCGTCCAATCCGGATCGAACAGCGGATTGTAGGAGTAGGCATAACCGTGTGCCCACCGATTGACCGTGAGGGCATCGATGTCGCGTGCGGGATCGAAACCGGCGGCGCCCAGCATCCGTCCCAACTGATCACGCACATTGCGCTCGAAGGTGGAAAACGGTGTACCTAACAATTCTGCGCGGCCTGCACGATGTTGATCGCGCATCGGGAGGCCCGGCTGGCAGGGCGTTTTCAGCATAAAAAGAACCATAGGATCGTCAGGCTTTTCGGGAAATGCATAATCCCCCAGGCTCACCGGAAAATCTAGCGCGGTGTATATGTGATAACTTCCCGGCGACTCGATGTGCCTCACCCCCAGCTTTTCAAACGGTTTCCAGTTGCGGATCGCGACGTGAGTGTAGACCAGCGGAGCCTTCACCAGATATGCGAGCGCTTCCTTCTGCTTTTCCGGCAGTTCCGGACAAAGATAAGGAATCATTCCGTTGTAGCAGGCGAGCACACACTGCTTGGCTCTGACTGCTTGCAATTTATTTCCGCGAACATACGCGACGTCAACTTCTTTCGCCGTTCCGGCCGTTGTGTGCTTTAGGTTCACGACCGTGCTGTTGAGGCGAATGCGCACGGCTGATCCGTCGAGGTCCAGGCGACTATAGTCCGCGCGCGCCGTGACCACATCCTCCATGGTATGTCCGGGGATTGATCCCGGAATCAGGGCCCGCACCAACAAGCGCGCGATCGAAGCATTTCCATCTGGGAAGTGAAATATGTAGGGTTCTTCCTTTTCGTCGTCCCCCAGGTTCATTGCCTGGAAGCCGGCATAAGTGATGCCGCCGTAGTCGTCACCCACCATGTAGCACTCAATCGCCGGTACCGCATCGATCCCCACCGCAAACATGTCATGCGTGTAACTCTGAAAAAATTTCAGAGCCTCTGGATGGACATCGCAGATCTTGGTCAGGAAATCGGAGTAGCTGGTCTTCGATAGCTTTGCGATCTTCTGCTCCCGGGAAAGCCCGGGAAGGTAGTCCACCTTTGCGGTATAGACCCGCGCGATATCGCGCCGCACTTCGTCGCTGAGCGGCGTCTTCGCCAGCCACTCCGGCCAGGGGGTGGTTCCCAAACCTGGGACCAGCCGGTCTTCTCCGAACGTTTCCTTATCAAAAAAAAACCCTGTGCCCATTTTTCGCGATGCGTACAACTTCTGGTCGTAAGCTTTGAAAAACTTCTGTGTATTGATTCCCAGTTCGACCAGCAGGGCTTTCGCCGGGGCGCTGTATTTTCCCGGGCTTTCGATTGACTGCGTCCCTCCATAGCCGAGTAACATCCGGCCACCCGAGTGGAACTCGTTGCGCTTGGCATGTCCGCCGAAATCGTCGTGATTGTCGATCACGAGAATACGCGCTTTCTTGCCTGCGCTCTGTCGAAAGAAATAAGCTGCCGCGAGGCCGCTGATGCCGCCCCCGACCACCACCAAATCATAGGTCTCAGCCGTCGACTGCGGTCCGCCATCGGCGTCCCAAGCCTGGCCATCGCGCAGGCGGTGGGCGTAAGTGAACGTGCCGTCATGGTTCCCGCGCATTCCGGTGAGCGCGGGAGGATAGTAATCCGCAGCCGTCTCCGGTGCGAACGGCACCGCATTCGTCTGCAGCGCGAACTCGGACGGTGCCAGCGCCGCCAGTGCACTGTGACTCGCCAGCACTCCGCCAATGCCGACCACCGCGCCGTTCAGGAAATCTCGCCGTGAAATCGGACATCTCATGCCCAATTCGCGGTCTCGCTTTTCGTCAGCCATTCGAGAGCACCCCCGGAAAGAAAACAATTATAAGGAAAAAGTCCGCTTACGAACGATGAGGGCACGCGCGCGAAGAATGTCGGACACAAAGCCAGGATCGCCACTTACACTCACGATCTTGCGCGCTTCGGCTTCGCGGGGCCGACCTTGTCTAACGCCTGACGCAGATCGGCGATCAGATCCTCAGTGTCTTCAATCCCCACTGAATAGCGAATGAGCGCCTCCGGAATGCCGGCCGCCGCACGTTCTTCCCTCGTGGACTCGACATGGCTGGTGGTTGAGGGTGGACCTGCGACCGTTTCCACGGCACCCAGATTTGCCGCCAAGTTCGCGTAACGTAAACGCGGAAGAAAGGTTTTAACCGCTTCGAAGCCGCCCTGGATGGAGAAGCTGAGCACGCCTCCAAAACCCTGCATCTGCCGGCGAGCAACTTCATGGTGCTCATGGGATTCCAGCCCCGGATAAAAAACCTTCACCACTTTAGGATGCGATTCCAGGAATCGCGCAATCCTCAGGGCGCTCTCGTTCTGTCGCGCAATCCGAAGAGGAAGCGTTTTCATTCCTCGAAGCAGGAGGTAAGAGGCCATAGGGTCAAGACATGCCCCGGTGATTTCACGGAAGTGATAAATCTTCGCGATCAGGTCGGCGGCGCCGCAAGCTACGCCGCCGAGCGCATCGGCATGTCCGCCGAGGAACTTGGTTGCGCTGTGAATGACGAGATCGGCGCCGAGTTTCAAAGGCTGTTGATTGACCGGCGTGGCCAGTGTGTTGTCTACAATCACCAGCGCACCCTTGCGATGGGCTACGACAGCCAAACGACTGAGATCGACCACTTTGACGGTAGGGTTGGTTGGACTCTCGAGATAGACGGCCTTGCATGCTTCCGTGATGGCGGTTTCTATCGCTTTGTGATCGTTGGTTTCACAGAGCACCACGTCGATGCCGAAGCGTGGCAGAAACTCGACAAAGATTTTATTCGTTCCGCCGTAAGTGTCCTTGATAGAAACGACTCGGTCGCCGGGGGACAGGAGCGCGAAAAGCGTGTTGCTGATCGCGGCCATCCCGCTCGAAAAACTAGTGGCCGCCTGAGCCGTCTCCAGGTCTCGCACCTTCTCTTCGAAGGCGGCGACCGTTGGATTCGTATTCCGGCCATAAATGTGACCGGCGGTTTTGCCTTGCGCGACATCAAGCCATTGGTTCACATCTTTGTAGCCAAATGAGACGCTGAGAGCCACCGGGATTTGCGTTGCGCCCTCCCAATACTGGCCGCTTTCCCCAGCCCACACTGCCCGGGTTCCAACTCCTGCGTGACTTTGGCTCTTCCTGCTTCGGCCGACCAATTAGATCTCCTCAAGTTCCTTGGTGAGTGTTCAAACCACAAGCCGCATCATATGCATGGGGATTATAGATGGCGGAACCCAAAGGAATGCTAGGCTAGTAGAGTGAAGCAGCGGATCGCTCATCTTGCCCTCAGGCGAATTCCCCTCACCCGAATTCCCTTCCTCCGAATCGTGCTCTCGCTCCTGGTCTGCACTATTTTCAACCCGGTCCTTCCAGCCTCTGCCGCAAACTGGACGGTGCGATCCCAGCCCTCGCGGATGGTCAATGGTGGTCCGGTGTTGTTTCAGGTGAAGCCACCTTCGCGTCTTCAGTCGCTCAGCGGAACCTGGCTGGGGCACGACCTTGTCTTCAGCTACGATGCAGCAAGCAAATCCTGGTTCGCATTGGCAGGCGTAAGTCTGGAGACCGCTCCCGGCAGTTATGCGCTTGCGCTCACGGGTGGAACCACCTCCGGCAACGGGCCCGGCACAAAGACTTTATTCAGCCGCAAGTTCGCCATCTCCCGCGCGAAGTATCCTAAGATCGCAGTCAAGCTCAGCGTCGAAGGCAAGTTCACCGAGCCCACTCCCGAACAGCAACAACAAATTGCAGAGGGCCAGCAGGTCAAAAAGAGTTACCTGAACCGAGTCACGCCGGAGCGCGAGTGGTCGGGAAATTTCACTGCGCCGGCGGACGCGGGTATCTCTGACGTCTTCGGCTCGCAACGCGTTTTCAATGGCAAGACATCGAGTCCTCACTTGGGATTGGATTTCCGGGTCCCCAGCGGCACTCCCGTTGCCGCCATGAATGGCGGTACTGTGCTGCTTGCGCGTCCGCTGTATTTCGAAGGCAATTTCGTGGTCTTAGACCACGGGCAGGGGTTGCTAACGCTGTATCTGCATCTGTCTGAATTCAAAGTAAAGGAAGGCGATCAGGTGAACCGCGGACAGACCATCGGACTGAGTGGAGGGACGGGCCGCGCCACGGGCCCGCATCTCCACGTTGCGGTGCGATGGCAGGGCACGTATCTGGATCCCGCTCGCCTGTTTAGCTTGCAACTGCCGTCACGAGGCAATTAGCCATCGGCAAATAGCAATTCGAGTTCACCTTCGTTTGAGTTGGCCTAGCTCCGAACGCAACTAGGCGTTGCCCCGTGAAATTCCGCTCAGTCCTCGCGCAGAAACATCCCGCAACGTATCCTTCACAGTATCTTTTAACTCCAGGTTACGAATCAAACGGTGCAAATAATTGGGATGCACCCCGAGCAGCCGGGCTGCGTCGGCATACCGGCCTTGGGTCTGCTCTATCGCGTCGCGAATGAGTTGCTTCTTCCGCTCCTTGACCGCCTTGTGGTATTTGGCTTCCGTCATCTCTGGCAGAGGAGTCCGCTCCAGCAGCGATTCCGGCAGATCCTCGGGCAAAATCATGTCGGGTGATCCCAATACGAGTGCCCGTTCGATGGCATTTTCCAGCTCCCGCGCATTGCCCGGCCAATCGTAGTTGACCATGCAGGATAGGGCTTCGCGGGAAATCGGACGGGGCTTCACTTTGCACTGTTTGGCATGTTTCTGCACGAAGTGGCGCGCCAGCATGGGAATGTCCTCAGCGCGCTCCCGTAGCGAGGGCATGGTCAACTTCAACACGGCCAGACGGTAATAAAGATCTTTGCGAAATAGGCCGTGGCACACCGCCTGCTCCAGGTCGCTGCTTGTCGCGGAAATAATGCGGATGTCGACCTTGATGGGATGAGTTCCACCAACGCGATCCAACTCACGCTCCTGCAGCACGCGCAGCAGTTTGACTTGCAACGCCGGAGCTAGTTCGCTGATTTCGTCGAGGAAGACCACACCCGAGTCGGCTAGTTCGAGTCTGCCTTTCTTGAGGGCCGCCGCTCCGGTGAAGGCTCCGCGCTCGTGGCCGAACAGGTCACTTTCGAGCAACGCCGCCGGTATCGCGGCGCAATTGATGGCCACAAACGGCTTATTGGCGCGAGGA
The DNA here is from genome assembly GCA_049515395.1 of Candidatus Sulfotelmatobacter sp. Lineage (GTDB taxonomy): Bacteria > Acidobacteriota > Terriglobia > Terriglobales > Acidobacteriaceae > Sulfotelmatobacter. The sequence continues at coordinate 40,554 of JBEKUD010000016.1, read as the reverse complement.
CTGTTGCGGTGCAAGGCTCGTGCAGCCAGTTCCTTCCCAGTTCCGCTCTCGCCCTGAATCAAGACGGTCGAATCGGTGGCCGCCACGCGCTTAAGAAACTGGTACACCTCCCTCATGCGGACGCCCTCGCCCACCAGACTCCGATCTTGACTGACTTCGACCGTCAGTCGCTCATTTTCTTTTTCCAGCCATTGCAGGCGGCGCGCGTTCTCCAGCGCGATGGCAGAGATACCGGCAATCGCGGTCACAAGTTGTAGATGCCTCTCCTCAAGACGGCTGCCGAGACCGTTGCTGTCGAGATAAATGCACCCAATGACCCGTTGAAAGACTGTGAGAGGTACGCATAACAGCGAGCGGACTTGCGAAGCTACCAGGCTTTCTACTCGCCGCAAATCGCCGCTGCTCGGAACATCGGAGCCGAGAATCGCAATCCCCTGCTCCAGCACCTGCCGCGCGACCGTACGACTCACCGTCAGCGATGGAACCTGCCCTACCTGCCGCATGCGGGCGAACGTGGAATTGAACTGATGGCCTTCCTCGTCTGCCAGCAGGATAGCGCCTCGTCCGGCGGGCACCACCTCGAAGATCAAATCGAGCAGTTGCCCTTGCAGTTCGTCGAGATCGCGTATGGCATGCACGATCCGGCTGATTTTCAACAACGCGTTCAGGTCGCGCGCGACTTGAGAAGTAGCCGGCAATTCGCGCAGGAGTCGCTCTGGCTGCAGGTAGACAACGTCCTTCGGATGAAGAATCGTGGTTTCGGCGGTCGGCGAAGTCTCTTCAAACTCGACTCCGGGGGTGGCGGAAGCCGCCTGTTCATCCTCCAGCAGGAACAGGAAAGAAGAATCTCCAGCGGCGATCTCATCGCCATGTTTCAGCCCACGTTCCTGTATGGCGTCTCCATTTACGAGCGTGCCGTTGCGGCTGCCGAGGTCTCGCACCTGAACTATCCCTTGTTCATTCCGGACCACGCAATGTTTGCGCGAAACTGAGGGATCGGTGACTGCAATGCCGTTCGACGTTTCCCGCCCAACTGTGATTTCGCCGTCAGGCAATGGAATCGTAGAGTCTTTCAGCGGCCCGGAAAGCACGACGAGTCTTGGACGCAAGGTTGCACACCCCCGCCCCTTCTTATCACACTTTTGTGGAAATTTGATCTTCCTGCTAAGACTGTTCCATTATCCGAACAGATAGGGACGCTATCCATTTAGATAGCGATTGCACGACGGCGTACATCAAAATGTCGCAGCCCGATCTCCTTTTTAAATTCCTAACCTGTTGTATAACAGTAACTTATAAAGAACTACAGAAAACACGGAAGTCCGAGAATGTCTGGCATGCGGAATGCACTATTACAGTCGCGCCACCGCTCGGCAAAAAGCGATGGGGGAAGCGCTTTTTGAAGGTTCTTGCCGGGCTGCGCACATCAGGGATCCGAAGGGCCCCCTCATCGGATCCCTGATTCTTTAGTACCGGGCTCTTGAGACTGCGAAGAAGCATTGCCCACTAACTGGCCGCAGCCTGGTTCCCTGGGGAAGCCGCAAGCGCCGATAATCCCACTGCGGCTCCAGTTCGATAAGTTACGCGATTCCCCGAAATGGCGGGCACGCGATCCCCTGGAACCAGAATTCCAACCAGGTTCAGCGGATCCGCAGCCGACAGTGTGATCGTCGCCTGTGAGGAATCGACTCTGCGCATGGCACGAACCGACTCTACAGCCACCGGCAAGGCAAACTGCTCGCCAAGAAATCCATCCACAAATCGACCACCGCGAATCTCGCCGCGGTCCTCAAGTCTGCGGAAGGCCATCAGCAATTCGCGCCACGGCGGCAGGTTGGCCTCTCGCACCAACCCGTCCCGGATCACTATGCCGTAACGCCGTAACAACATCCAGCAGGCTGCTTCCACCGCTCGCGATCTCTCGACAACTTCGTCGGCATGCAGGATCGCCCACCGGCCTGCATTATGCCGGGGACGCGCCGTGCGTCCGTTTCCCTGTCCCGCCCTCCGCTTGGGATCGATGAGCGACCGCAGGTTGTCGAAGCCGTCGGCGGTCACCAGCCCGGCGGCCACCAGTTCCCAAAGAGCGGTCTCGACCTCCGCTTTCAACTTTTCCGCGCCCCGCACGATGTCTGCAAAAAACGAAGCCCCGCGCTGCCGCAGAAAATCGAGCACAAGCTGCGCTCCCTGGCTTAGGCCGTTATTGTTCGAATGGTCCGCACCCGGGTGCCGAGGCGTCATCCAGTCGGCATCCTCGCGGATGAAAAAGGTAATGGGGGCAACGCTGGTTGGAATCACGCGACGCTGCCGGCGAGCCACACCTGATTCCTTCTCAGTTCCGCCGTTCGCAGAATGGCTCCCGTTTGCGTAGTCGAGGGTAGCCGGGTGGGGAGATAATCTTCCCCAACCCACCGCCCCGGTGAGGCAAAGCTGGTCAAGCCATTTCGGGTCGTAATCCGCAATGCGGCAAGCCAGGACTTGCCGCTCCCAGGCGTTCGCCGGAATCTCAAAACCTTGCAATTGCCGCAAAACCTCCAGCGTGCCCCGCTCGCCCGAAACTTGCGTCCCCAAGGCTACGTGCTGCCACTGCAGCAACCACTGCATGAATTGAGCCGCAGTCACCGGCTCGATCTGCTTGCGTAGAGTTGCGACGGTCAGCCGGTGAATCCGCGCCAGCAGCCTTCTCTCGCACCATTCGATTTCCGTAGCCTGTGTGGGGACAGCCACCCCCGGCTTTCTGGTCGAGCTGGGCTCGACCGAATCGCCAGTGAAGTTTCCCCGGAGGATCGTCCCACTCGCTTCCATCCGAAGAAGAGCTCCCCCTAGATCGGCCGCCGGTATTCCCAAGCTCTCACCTAATGCAGTCGCGGTGGCCGGTCCCAGATGGCACATCCATCCTGTAACCAGCGTCAACAATGCATCATCGCGGGTAGGAACGTTGGTTTCGACATCCGCCAACTCCGGCTCAAATCGCGCTTCGGGAAACAAAACTGAAAAAGACTTGACGCGCTCCGCCGGCACCCAATAGCGCCGCCCCTTGAACAAAGCTGTTCCTGCCCGCCCTTCATTCACTAGTCTCTCGAAGTGCGGCAGCCAGTCGTGCGCGACACTACCTCTGGGGGGACGGCCGCCATCGGCTGTCCGGTCGAGTGAAGCTCGACCTGCCGTTGCGTCGATCGGCACGTCCCCAGTCTTCAGCGAGATCGGTCCAGTTACGCTGAACCGGACAGCCGACGGCGGCCGCCCCCCCACAGGTAACCCGGCCTCGGGCAGAGCCACCAGCGTGTGCAGCACGTCATGCAATTCGTCCGCATCGCGCACGTCCGGCCAAGCCTCTTCGCGCACCTGCTGAATGGCTGCCGGCTCAAGTCCTCCGACTTCCTCGAGCAACGACTCCGGCAACATGCGCCGCATCTGGACAGCGCGCGCCCGCCGCTCCTCTAATGGAGCGTCGTCAAGAAATGCATAGGGATTTGCATTCAGAATCTCGTGCGAAAATTGCGATGGGATCGGAGTATCGACCGCGAGACAACGAATGCGTCCGTCGGCCAGCCCGCTCAGCAAACACTTCAGCCCTTCAACATCCATCGCCTCCGTGAGCACATCTTTCATCACTTCACCCACCAGCGGATGATCGGGGATCTTGCGCTCGCCTACGATATTTTCGAAGCACGCAGCCGCATCCGGAAACACCGAGGCCAGCAAATCGGCGGAGCGCATGCGTTGAATCTGCGGCGGGACTTTCTTGCCGTTCTGAAAACGCAACAGCGCCAGTGCACGGTTCGCATCCCAGCGCCAGCGCGTGGCGAAGATGGGAGAATCGAGGGCCGCCTGCTCCAGAATCGGCTGCACCGTTGCCGCTTGCAGAAAATTGAAAACGTCTGCGAGAGGAAAACTGTGCTGCTCGGCCAGCGCAATATTCAGACCGTTGTCGGTGGCTGCAGCTTGTAACTCAAAATTGAAGCCGACGCAGAAGCGCTTGCGCAGAGCCAGTCCCCAAGCCTTGTTGATGCGACCGCCGAACGGTGCGTGGATTACGAGTTGCATGCCGCCGCCTTCATCAAAAAAGCGTTCCGCAATCACCGTCGTCTGCGTAGGGACAGCGCCCAGAACTGCCCGGCCTTGCAGCACATATTCAATTGCCTGCTCCGCACCGGAATCATCCAGCCCGCACTCATCCTTTAGCCACGAAACTGCGGCCGCTACGTCGGGCTGCGTCGCCGAGAAACCTACCGGTGAAGTATGCGGCAGCATCTCGCTGATCTTTTGCCGCAGCGTTCCAATATGTTCTGAAAGTTCTTTCGTCCGCGCCGGAGCTTCGCCTCGCCAGAAAGGAACGCTGGGTGGCGCGCCGTGCGCATCCTGCACCAGCACTCGGCCGGCGTTGGTCTCGATCCGCCGGATCATCCACGACGTATTTCCCAGCAGCATGATGTCGCCGCGGTTGCTCTCTACGGCGAAGTCTTCATCCACTGTGCCTACGACAAGACCATCGGGTTCGGCCACCACGGCGTAAAGGGAGTTGTCCGGAATCGCTCCTCCGCTGGTGATAGCAGCCAGCCGGGCTCCGCGCCGGGCGCGCAGTTTGCCGTTCACGCGATCCCGATGCAGATAGGCGCCATAGCGCCCGCGGCGCGCCGCAATGCCCTCGGCCAACATCTCCAGAATCGAGTCGAAGGTCGCTCGCGTCAAATTGCGGTACGGATACGCGCGCCGCACCAGCGCAAACATCTCATCTTCGCCGCACTCTTCGGCGGAGCAGGCCGCCACAAGTTGCTGCGCCAGCACGTCCAGCGGCGATTCCGGAATCATCAGGCGATCCAGATCGCCCTGCCGAATGGCGCGCACCAACGCCGCGCACTCCAGCAAATCATCCCGCGTCGTCGCGAACAGCCGTCCCTTGGGAATTGCGCCGCGCCAGTGTCCGGAGCGTCCCACGCGCTGCAACGTGCACGCGATTGCGCGCGGAGAGTTAATTTGCACGACTAAGTCAACCGTGCCCACGTCGATTCCGAGTTCCAGCGACGCCGTTGCCACCAGCACCCGAACCTGGCCTTCTTTCAACTTCTTTTCCGCCGCAAGTCGGAGCTTGCGCGAAAGACTGCCGTGGTGCGCGGCGACATTGTCTTCTCCAATGCGCTCGCCGAGATGATGCGCAACCCGCTCCGCCATTCGACGAGTGTTCACAAACACCAGCGTAGAGCGGTGCTGCTCCACCAGCGACACAAGCCGGTGGTAGACCTCGTCCCACATCTCGTTCGACGCAACCGGACCGAGCGGCATGGGCGGGACTTCCACCGCCACATCGAGCTTGCGCCTGTGCCCGATATCCACAATCACTGGGTCGGGACGGCCACTGCCAGTCAAAAAGTGCGCAACCTGCTCGATGGGCTTCTGGGTCGCAGAGAGTCCGATACGTAACGGCGATTTGTAAGTGAGGGCCTCAAGCCTTTCCAATGACAGCGTCAAATGTGCGCCCCGCTTGTCATCGGCGACGGCATGAATTTCATCGACAATCAGGGTTTCCACATCGCGGAGAATTGCGCGGCTCTTGTCGGCCGTAAGCAAAATGTAAAGCGATTCCGGCGTAGTCACCAGAATGTGCGGCGGCCGCTTCAACATGGCCCGTCGCTCGTGCATCAGCGTGTCGCCGGTCCGCACGGCGGTGCGAATCTCCGGCATGAGCAGACCTTGCTCGCCCGCCATCGCGAGAATTTCTCCTAGCGGCACTTCGAGATTTTTCTGGATATCGTTGCCCAAAGCCTTGAGCGGCGAAACGTAGAGAACCTCGGTTCGATCCGTCAGATCGCCGGCCAAAGCTTTACGCACCAGGCGATCGATGCAAGCCAGGAATGCAGCGAACGTCTTTCCCGATCCGGTCGGCGCGGAGATGAGGGTGGCGTGCCCGGCTAGAATGTGCGGCCAGCCCTGTTCCTGGGGCTCCGTAGGCGTCCCAAAGCGCTGGACAAACCACTCGGAAACCAGAGGATGAGCCCAAGCGATTGAGGCAGGAAGGGACGGCATTGGGGTATTGTAGCGGGAAGTCGAAGTTTCGTAAATTATTCGCTCTGCCCTGCTGGCGTGGTGTTTGGTCAGTTTGGTCATGGACAGACTAGCAAATTATGTTGAGTAGTATGTCGGGTTTGAATTGGGGGGGGAAGTGTTTTACCACGACTGGCAGCTGCGGGGAAGGAACCGCTCGACGAACGATGGCGAGCTTTTTCCGATGAGCGATGTTCCGGTTGATCGGCCAAAAGTCATGAAAGCTGGCGAAATCAAGGCAGTACAGAAAATTCCTTACGGTGATGGTCTAGCGGCCTCTTTGGCTTCCCTTCAGAAAGCAGTCTTGGTTAGCGCCGACCATGACTTCGATAAGCTTGGACCACACTTTACGGTCCTGTGGATGGTGCGCTCGTGAACTGACCTCCGCCGCATGCGGGCAAAAAAAAAGCCCACCAGATGCTTGCTTGGGGCGTGCTCGGGTCAGCATCCGATGGGCTACCGTTTCTCCTTACTCACCCTGTTGTTTTCAGGAGTAGTTCCAACGATTAAACGCCAGAATCTCGAGAAGTTACGTCTAATTTTGTAAAACTTTGTAACTTTTCAGTTGATCGGTAACTATAGCTCCTCTTTACTTCGAAATCAGTTCGAAATTAGTTCGAAATCACCGGAGTGTCGGAGGCCATCAGTTGGGTGAAGCGAGGATTTTTTCTCAGCTGCGCAAATTCCACGTCTTTGTATACATTCTTCAGATCCTTATAGCCCGCCTCCCTGGCTCTCTTTAAGTATTCCAGAGATTGCTCCGAGAAGCCCATTTTGGCGTACAACTTCGCCACCGTGTAATCGTAACGGGCACGATCCTCAGGGCTGGGCAGCTGGGCCTGCACGCCGCCTCGTGAGGTGCGTTCAAAGACATCGGGATCCAGCTCCATCGCATGCTGGTAAGCAGCCACCGCAGGCTCGAAATCCCGCTTGGAGAAATACGCCGCGCCTAGATTATTGAAGAATGACGCGGAGCTATTATCTTCGGCAATCGCCTTCTGATACTGCTTGACCGCCGCGCCATATCTCTTGGTCTCGTAATAAATAACGCCCAGATTGTTGTAAGCGTCAGCGTAGCGACGGTCGGACCGGATGGCGCTTTCGAATGACTTTCGGGCCTCCTTGTAGCGCTGCATCATGAGTTCGGTGATGCCGATCTTGTTCAGCAAGCGGGCATCGCTTCCCTTCTTGTGCAACGCTGCATGGTAATAATCGAGAGCATCGAGATACAGTTTGTCAGCGCGCAAACTATCGGCTTGCCTTTCAAGATCCGCGGCGGTTGCGTCGACCGCCGGAGGATCGATCGCTCGCACCAAAGGAGGCGAGATCTGTACCTGTTCGGAATGCGTCACTTGTGCCAGAGCGGCAGTGGAAGAAATCAGAAGAACAACCAGGCAGGCCTTGCGGTAGGACATGCACACCCCCCAAAGCGACCACTTCCCACGAGCCCATTCTGCCACAGTTTTGAAAGGGCGGCGAAGAATTTTGTTAGCCGCATTCCGGATCAGTGCGGCGGAGTCTCGCCATTATCGGGAGGTTTGGCGGGTGCAGAAGACTTATCATCCTTGAAAATACCGGCCAGCTTGCCGAAAAAGCCCTTCTTTTTCTTCGGATCCTGGCCCTCCTGTCCGTTGGCAGGCTGCGGAGGAGGAGGAGGTAAGGCGTTCGGAGCGCCGCCGCCGAAGATCCGTGAGAACAGTCCCGCAACCCCACTCTGCTGATCGCAGGTTTCGCGAGGCTCGGTGCCGGTAACGAAGGCCGCCACATAATCGTCCGGACAGGTTGGCGTCGCAAGCCGGTTCGTGGCCTTGTCGAGTTGCACGTCCACCACTCCCGTGGGCTGCGCAAAAGACTTCATGTCGCTGTACGGCGGCAGCAAGGAGGCCTTCTTCATGAATTCCGTCCAGATGGGCGCCGCAGTCTGCGCTCCACTCAACCGCAGATCGCTGTAGTCGTCATAACCTACCCAAACAATACACAGCAAATTGGACGTATATCCCGCGAACCAACCGTCGTGGGAACTGCCGGTCTTACCAGCCGCCGGCAGTGTAAAACCGCGCAAGCGCACCGCCGTGTAACCGAGCCCGTTGTTGATCACGCCTTCCATCATGTTCGTCATGATGTATGAAATGCGAGGATCCAGCACCTGACGCTCGTCCGTTTTAAAGTTCGCAATCACATCCCCTTTGGCGTTGCGCACCGAGTTCACCAGCACCGGCGAAAGTCGCCCGCCATCGTTCGCAAAGGATGTATAAGCACCCGCCATATCCAGAGGAGTGGCATCGTATGATCCCAGTGCCATGGCTGGCGTAGCTTTCACCGATGTGATTCCCGCCGACTTCGCCAAATCCGCTACTTTGTCATAGCCCACTTCTTCCGCAACTTTTACCGTCGCGTTGTTCAGAGACATGGCAAGGGCATACCGCAGTGTCACGTCGCCGTGGTACTCCTCTTTGTAATTGCGCGGCTCATAAATTTGATCGCCATAGGCGAAGGTGGAAGGCGCATCCGTCACGGTCGAAGCCGGCGTAATCACGGTCGGGGAACCATCCAGCGCCGTATTCATCGCAGCCGCGTAAACGAATGGTTTGAAAATCGAGCCGGTGGGCCGCTTGGAAAGCACATGATTCAACTGGCTGATACCGTAATCCCGTCCTCCCACCAAAGCGAGCACGGCCCCGGTGTGCGGATCGAGCACCACCAGGGCAACTTGCGCTTGCGGACCGGGCAACACATGGGTCTCCACTTTTTTGCCAACCTTGGTTCGCTTGGTACGGAGTTTGATGACCTGCTCATCCACCAACTTGATTCCTGACTCCACAGCTTGTGCCGCTGCCTTCTGCAGGTCCGGATCGAGCGTCGTATAGATGCGGTACGACTCATCGTTCAGATCATGTTCGCTGAACTTATTGATCAGCGTGTCTCGCACCATGTCGACAAAGTAGGGAGCGTCGCTGGCCTCGACGTTGGGCGGCGCCAGTTTCAGCGGCGCGGCTTTGGCCTTCTCTGCCTGTTCCCGGGTGATGGCATGGGTTTCAACCATCGAATCCAGCACCAGGTTACGCCGCTCGAGCGCGCGCTCCGGATGGCGGTATGGCGACAGCCGGCTCGGTCCCTGAATAATTCCCGCTAGCAGCGCCGCCTCCGGCAACGTTATGTCTTTGAGGTCTTGGTTGAAATAAGCGCGGGACGCCTCGGCAAATCCGCTGATGGCAAACGATCCGCGCTGCCCCAGGTTCACCCAGTTTCCGTAGAACTCGAAAATCTGTTGCTTGCTGAACTTCTGCTCCAGTTCTTCGGCAATCAGCATCTCGGTCAGCTTCCGCCGCACGGTTTTTTCCGGAGTCAGGAAAAAGCCGCGAGAAAGCTGCATGGTGATTGTTGAACCACCCTGCTCGTGGCGTTGCCGGGTGAGATCGATCCAGACCGCCTCGAACATGCGTATGAAGTTGACGCCACCGTGCTCAAAAAAGCGGCGGTCTTCGATCGCCATCACCGCATCCACCATGACCTTGGGAATTTCGTTGTATTTCACGACTTGGCGTTTCGACCTCTGTCCCGAATCGAACAACGCCGTGACCAGCTGCGGTTCCAATTCGTAGGCGGAAAGATCGTTGCCCTTGCTGGTGATACGCTCGACCTCGCCATCGTGAATGGTGATGCGCGCTTCTTCTGCGCTGTGATAAGACTCCGGCCCCGGGGTAATCTCGATCCCCCCACTGATCAAATGAAAGCTGCCAAGGGGCGACTGGCCCTCGTGGTCGGAGTATCCGGCGCGCTCGAGTGCCGCGGCAATTTCTTTGGCGTTCGCCTTTTCGCCATCGTGCAGAGTGCGAGGAATGGCGTAGATCTTGGCTGAATTGGTGAAGACAGAAGTTCGAAAGCGCTGCGCGATAATCCGGTCATACTTGATGTAGAAGTAGGAGAAAGAGCCGCCGAGGGCGACAGCAGCAACCAGAAACACAACCAGCGCCGCTCGAACCACAGGGTCGCGCGGCAAACCGCGGCGCGTTTTACGACCCTTGTCTCCGGTTTTCGCAATCTTGATTTTGATAGCCACTATTTGACTCGCACGCCCGTCGAAATAACTCTCCCCGGGTCAGACGTTGGGCCGCAGGAAAAGGTTTCAACTGCAGGCGATTCCCTGCGGCGGTTCCTGTGTCTGCCGTCCCTGCGTGTTAACGCTCCGCCGATCTTGTAGGACCATTGTAACTCTGCGCTCTCCGACAAAAGAAAACCCGCAGTTATGCGGGTCTCGATTTGATCCATGAGAGGATGCGGGAGCAGAGAGGCACGATCGACCGCTAAGGCCGGTTACCGACACGCTACGGCGCGTCCGTCACCACCCAGAAGCCCTCGTTCGCCAGGGTCACGGGACTGATGGGCTGCGTTAGAATTCCGCCAGATCCCACATCCAGGACACCCAAGGTCGTCGTAGCCACCCCGGTATTTTCGTCGACCACGACACTATGGGGAAACAAGAACTGCCCACTCTGGTCGAATTGTGCCCAGGAACCGTCCGACAAGTTGCTGAAAGGGGATCCGCTGAGGGCAGTAAGCGCGCCGGTGCTCGAGCTCAACTGATAACCTTCAATGGGATTGAATCCGGTGTCTGTGGCATTGATGCTGAAGGAGTAGACCAGATTTCCGCCGCTATTCGGCTGAACCGCGATGGCGAAGGGCGAATAGGTGGTGGTGAAAGGCGAACCGGCCACCGGCGTGATTGCCCCCGCGCTGGTTCCGGACTGCGCAATGCTGAACACATACAAATGAGAATCGCCAGTATCGCTACTCGAAGTGCCGATCAGATAATTGCCTGACGGATCTCCTTGGACTTGCCACATGGGATAGGCAAACGGACTTCCTGGGACCGAGGTGAGAGAGCCCGAGCTGCTGATCGAAAAAGCCGCGACCTTCGAGCTGTTGGTTCCGCCGAGATCCTGGGTTACGTAAAGGTACTTCCCCAGCCCATCCGTCGCCAGGTTGCCCGGAAAAAGGGGAATGGGAAACGGTGACCCGCTGACCGCCGTTAACACCCCACCGCTGCCAATCTGATATACGTAGACCACCTGCCCGCTGGTGTTCTCCACGAACAGCAATGTGCCTGCTGGATTCGTGATCATGCTCTGTGTCCCACCCTCCACGCTGCCGACCAGATAAGGCGCGGCGAACGGGCTACCAGTTATCGAAGTCAGACCTCCCCCGGAGCCAATCGTCCAGCCAAAGATCTGGCCCGTTACGGCAAATGCAGTGTACAAAAACTGTGTCTGTGCAACCACCATCCCAGCTCCCCCTTGGTTTGGCGGAATGGTCGGCCCGGTATAGCTGGTCGTGGCTTGGAAGGTGTTGACGGTCGTGTTCAGGGTATAGCTATCGATCGTCCCTGCTTGGTCCACGGCAAAAGCAAACGCAGCGGTGGCGTTGCCGCTGGTGCCGCCGCCACCGAGGCCAGCTCCCGATGAGGTGCAACTCGAAGAACCAAAGTTGGCGCCGCTGGGACAATTGTAATGATCGCAACCGGCTAGGCCCATCATGGCCACCGCCGCGATCAGCATTGGGACTACTCGCACTCGCATCGTCATGAACCCCTCCGACTCAGCTTCACTCGGCCGCGTCGCGCAATCTTCGAAACACTCCAATTTGACTTAGCCTGAAATCAGAACTCGCCGCTGGACATGAGCTGGCTCTGTCCCCTCGACGGACTCTCACTCGTTGGCGATCTTAGGGGGAAGGTAACGTGATGGCAAGGTTACGAATGTCACTCGCACACTCGACCGGTTAGGCTTGGTCACGGCCGGAAATCGGGCGCCCGAAAAGCGCTTCGAGGCTTGCAAATGAAATCAAGTTTGTGGAGAAGATCCCTTCGAGGCCTGGCCATCGCAGTTCAGAAACCTTTGTTTCCGCTGGTCGGATTGAAGTGCATATCGAAGGAGTAGCCGGGCAGGCTGATCGTGACAGAATAATCGGCTGCCACGTAAATCGCGGAAAGACCAGGAGTATTGATGCGCTGCACGGTTACTTGCTTGGCTTCGACGGGCAGATCATGTTCTTTGGCCTTGCGGAGTACATCCTCGCGAACGTCATCATCCGTCTTCTGTGAGTTGCCGTCCATCATGGAGACGGTCTTCAGGTCGTCCGAGAAACTATAGTTGGCCAGCATGGGGGGAAGGATTTGGAACAGCCCCACCACCACGGCCGCGATCGCGAGAAATCCGATGCAAGCTTTGATGACTCCCATGGTCTGAAAACCCGCCGCGAAACCACGGCGCAGTTTCAGGCCCCGGTTCGCAGCACCCCTCTACAATGTTCCACAACCGCCGAGATCGTAACATCGCGGACTTCGTGAGTCGAGCGCAGAACGACTTCCACGGTACCTTCGGTAACCTTCTTTCCGACCGTGATTCTACAAGGGATACCCACTAAATCTGCGTCCTTGAACTTAACTCCGGGCCGCTCGTCGCGATCATCAAGAATTATGTCGAAGCCGGCCTCCTCGAGTCGGCCTGCGATGTCCGTGGCAGCCTTCAGGACACTCTCGTCCTTCACATTGACCGGAGTGACCACGATCTCAAACGGCGCAATCGATGGCGGCAACCAAAACCCATTTTCATCGTTGCTCTGCTCCACCGCTGCGCTCAGAATTCGCTCGATCCCGATGCCGTAGCAGCCCATAATCGGCGTGACTTCTTTACCATTCTTGTCGAGAACCCGCGCTCCCATGGACTCGGAGTAGCGATAGCCGAGCTTGAAGATGTGACCAATCTCTACCGCCGTATCGATACGCAGCGCCTTCCCGCAATTCGGACAAGCTTCGCCCTCCGTAACCGCACGTAAATCGACGTAGGCGGTGGGATGAAACTGCTTCCCTGGCGTCAGATTCTTTACGTGGTACTCCTCTTTGTTCGCACCCGCGATCAGATTGGTACGGCCTTCGAGCGCCTTGTCTGCCAGGAGAACCGGGAGGTGCGCATCCTGGTTTAAGTCTTTCGCCCACTCAATCCCCGTCGGTCCCAAGTAACCCGCCGGAGACTTGAACAGCGCTTTGATCTCACCTTCTTCCATGGGCCGCGTTGCCACGGCGACGGCGCCATTCAGCTTGGCCTCGTTCAACTGATGATCGCCGCGCATCAGCACCACGATCGGCCGCGCCTTTGTCTTGCCAGTCTTCTCATCCTTGTTTTCCGCCATTAACGCGAGCGTCTTGATCTTGTTTTTCGGTGAGACTCCCAAAAATCGCGCCACATCTTCGATCGTCTTCTGCCCCGGCGTGTGCACCTCGAGCGGACTCCCGTCGCCCTCCGATGCGAGATCGGAGACAGGCTCCAGCTTCGACCTGGCTTTTTCCATGTTCGCCGCGTAGTTGCAGCCATCGCAGCTCACAATTTGATCTTCCCCAGCCGGCGTCCGCACCATGAATTCATGCGATTCTTTGCCGCCCATCGCCCCCGAATCCGCCTCCACCACCATGTATTTCAAACCGCAACGGTCAAAGATGCGGCAGTAGGTGTCGTAATGTTTCTTGTAGGAAACGTCCAGACCAGCCGCGTCGATGTCGAACGAGTACGCATCCTTCATCATGAACTGCCGCACCCGCAGCAAGCCCGACTTTGGCCGCGGCTCATCCCGAAACTTCGGAGCGATCTGGTACCAGATCTGCGGCAGCTGCTTGTAGCTGCGCAGCTCTTTGCGCGCGATGTCGGTCATCACCTCTTCTTCCGTCATGCCCAAACACATGTCGGCGCCCTTCCGGTCTTTCAGCCGAAACAAATTGTCGCCCATCAAAGCCCAGCGCCCGCTCGCCTCCCAAATCTCCCGCGGATGCAGCACCGGCAGAAAAAACTCCTGCCCGATCCGGTCCATCTCTTGCCGGACGATCGCCATGATCTTGTTGAACGACCGGTTGCCTAGGAAAAGATAAGAGTAAACTCCCGCTGCCAGTTGCCGGATATACCCAGACCGCACCAGAAACTTGTGGCTGGCCACTTCGGCATCCGCCGGAGCTTCGCGCAATGTAGGAATAAACAGTTCTGACCAACGATGCATAGTATGAGTTCTCGATGGAAAACGGAATTGATGATTGTAAATGATTGCAGCTCCCGCTCTCGGTGGAGATCGGGAGAAGCGGTTGCGGGCTTCGCCCGCCGGACAGCCGAGGGCGGCTGTCCCCACATCGGCCTTGCACCCTAACCTGCCAGCTGCTTCAAAATTTCTTTCCCCAGCTTCTGCGTCTCGCCGAAGAATTTCTGATACTCGAGAAACAGCCGGTTCAGTTCCAGCGACTTGTCAGCATTGAGTTTCTTGCGCAGCATCATGTCGCGCACATGCACCGGGTTTGGCAGGGTGGCATCTTCCGTCAATTCTTCCAGAGCAGTCTTAGGATCGTAGTGATACATGCAACCATTGTAGCGCCCGCCGTCTCGGCGCTACACCAACTCAGTGCTCCACAGATCATGCAGGTGCACAATTCCTTCCAGCTTTCCGCCATCGTCGACCACCATCAGAGAGGTAATCTTCTTCTCCTCCATCAAAGCCAGTGCAGTCGCAGCGAATTCTCCGGCCGCAATCGTTCGCGGATTTTTCGTCATCGCTTCACCGGCCGCCAGATCCAACCCATCTTTCCCACGCTTTTCCAGAAGTCGCCGGAGATCTCCATCACTGATTATGCCCACCAGCCTCTCGTTCTCCACCACGGCCGTCACGCCCAGCTTCTTGCGGGACATTTCATAGATCACTTCCGGCATCTTGGTCTGGGGCGGGACGCATGGCAGGGCATCGCCGGTGTGCATCAAGGACTCCACTCGCGCCAACCTCTTGCCTAACTTCCCCCCAGGGTGCAAGTTAGCGAAATCCTCTTCCTTGAACCCGCGCTTCTCACTGAGAGTGACCGCCAACGCATCGCCCAGCGCCAGCATCGTCGTTGTCGAGGCCGTCGGCGCCAGACCCAACGAGCATGCCTCCCCCGCGATCGAACAATCAAGCGTTACATCGGCCGCCGAAGCCAAACTGGACCCTCGTACGGAAGATGCTCGTGGGGCGCGGGCGCCCTCGCCCAGGGATTTATCAAAAATCGCATCTCCGGTCATGGCAATCAGCCGAACTTGCAACCGCTTGATCGTCGCCAGCAAGGCCAATATCTCCTCCGTCTCACCGCTAGCCGAAAGCGCCAACACGACGTCTCCGCGCACGACCATCCCCAAATCCCCGTGCAACGCATCCACCGGATGCAGATACAAAGCAGGCGTTCCCGTGGAACTCAGCGTCGCGGCAATCTTGCGCGCAATCAGCCCGCTCTTCCCCATCCCCGTCACGACCACGCGTCCCGTACAGCAAAACAGCAGGTCCACGGCCCGTTGAAACGCTCCTGCCATCGGCCCGGCAATGCGGTCTGCCAGCGCGTGCAGCGCCCCCGCCTCGATGCGCACCACGTTCTCGCCAATGTTTTTCATGCCCTGAAAGTTGCGAAGAGGATGGTAGCACGCCGCTCAATCTGCCACCCGCGTGCTAGAAATGGTCCTCGATTCCCCGCGGCTGCACCGTTTTCTGCCCAAGGACGGCGAGCCCTTTGGCCTGGATCGCGCGGTCCCATGGCCCCGCCTGCCAATTGTCTCGCGTCTTTGCGGGATGCCTCCACGGAGGCAGTGTCACCATCAGATTTCGCGCTGTCGAGTGCACGTACGGTTCGTACATGGATCGCAGCTTCGTCAGCTTCTGCCGCGCTTCTTCCGTGCTCCGCAATTTCAATCCTGCGGCTGCCAGCGCATCCCGCAGGGTATTGAAGTCCTCGTCGGTCAGCCGTTCCGGAGCCTGCGGATCGTAACGTGCATTCACCACTTGCGCCAGATCGACAGCCGCATGACGCGCCATGGCAAAGGTCAACCGGGCTTGACCGGGATGGAGGCCTTCAATTCCAGTGATCACCAGCGAGGTTACGTCCAGCATGGTCATCAGCGCTCCCAGCCACGACTGGTTACTGTGCTGCGAACGAAAGAAACTCAGGACTGGATAAGAAAGGCCGCTCTCCAGCAATTCCCCGGCCCAGCGCTCCCAATCGCGCAACACTTCGTCCAGAACGCTTTGGTCGATGGACGGATTCTCCGAAGTTCCCGCCAGCCGCACCAGCAATTCAGCGGCAGTCGGCGGGGATCCCGCGCGCGCATCGAGCATCGAAATCTGAATCTCCCGACGTGAAAAGGATCCGTAAACCACTGGCAAGTAGCCGATCACCACCCCCAGAAAGGCGAAGCCCATTCCCGCCTCGAACACGGACAAGACTCGAGCCGCAGGCGAAGTTGGGACAATATCGCCATACCCCAGGGTGAAGAATGTTTCGCCGCTGTGATAAAGAATTCTGGCAAACGTGATCGGCTCGTTGCCCAGTTGCTCGTGTCCCCCAAAGCCGTATTGCAGGAAAGCAAAACCAAGAATGAGGCCCACGGCCCAGAAGGCCAGCAACATGATGAGAGATAGCGGTCCGAAATATCCCAGGAAGCTTTGTTGTCGGGAAGCCGTCCGGATGTGGCCAGCAATCTTGGTCCATGGAATCCAGGTTCGACGGTAGAACCAGGCCGTCAGCTTGAACTGGCGCGTGACGCGACGAGGCAGCACCACAGTCTCGAAAGCATCGAGCAGCACCACGCTGATGATCACGACGCCGGAAATGACCGCGGGAATGGTTGCGTGCAGGCTCATGCCGGACTCTCAATTGAAATCTTGATGCGGAGGGAAGGGTATCAGATTCGATTTCCGGGTGCGGCCTCCGGTCGCGAACGCATAGGACTTTTCCGGCTGCTCCTACTGCGGCTTGGATCCCTGCGGCGGGGTCTCGCCCGGCGGGGGAGTTGCCGGAGTCGTGGTTGTCGGTTTCTTCGCTACTGGCTTCTTCTTGGCGACCGGCTTCTTCACCGGCTCGTTATCGTCGATTACGACTTTTTTCGGGGGAGCGGCCGGAATCGCGGCCTGCGCCGTCTTCAGGTCCGTGCGCAAGCGCACGATCTCCTGCTCCTTGGAGGTCGCCAAATTGTTCACGCGCTCTGCCAACTGCCTGCGCGAGCCCTCAAAACTGTTCAGGTCATTGGACAGCGCCTGAAAATCATCTTTCGGCCCGAACGCTCCCACCGATTCCGCCACGCCGCTCATGACGTCGTAGAGCGCATCCAGATTGCGGTAGAGCTTGAAGGTCGCCGGCACGTCCTCCGGCGCATTGCGCAGTTGAGCAATCATCTCCGGCAAGGCGTTTTGCAGATTTCGCTGCACAGATTCCACATCACTCAGCGACTGTTTTTTCGAAGACGAATCCGTCTTCCATCGCTCAATGCGCAGTTTCGCCAGATCCTCTCGCGTCGTCTTCGACGTCGCCTCCAGCTGCGCCAGCAATCCATTCAGTTGCGTCACCGAAGCATAAGAGACCGGGCCGCCTTGCGTCGATTGACCGGACGCACTGTTGGCCGCGGAATATTCGGGATTCGCCTGCTCCGTGGCGGAGTCGGGCGCGCCAGCGGTCTGACCGAAAACTGTCGCAGTCCACAGGAGTGAATAAAGTCCGAGACGACCGGGGAGGAATTTAGCTTTCATGAGTTGAAAAATCATGGACTGCAAACCAGCGGCACAATCCGTGCATCAGGATATCGATAAGCCGAGGATACTACAAGCCGCACACGCGATTGAACTTCCTTACA
Organism: Candidatus Sulfotelmatobacter sp.; assembly: GCA_049515395.1. GTDB lineage: Bacteria > Acidobacteriota > Terriglobia > Terriglobales > Acidobacteriaceae > Sulfotelmatobacter. Next base: position 22,837 of record JBEKUD010000016.1, on the reverse strand, counting down.
GGAACAGTTACCCCTAGAATCTTGCTTATGGAACGCAAGGTATTCTGGATGGTCTTCATGGTGCTCGGGCTGCTTGCGGATTTTCTGCTCCCCATCTGGTGGGGCCTGGCAGCGACCATCCCCATCGCCTTCATCTCATGGTGGGTCGCTTACCGCAGCGATTGGTTCTGAAACTTAAATGAGGACCGAATCCGTCACGTCGTGGTGCCCGTCTGCGTCATTGTGAAGGTGCCGGATACGTCGTTGCACCCGGCGCCGCCTGTCATCGTCCAATTCCCGATGACTGAGCCGTCGGTAAGTGGCGTATTAGTGTTGGGGTTAAAGGTTCCCGTGACCGAAGTGCTGGTGAGGGTGAGTGTGTTGCCTCCCGAGACAACCGTGAACGAAAACGTACCGGTTACCTGGTCCGCTGCGTTATAAGTCACGTCTAAGGTCCCAGTCGGTGTGGTGGTCACAGTTACAGGAAAACAGCCCCCGTCGATCTGGGTCAAAAATTGAAAATTGGAAACGCTCAGCGCCCCGTTGCCGCCCACTGAAAATTGCGTGATAAAGCTAAGTCCGGAGGCTGGACCGATTCCCCCGAGCAACTCCGCTTGCCAGCCACCGCTCGCTGCGGCCTGGACCGACGGCGAACTGCTGCATCCGTTCAGCATGAGCGCGAGCAGCAAGAAAACTGCAACTTCCTTCATGAATTATCCTTGGCTCGATTCGCCATCCCAAGATTCGAAATCTAGCGCCGAATTTCTATTGCAAGATTACAGAGATGCGCCCTGACCGGTCAATGGATGTAACGCTTATGCTTTGCCGGCCGCCATCGAGGACCTCGACTTGCAACCACTATTTGATGTAGCAGCCGGAGACCCTCCATTTTCCATCTTGATCCATCATCGGAGTCACGGTCTCGATTGCCGACCGCTTATGCTCGAAGCTGCTCTCGTATTGGATCACGACGTATTCGCCATCCGGTGCGCCCGACAGCGTCTTCGTATACCTCGCGCTCACCTTCTTGCGGGTCAGCACTTTGCCCAACGGATCGCGGCTCGCCCGCAGCGCGCTCTTCCACTGCTCCTCGGTAACGGCGGCCTTGAAAATCGACGCGGCCTCCTCCCAACTCTGCGCGGAGTTACCAGAATCGACCAGCGCCAGCCACGACTCCGCGGACTGTTCCGCAAGCTCCTCAGGCTTTTGCTGCGCCCGAACCCATGGGCATAACGCCCACAGCATCAGCAGGGAAAGGCCTGTCACCCGTTTGAATTTTGACTGACGGATTCTCAGGTTCATTGCGACGTTCCTTTCACTGGGCTTACGCCCCACGCTTTTGTTTCAACTCCGCCAGCAGATGCTCAATCCGATCTTCTTTCTCCAGCGCGGCCAGCCGATCTTCCATGTTGTCTCCGGCGATCTCCGACTTGGCTTCGCTCACCGCCTCTGAATGCGCCACTTTACGTTTCATGCGGTCGAAGGCTGCGGCTTTCGAGCCGTCACCCATGGCGAGGCGAGCATCGCTGGCCTTGCCCACGGCGCGAGTACGACGATGCTGCGCAATCAACAGATCGGCTTTGGCCTGCGCCTCGGTGAGCTTCTGCTGCAGTTGTCGCAGCGCGAATTTTAGATTCTCCACTTGCGCTTTCTGGTCGGCTACCTGTTGCGCAAAGCTCTCGCTCAGGTCGCGGTAACTTTCCACTCGCTGCAACGAAGCGCGCGCCAAGTCATCCTGTTTCTTGTCCACCGACAATTCGGCCTTGTGCATCCACTCTGCCACTTTCTCTTCGTTCTCTTTCTTCTTCTTTTCCAGCAGATGCTGATCTGCGATAGCGATCGCCACCTGCGTCTTCACCTGCAACAGTTGATTCTGCATATCGAGAATTACCTGCTTGATCATCTTTTCCGGCTCCTCGGCTTTGTCGATCAAGTCGTTGAGGTTTGCGCGGACTAATGTGGAAACACGCTCTAGTAGTGCCATGATGGACTCCTTTTCTCTTGAACTTCTAGCTTCTTGCTCTTCGTTCCTGACTTCGTTTTGCCGCTTGGCAGTTCGCGCACGTTGTCCGCCGCAATGTGCTGCCGATGGCCATGCCGATTGCCACACCCAGCCCCAGCCACACCGCGACGTGTCCCGCCATCACTCCAAGCGCCGTGCCCAGCGCAGCGCCCAACGCAATTCCCAAACCCATTCCTTTCGATTTCGTGTTCATCGTCGCTACTCCAACTTCTTCGCCTGGCTGCGCTCGGTGGGGCAGCCCCTTCGACTTTGCCCTGGGCCGAGGCGGCTGTCTCCACACGAGCCATGGAGACCCCTTACTTCGTCGCATCCACCACCGGCGGCTTCGGCGTAGGGTCCCCCAACGGCCGCACCTTGCCCAGCAACTCCGCGAGCGGCATGCCTGAAAGCGTCTCGAACAAAGCCGGCACCTGCGCCGCCATCTTCGCAATGTCTCCCGTGATTTTGTTCATCCCGGAGGCATCGCCGTTTCCCGTGGAGACGATGGTGATCTTGTCCACGTTCGCCAGCGGACTGGCGAGCGCCTTCACCACTTCTGGCATACAACTAAACAGCCGGTCGATCACCGCTGCCTGGTTGTACTCCTGATAGGCCTCGGCTTTCACGTTCATCGCCTTGGCTTCGGATTCGCCTTTCTTGAAAATGATTTCGGCCTCCGCTTCGCCTTGTGCGCGTATCGATGAGGCGTGTCCTTCGGCTTCCGCGATCAAACGCTGCTTTTCGGCTGCCGCCAGCGTCTCGATCCGCTGACGCTCGATCTCCGCTCCCTTCAACACGGTTGCAATCAATTCTTTCTCGCGGCGATTGATTTCCGCCTCCTGCACTTTGACCTGCTGCTCCTTCTCGATCTGCTGCACCTTGACCTGCTCGGCGATCACCTGCTGTTGCATGATGTTGGTCTGGATGTCATAGGCCTTGTCGGCTTGCGCCTGCTGGCGCTTGGTGACTTCCAAAAATTGCGCCTTCTTCACCTCAAGATCGCGCTGCGATTCCGCCTGCTTCGCGAGAGACAACGTTTCCGCCAGCACGCGTTCCTGGTCTGCCTGCGCCTTGGCCACGGCCGCTTCCCGTTGCGCCAAGGCACGTTTGATCGCCGTGTCCCGGTCCGCTTCCGCGGTGGCCACGTCTGCATCGCGTTTGATGCGCGCCACGTCCGGCTTGCCCATGTTGGTGATGTACTCGTTCTTATCTCGAACTTCTTTGATGGTGAACGAAATTACCTCGAGCCCCATCTTGTTCATATCTTCGGCGCAAGTACCGCGCATGCGGTCGGAGACCATCTCCGGCTGCTTCACGATCTCCTCCACCGTCAACTGCCCGATGATGCCGCGCAAATGCCCTTCCATCACCAACCGGATGAGCCCCTCGCGCTCCTGGTCGCTTTTGGTCAGGAATTGTTCTGCCGCAGTTAACACCGACTCGCGGTCCGACTTCACTTTGATCTGGGCGACAGCTTCGACAGTCACCGCTACGCCTTGCTTGGTGTAAAGGTCCTGCTGCGGCGCTACGTCGAACGACATCAACTCGAGCGACAGGTCCTTGCACACTTGCACCATGGGAAACACCAGCGTGCCGTGCCCCTGCACCACCCGCGTGCCGCCAAAGCCATACACGATGAGTGCCTCGTGTGGTCCCGCTTTGCGGTAGAGCCTGGCCAACATGCTCGTCAGGAACATAATGGCCATCACTCCCAGCCCGATAATGATCCACATCTCAACCATGCGTGACATCTCGAACATAACGCCTCCTGTTACAAATGCGGTTGAAGAACCGTTCGCGTGACCTGATCCGCGCGGAGGTTGCCGGCGCGCATTCTGTATGCCGCGCCTGCCGGTCGCGGTGCAGGTTGTACTCCCCGATTGAGTTGCTCCCGTACCATCCAAAACCTAGCGCCCCATAGAACGCGATCAGCACCGGCCATGAGGACCGTGGGTTCAAGGCCTGCACGACATAGGCGGCGACTGTGCACAGGGTCAGCATGAAAGTGATAAGGTCAAGAGCCAAGAGCAGCGAACCTTCTTTTGTAGTCCGGCCGTTCGATTGCCAGTTAGCGTTGAAGTGCACTGCCATGCGTGCGGGCAATCGATCCCAGGCGTGCCAGTAATTCAGCGCCGTGGCCGGCAGCGCCCGCCATCCCAGCCAAATCGCCGCTTGGTACCAGTCCCGATTCATAAAGTATCGCTCCAGGTGACCCTCCATCACAGCAACCGCTACTCGTCCCCTGACATTTCGCTCCACAAGCGAACGTACGCGATTCCCTTTTCGTAGCGCGTGACCACCACCTCGGTTCCCTTCTCGATGGCGCTAGCGCCATCGCTGCGCGCGCCGCACACACGACGCGTTCCCATCTGCGCGTAGACCATCTCCCCCGTCCCCCCCACGCGGATCGCGCTGGAGATTCGACCCAGCACTCCCACCATTTCATAATCGGCAGCATCCATATTCTCGTCGTACGACATCAGCACCTTGCTAAGGAAGAGAAATACCATGCCTCCACCCAGCAGCCCACTGGCGATTGAAGCCAGCAAGCCGAAGCCGACCCACAGTCCGGAGTAACGCGTGAGCAGATAGCCGCTCCCGCCAAACCACGCCAGGAACGCCGCGAGTGTAGGAAGGTTCAATGGCGAAACTCCAGCGCTCTGCGTTCTTACGTCCACCCCGCCTGTCCCGGCTTGGGCATGGCCGGCAGCATGTCCCGCCGATACCGTGGTCGACGGCAGGGGAGCGCCACTTACGTGGCCGTGGAAATGAGGCATATGCAACCGGCCAAATCGCGCGCCTCCCAGCACGAACGAAAAGAAACTGAAGCAGAAGCCGACCGCGAAACAAATCAGATAAAAATCCGCCCAGGTCATGAGTTGGTTCATCGGATTCGCCTCCCTTCCGTACTCGGCACAGGTCCCCGTTCTTGGCCGGGAAAACCCCGACGATGGTTGCGGTGATCTCGGCTCACCATCGCTTCCGGGCGCAACGCCTCCAGCAGGCGTTCGGCCAGCCCGGGAGTCTCGAGAATCGCACCCAGCAACAGCAGACAGCGGCGCGTATCCTTTTCGTGGGCCGCCTGGATCAGCACCTCGCTCACTTCGGGGTCGCTCACAAATCGCTCCGACCCTTGCAGCAGCCAAACATCAAGCTGCCCCTCGGTAGTGCGCAAGTCAGAAGTCAGTTCCGTGTGATAGCCCTCCGGGTCATCCACCAAAAACCCCGGGTGCACCTTGAAGAACCTTGCCAACAGCGCCCGCGACGACTGGGTCATATGCGGCCGTGCCCCGCTTTCGATCTGCGACAGATACGACTGGCTGATGCTCTTGCGCAGTTCCTGACGCACCGCCTTCACCAGTTCCTGTTGCGTCATCGGACGCCCCAGGCCGCGCAGCGAACCTTCCACTTCGCGCAAGTAACGGATTTTCTCGCCCAAGTTCATATTCCAAATCGAGATATTTATATTGCAATATGCGATACGTGTCAAGAAATGTATAAACCGTGTTTTGAAGGGGTTATGTCAGGTTAGAGTCCCACCTCGATGCGGGATCGAGGATCGAGGTAGTCTCGCAGCGCGTCGCCGATGAAGTTGAAGGACAGCACGGCGAGCATCACCGCAAGCGCCGGAAAAAGCACCAGGTGAGGCGCATCGAACAAGTGCGCGCGGCCATCATTGAGCATGGCCCCCCAGCTGGCCGTCGGCGGCGGCACGCCGAGACCCAGAAAACTCATGGTCGCTTCAGCGAGAATGGCTCCCGCCATGCCGATCGCGGCCTGCACGACTACGGGCTGAATGATGTTGGGCAAGAGGTGGCGCACGATGATGCGAAGGTCGCTGGCGCCAAGGGCGCGGGCCGCTTCGACGAACTCGCGCTCCCGCGCCGCAAGGACTTGTCCACGGACGAGACGCGCGTACCCGACCCATCCCCCGAGCGAGAGCGCAAAGACAAGATTGAAAATTCCGGGACCACGAAATGCGACGAACGCGATCGCCAGGAGAATTCCGGGGAACGATAAGAATGCATTCATCAGAACAACATTCACGAAGCGGTCGATGCCTCCGCCGTAGTAGCCGGCGATGGAACCAATGATTAGGCCAAGAGTGAGCGAAGCGAGCACAACGCAGGTTCCGACGAGCATGGAAACGCGGGCGCCGTAAATCATGCGGGAGAAAATGTCGCGGCCGAGTTCGTCGGTGCCAAACCAGTGGGCACGGGAGGGAGCACCAAGGCGCGCCGGAAGGTTGATGGATGCTGGATCCTGCGGCGCGATCCACGGAGCGAACAGCGCGAAGATTACGAAGACGATGACCAGAACGACGCCGGTGGCCGCCAGCGGACTGTGACCTACACTTCCGGCAGCCCGGCGGCGGAACGAGATGGCAGCGGTGATAATGTTCCCATCTTACAGGCAGATGGAACACTCTCGCGATAAATAGAAAATCCTTTCGCGGCTGCTCGCGGCTTGACCAACTTTGGTTTGCCGAGCGCGGGCGGTTGACCGACGGAGGGAGGGCGCAACCGCAGCGGAATAACACCGGAAACGCTCGAACTGCACGAGCCGGTCGAGTTTGTATTTCGCGGTAAACCCCGAGCCGGTTCCCGGCTTGTGTTCTCCTCCCCGTCGCTTGAGGTTGTTGGTGACGCCCGTACCCGAGGTCTTCGACGGTTCGTCATGATGTGGACAAAGTACATAGGTTGGGCGGTGCCGCGAGCATTCTACTGTCTGATCCTCGGGTTCGCCACGGAGTACAGAACATCCGTCAGGAAATTTACGGCGACATAAGTCAACCCGATTGCCAGGATGCAGCCTTGCACCAAGTAGTAATCACGGTTCGAAATGGCTTGGATGGTCAGGCGCCCGATGCCAGGCCAGGAGAAAATGGTTTCGGTGACGATCGCGCCGGCTAGGAGGGCCCCGAACTGCAGGCCGAGTACGGTGATGATGGGGATCATGGCGTTGCGCAGGGCATGGCGGTAGACGACGGTGCGCTCGGGCAGGCCTTTGGCGCGGGCGGTGCGGATGTAGTCCTGGCTTAGCTCTTCGAGCATGGAGGTGCGCACCATGCGGGTAAGGATGGCGGCGAGCGCTCCGCCCATGGTGACGGCTGGCAGGATGAGGTTGACAAAGGAGCCGGCGCCAGAGACGGGGAGCCATCCGAGCTTGATGGCGAACAGAAGAATCAGGATTGGGCCCAAAGCGAAGTTGGGGAAGGACAGGCCAAAGAGGCTGACTACGCTGAGGAGGCGGTCGTCCCAGCGGTTGCGGCGCTGGGCGGAGCGCACGCCGGCGGGGATCGACAGGATGATGGCGACGAAAAGCGATGCCAGCGTGAGCTGCAGGGTGTAGGGATAGCGCTGGGCGAGAAGGCGCGTGACGCTTTGATTGTAACGGAATGATGGGCCGAGGTCGCCGTGGAGGACGCCTTTCCAGTAATGGAGGTACTGCTCGCCCAGCGGGGCGTCGAGGCCGTAAGCATGGCGCGTGGCCTGGATATCTGACGGTGGCGCGCCTTCGCCGAGCATTTGCTGGATGGGGTCCCCGGGGACGAGATGGATGAGCAGGAAGACCAGGGAGACCACCAGCCAGATTACTGGGAGGATGTAGAGCACGCGTTGGAGAAGGGCTTTGGCCATTGGGCTTCTGGCTTCAGTTTGGCTTGGCCAACGTCATTCTAGCGCAGTGTGAATACCCAGGCGTAGTTGATCGTCGTTATTCGCGGGCACCCTAACTCCCAGGAGTTTTGCGGCGACGCCGGTTGCGTGGGTCCTTCGGCCGGCAAAGAACGCGGACCTCAGAATGACCAAGCTCTTATTTTAATCTCCGCTCTGCTTTGCCGATTCTGCTTTGGCCTCGAGACTTTCCAGTTTCTCGATTTTCACTCTTGCGATGCGGTGGCCTTCCATCTCTTCGACTGTGTAACGATGGCCTTCGAACTCGAAGGAGTCACCGAGGGAGGGGATGCGTTGCAGGCGGGCCAGGACGAATCCGGCGAGGGTCTCGAAACCAGCATCACGCGGCAAAAGCAGGCCGTGCTGAGTTTCGAGATCGCGGATGTTGACCGCGCCTTCGAGAACCAGAATCGATTCGTCGGCTAAAGCGGGTTCGGGCAGGGAGACGTCGAACTCATCTTCGATGTCGCCGACGAGTTGTTCAAGAATATCCTCGACCGTGATCACGCCCGCAGTTGAGCCAAACTCGTCGACGACGACAGCGAGATGCCGGCGACGCTGCTTGAATTCATCCAGCAACTCGGAGAGGACTTTGGTTTCAGGCACGACGAGGACGTCGTACATGATCTGGCCGATTTGGGTACGGGAGATTCGCGAGGCCAGGGGCTGGCCCAGATTGACCAGGCGGAGCCTCACCCAGCGAATGAGTTCCTTATAGTAAAGGACGCCGACGATGTGCTCCGGGCCGCGCTGGGGGTCGTACACAGGGATGCGCGAGTGCTGGCCTTCGACTACACGGTTCAGGGCGTCGTCAAGGGTGAGGTCGGAGGGCAAAGAAAAAATATCGGGACGCGCCACCATGACTTCGCGAACGGTGATGCTGTCGAGTTCGATGGCGTTGTGGATCATTTCCTCCTGCGACTCGGGAATCTGACCGAATTGGCGGCTGGCGGTGACGATGAGTTTGAGTTCGTCGGGCGAATGAACGGCGCCCCCACGGCGAGTGTCGCGCGTGCCGAAAAGCCGCAATACCAAGCCGCCGGAGCGCCGCATGAAAAAAAGCAAAGGGCGCGTAATGGTGAGAAAGGCCTCCATGGGCGCGGCCACGGCGAGTGCAATCTGCTCGGCGCGCTGGAGGGCGAGAGTCTTGGGAACGAGTTCTCCGAGGAGGACATGGAGGTAGGTAATCAGGCTGAAGGCGATCACGATGGCGATGCCGTGAGCGTAGACGGCCGCGTGGGGAACCTGGTGAACGAAGCGAAGCGCTTCCACCAGGCGAGCGACCATGGGTTCACCGATCCAGCCCAGGGTCAGGCTGACCATGGTGATGCCCACCTGCACTCCGTTCACGACTTCATCAAGATGCTGGTGAAGGCGCTGGACGGTGCGGGCGCCGATTCGGCCCGAGGATATGAGCTGCTGGATTCTTGTGTCGCGAACGCTGACCAGGGAGAATTCCGCAGCCGCAAAAAACGCGTTGGCCGCCACCAGGAGAAGGATCAGAAGCACCCGGAGCAGCACAAAGGCGATCATGGATGGGTCATTCTAGCACCGCAAATCCCAGGAAAGTGCTGGATTTTCTCCCGAATCACCAACTTAAATCAGCCGCGAACCGCGCTGCGTCCTGAAAATCGGCCCTCCATGCGCTACCCTTTGGGGATCTGGAAGGTCTAAACGAGAGAGTGGACAAATCAGGGAGCGGTCGGCTGTCCGGCGAATCAGGAAGATCTTTGGAACTAATCCCATGCGCGGCGCGTAACTCTAAGCAGAGCGCGGGCGGGCTTCATTGCGGGCTCTTATCAGGAGGCAATCGTGAACGGAAACGGAAATAATAAAAAGAAGCGTCGCAGACTGTTCCTCTATGGCGGCATTGGGCTGGCGATTGTCCTGCTGATTGCGATCGGAGTGTTCGCAGCTACCCGAGGCGGTACGAAGATCGATCCCACAAAGCTAGCGCAGGTGGAGAAGGGTGACCTGGCAAAGAGCGTGGTGGCGACCGGCAAGGTAACACCCATCACAAAGGTCGAAGTGAAATCGAAGGCCAGCGGCATCGTGAAAAAGTTACTGGTGGAGTACGGGGATCGCGTCAAGAAAGGTCAGTTGCTGGCGCAACTCGACAAGGTTGAAATTGAGGCGCAGGTCGCACAGTCGCGCGCGGCTCTGGATGCTGCCGAAGCCAACCTGACCAGTTCGCAGGCGGATTATGAGCGCTCCAAGGTAGACGCCGAAGGACCCGACGTGCCGCTGTTGAGGCGCGCCTATGACCGTGCAGTTGGCATGGCCAAGGATGGCGTAGTGTCGGCGTCTGCGCTCGACGATGCCGAGAAGAATTATGAAATGTCGCTGAATAAACAGAATGTGGCCAAAGCCCAGATGACTGTGCTGAAGGCGAAGATCGCGCAGTCGCGCGCCCAGGTCGCCCAAGATCAGGCCAACCTCAAGCAGTTGGAAGAGCAGCTCAGCTATACCGACATTGTTTCCCCGATCGACGGTATCGTGCTCTCGCGCGACGTGGAGATGGGCGATGCGGTGAGCTCGATCCTGGTGCTTGGTTCCTCGGCCACGCTGGTGATGACGCTGGGCGATACCAGCGAGGTTTACGTGAAGGGCAAAGTGGATGAGAGCGACATCGGCAAGGTGTATCTGGGCCAGCCGGCGCGGATCAAAGTGGAATCCTTCAAGGACAAGACTTTTACCGGCAAGGTGACGAAGATCTCTCCGATGGGCGTGGAGAAGGACAACGTCACCACCTTCGAAGTGAGGGTTTCGATTCAGAATCCGGGGGGCGAGTTGAAAGCCGAAATGACTGCCAACGCGGAAATCATCCTGGAAGAACACAAGAACGTGCTGCAGATTCCGGAGGGCGCAATTTTGTACGACAAGGATAAGAAGGCTTCGGTTGAAATTCCTGATCCGAAGGGCAAGGAAGGCAAGGATAAGATCGCGGTCAACATCGGGATTTCGAACGGCGCGAAGACGGAAGTGCTCAGCGGATTGAAAGAGGGCGATCAGGTGGTGCTGCAGTAAGGGCTCGGCCCACGTCGTTTAGACATGAGGAACGTACCGATGAAAACGAAATACAAACTGGCGCTAGCGGTGCTGGCTGGCGTCTGGATCGGTGTCGCGGGTGCCAGGGCGATTCATGCCGAGCAAGTCAAGACGCCACCTGGCTACGTCATCGCGGAAGTCGAAGTAACCGACCCCGCTACCTTAAAGAAATATGGGGAGAAGGCGCCGCCAATCGTGGCCTCTTTCAACGGGCGCTATGTCGTTCGTGGCGGCAAGGGTCCAGGGTCTTGAGGGCGAACCGCCGAAGGGCTATGTTGTGGTAATCGGCTTCGACAGCGTGGAGAAAGCGCGTGAGTGGTATGATTCGCCAGCCTATACGGCGATCAGGCCGTTCCGGCAAAGTTCCACAAAGAGCCGCCTGTTTCTCGTCGAAGGCGTCGCCCCGTAGTGACGGCCACTTTCTCCCCGAGTCTGAGCGTAGTCTCCGGCGTCTGCCGGAGGACGGTCAACCGCACAAGCGTGAGACCTGATAGCTGAAGGTGAACCTAACCCCGAAAGGGCGACCTGATGGCAACCGATGGAGTGGCTCGAACATGAATAACCCAGGCATCTGCCGTATTCCCTCTTCGATTCCGATGCGATTCTCATTTCTGGCGATCGCGCTGGTTGTGCTGCTGGCCTCGACCATGGCGGTGGCTTCCACGCCGCAAGGGACATTCGACAAGACATTCCAGGTAAGCGGCCCGGTCGATCTGGAAGTGGAAACTCATTCCGGCGACATCACCGTCCGCACTGGGCCATCGGCATCGGTCTCGATTCACGGCAAAATATTTGTGGGGGATCATTGGCTATTCGGAAACCGGCACGCCGACGTCAGCGAGATCGAACAGCATCCTCCGGTGCGGCAGGATGGAAATAGTATTCGTATTGATTATGTGAATGCGCACGACATTTCGGTGGACTATGAAATCACCGTGCCTCCAGAAACGACGGTCCGCACCCACAGCGGATCCGGGGATCAGACCATTGCGGGGACTCGCGGCAATGTGGACCTGCAGAGCGGATCCGGGGAGGTAAAACTCTCCCGGGTTGCAGGAGAAATTCGTTTGAAGACGGGGTCGGGAAACATTCGCGCGAGAGAGATCGCGGGTGCGGTGAGGGGCGGCACGGGCAGCGGAGATATCGAAGTTGAAGAGACCGGATCGGGCGACGTGGATTTGCATACGGGATCGGGCAATATTAAAGCTCGCGGCATGCAGGGGGCGTTTCACGCGGAAACCGGCAGCGGCGATATCACGAGTCAGGGCACCCAAACCGGCGCGTGGGACATCCGCACAGGATCGGGAAATGTGCACGTCCAATTGCCCGGGAACGCCGCCTTCGATGCCAACCTTTCCACCAGTTCGGGCACACTGGATGTAGGTCCGGCGATCACCATGACCGTGCAGGGACGCCTACAAGAGGCGCGCAAGCAGATCATCGGACAAGCGCGCGGCGGCGGGCCGCTGCTGACGGTGCACACCGGCTCGGGCGATATTCATATTGAGTAGCCGTGGCCTGTGATCGGTGATCAGTGGTCAGTGAAAATCGGAGCGGCCAGTGATGAGTGGCCACGGATCCCTCCTCACGATCCCTGACCACTCCTTCTTCATTACCTACGTGTCTTGACTGTGGCGCCCAGCAACAGTTACTTTCGATTCTCCGGGAAAATTCTGTTCCATTCGAGGAGTAATCTTGGCTCATCGTCCCATAATCACGCTTACCACAGACTTCGGCACGAACGACCATTTTGTAGGCATCATGAAGGGCGTCATTCTGGACATTCTGCCCGAGGCGGAGATTGTCGACATCTGCCATTCCGTCCAGCCTTTCGACGTGCTGGATGGCGCGCTCACGATTTCGCAGGCTTATTCCTACTTCCCTTCTAAAACCGTGCATATCGTTGTGGTGGATCCTGGCGTAGGTACGGCACGGCGACCGATTCTCGCCTCCAGCGAAAAATACCATTTCGTGGCGCCAGACAATGGTGTGCTTTCTCTAGTTTACGCACGCGAGGAACGCATGCACGTGCGGCACATTACCTCCGAGCACTACTTTCTGCAGCCGGTAAGTAACACGTTCCACGCGCGGGACATTTTTTCCCCCATCGCCGCGTACCTGGCCAAAGAGGTTGACCCGCTGAAGTTTGGCGATCAGGTTGAGGAGTACGTGCGCTTTTCGTCGCCGAAGCCGAAAACCGTCGATGAAAACCGTTTGCGCGGCGTCGTGCTGAAGGTTGACCGGTTCGGAAACCTCATCACCAACATCACGCCTCAGGATGCTCCCTTGCTTTTCAATGCGGCATCCAGTTTCAAGATTGTTGTCGGAAGCGGTGAGATTACCGAAATCCACACTGCTTATGCGGAGGGCGCGCCGGGCGAGGTTTTCGGCGTTCTCGGCAGCATGGGCTTTCTGGAGATTGCCGCAAACCGTGGAGCCGCGGCCCAGTTGACCGGAGCCAGCAAGGGAACCGACGTGACCATCATCCTCGGCGAAGCTGCCGCCGCGGGCAAGGGCGCGTAGCAAATTTACGGATTTCTCGGCCGGGGATGAGCATAGCGATCCATCTCAGCCGTCCACTTCAGAAAACGCCACAGGCTGGAGCGCTCGCGCCACAGAAATTCCCAGAACTCAAGGAAGCCAATTTTCGTCATCTTGACGCCGCAGTAGGTCTCGATGCGCCACAGCAGATATGGACTCCGCCACGGGGCCAGGCGATGGCCCCGGGTGGCGTTCCACAGAAAGCGCAGGGAATGGCGCATGCGATACATGATACCTCTGGTCGGGGCGGCGAATACATCCGTTCCCATGTTAAGATTCTGTCTCCGCCAGGGAAGCTCCTGCCATGTCTGAAGCAAATCCCCGTCAAAAAGCAGAAGACCACTACTACGCCGCACTCGATTTGATGGGGGATGGGAAGTTGGAAGAGGCTGTCGCGGCTTATCGTGAATCGCTGGCAGTCGATCCCTCGTTCACTGAAGCTATGCACGGACTGGCGCGCGCCCTGCAGGATTTGCAACGCTACGATGAAGCGATCGGCGTAGCGCAGAAAATCACCGAATTGGATGCGGACGACGTGCTGGCGCACACCAGCTTGTCTGTGCTCTATCAGAAGAAGGGCATGATCCCTGAAGCGGAGGCCGAGGGAGCGAAGGCGCGGGTGCTGGGATGGAAGCAGCAGTTGAAGAAGAGCTAGCTGTCAGCTGTCGGCTCGGCACAAACATCCGCTCGGAGCACGCAAGTCCGCGGCCTTGTTATTTCATGACGGAGAGCTTGACGGCCGAAAGCGGAGAGCTACAGCTCGTACTTCTTCATCAAATGCCGGAACGAGCGGTAGGAAATGCTCAGGAGATCTGCGGCCTTGGTCTGCACGCCGTTCGAGTGCTCGAGAGCATTTAGAAGCAGAGTGCGCTCGATGTTGGCGACGTAACCCTCCAGGCCAATCCCTTGCGGAAGCACAGCTCCTGGAGCTACCTCCGAAGTACCTCCAGAAACGCCGGCCGCGGCGGCGCGGGCTTTGGGCCGCTCCGCGGGCAACTCGACATGCAACTCGTCGCTCACCTCCAGTGCGACGGCGCGTTCGATGGTATTTTCAAGTTGGCGAACATTGCCGGGCCACTCGTAATCGCAGAGCGCATCCAGCGATTGTTGGTTGAGACGAAGGATGCTGCGATTCGCGGCCGCTGCGTATTTCTTCAGAAAATGATTGGCGAGTAGAGGGATATCTCCGCGGCGCTCGCGCAGGTCAGGCACGCGGATTGGAATCACACTGAGGCGATAATAGAGATCTTCGCGAAACAGGTTTTCGGCGACGGCCTTGTCGAGATCGCGATTGGTGGCCGCGATCACCCGCACATCAATGGGAATCTCGCTGGTGCCGCCCACCGGGCGCACGGAGCGCTCCTGCAATACGCGAAGCAACTTCACCTGCATGGCCAGGGTCATCTCGCTGATTTCGTCGAGAAAGATGGTGCCGCCGCCCGCTACTTCGAATAATCCGCGCTTGTTCTGTGTGGCCCCGGTAAACGCTCCCTTCAGGTAGCCGAAGAGTTCGCTTTCCAGCAAAGTTTCCGGAAAGGCTCCGCAGTTCACGGAAACGAAGGGATCCGTGGCACGAGGGGAACAGATGTGTACAGCGCGCGCCACCAACTCCTTACCCGTACCGCTTTCGCCATGAATCAGGACAGTGCTCGCCGTGGAAGCGACGGTGCGTACCGTCTGCTTGAGCTTCTCCATTGCCGGGCTGGAACCGATGATGTTATCGAGCGAGTTGTGCGATGCAGCATCGCGGCGCAAGGCGAAATTCTGTTTGCTGAGAGTCAGCTTTTCGAGCACCCGGCTGATGGCGAGCCTGATCTCATCGACCAGACCGGGGCTCTTGCGAATGTAATCGGAGGCTCCTCCGGCTTTGACCGCTTCCACCGCAGCTTCGTAGTCATCCACCGCAGTGATGAGAATGACCGGAGAGTCGGGCGAAACGCGATGCGCATGACGAAGGACTTCAATGCCGTCCACGTTCGGCATCTTGATATCGGTGATGATCAGGTCATAGAGATTGCCGTCAATTTTGTTTTTGGCGGTTTGGCCGGAATGCACAGTCTCCACGCGGTGTCCGTCGCGACGCAAAGCGATGTCCAGCATTTCACAAATGGAGCGTTCGTCGTCGCAGACGAGAATGTTAGCCACGGGACCTCCCGCTTGCAGCGGCCGCCAAAGGCGGTGACGCTTGAGTTGGGCCGTGGGTTGCGGCCCAACCGTCGGACGAAGAAGTGTGCGGTGACTGCCGCTCCGACTCGAGCCGGTGCAACCTGAGAACGAACGTGGTTCCCTGCCCGGGCTTCGACCGCGCCCAAACTCTTCCTTCGTGCGCCTGCACAATCTGGTAGACCACAGCCAATCCCAGGCCGGTGCCGCCCTCAAAGTTTGATTGAAAAGGTTCGAAAATCTTTTCCGTCTGTTGCGGCGTCATTCCGCTTCCGGTATCGGCGAATGTAATCTGCCAGTCGTCGCCCAAACGTTCGATGCCAACCCGTAAGGTGCCACCGTTCTGCATGGCACGCACGGCGTTCTCCCCGAAATTCCAAAATACCTGTTTGATCTTGTCGCCGTCGGCGAGGACCCAGGCCTCAGCCACGTCAAATCGATCTTCGATCACGATGCCCGTGTTCTCCGCCGTCATGCGATGTCGCATTAAAGTGAGTGTGTCCTCGAGCAGCGGCAGGAGATCAGTTTTGTCGAAGCGGTACTGCTTGCCTCGGGAGTACGCCAGAAAATCAGTGATGATGCTGTTAAGCCGTTGCGATTCCCGGGTGACAATGTCGAGCAGTTGCCGATGTTCGGTGCTCATCTCGGGAATGGCGGAGAGCATGCTGACCGAGCCCGCAATGGAGGTAAGCGGATTGCGAATCTCGTGCGCAATGGCCGCCGCCAGCCGGCCCACAGCCGCCAGTCGGTCTTGCAAACGGACTTCGCGCTCCAGGCGGCGGATCTCGGTGAGATCATCCAGCACATAGACCAGGCCGACCCTGCCGCCTTCCGCCAGGTTCAGGTTGGCTACTCTTACTCGCAATGTTTTGCGGAATGAATTCGCCGCGTCGTATCGAACCTCCGCGTAGGCTTGCTGCGACTCGGCATTGGGCAGCGCGTCGAGGAAAAGCTTGCTGACCGAATTTCCCAGCAACTGGCCAGGCGTGCTCTCCAAAAGCTTTAGCGCGGCGCTGTTCACCAGTGTGATGTGGCCATCGATACCGGTGGTAATCAATCCGCTGCTGATGGACTGAATAATGTTTTCATGAAGAATCTGCAGGTTTTCCAGAGCGCCGCTGGTATTCTCCAATTGCACCCGCGCCTGGCGTAACTTCGAGTTCAGCAAACCTGCCAGATAGGCGACCGCCAGATAAGCAAACAGGTTCACCAAAATGATGGCCTGAAGCGATTTCAGTCCAGGGTGAGTCGTACAGTAGGACTTCACGACCCCGTAGTAGTTGAGTTCAATCACCGTGCCGTAAAGAATGAAGGCAAGAGCTGCAACCAGATGAGCCCACACTCGAGGAAGCAAAATGCTGGCCACAATGATGACGAGCGGGTACAGAAAGTTGAGGGAACTATCCCAGCCTCCCGTTTGATGCACGACCAGACTGACAAAAACCAGATCAGTCAGCACTTGCAAGGAAGCTTGCAGCTGAAGTTCATCCCAGAGCGAGAGCAGGAGAGCATAGAAAAGCGAGAGGACAAACCACAGGAAGATCGTGCCCACGAACAGATGCAGAGGAAGTGGAGCGGGCGCAAGGTGCGTCACCGCCAATTGAATTGCGAGCAGGAAGGTCAAGATCAGGATCCGCACCTTGACTAGCCAGGCCAGCCAACTCCGCTCGTCGAACGTCGATTGCATCAAGGTTCCGATGAAGACAATCCCGCCGGGGAACTGCCCAGCGGGCCGCCGCGATTCATGGGCGGGTTCTCAAAAGTCAGGAGCACTCCCGGCAGCGGGCGCTCCTGACCGGATATTCGTTAGCCTGCCAGCTTGGCAATCATGGCAAACAGCGGCATATAGAGCGAGATCACGATACCGCCAATGCTGAGGCCCAGAACGCCGATGATCGCTGGCTCCAACATGGCCAACATGTCCTTCGTGGCGGCGTCCACTTCTTCTTCATAAAAATCGGCGATCTTCTGCAACATGTTGTCCATAGCGCCGGTCGCTTCGCCGACTCCGATCATCTGAGTCACCATGTTCGGAAACACTCCGCATTCCCTGAGCGGATCGACGATCGTTCGGCCCTCTTCAATCGCTTTCCGGACTTTCATCAACGCCTCTTCCAGGACGGCGTTACCGGAAGTCTTGGCGGTAATCGCCAATCCTTCGAGGATCGGCACGCCGGAGGTGATCAACGTACCCAGCGTTCGGGTAAAGCGGCCAACCGCAATCTTGCGGAGGAGACTGCCGACGATTGGCATCTTCAGCAGCGCTTTGTCGAAGTAATAGCGGCCGCGCGGGTGTTTGCGAATCTGCTTGAGGCCAAACACCAAACCGATCACTCCGCCGATGGCAACCCACCAGAAACCTTGCACGAACGCACTGAGCCCCATCACGATGCGCGTGGGAAGAGGAAGCGTAACGCCAAGACCGGAAAACAGGTTGGAGAAAATAGGGACGACCCACTTGAGCAGCGCGCCGACAATCAGGGTCGCGATGCTGACGACGGCCACGGGATAGATCAGCGCCGACTTCACCGCGGCGCGCAGGCGAACGGCTTTTTCCACGTAAGTCGCCAAGCGCTGCAGAATGATGTCGAGAATACCGCCCGTCTCGCCGGCCTCAATCATGTTCGTGGTGAGATCATCAAAGACCAGCGGATACTGGCGCATCGCGTTGGCCAGCGTGGCACCACCTTCTACGGTGGTGCGGACGCCCGTCAGCGTCTTCTGAAAAGACTGACTTTCCTGGTTGGCCGCGAGAATCTCCAGACACTGCACCAGTGGCAAGCCGGCGTCGATCATGACCGAGAACTGGCGGAAAAAAATCGCGATGTCCTTGGTCTTGACCTTACCCGAGCCGAAAGTGGGCATGGCAAATTCCTTGCCCTTCTCGCGGATGGAACCGGGGGTGATCCGCTCGCGCCGCAACTGCTGTCCCAGCGCCTGCTTGTTTGGTGCGTTGCGCTCCCCGGAAATCTTCTGTCCGGAGGCGTCCTTGCCGGAAAATGTGAAAACTGGCATGGTATCTCTCTCTCCTCAACTGGTCGTCGGATCACAAATCTCTGCCCAATCGCTCGATCCTGTTCATCGTCGTGCTGATTGCCGAATGTTTAGCCCTTCGATGACGTCGCTCCTCGTGACATTGACGATCCGGCCGTGCCGCCGCCCCGGTTCGTCAACGAGGCACCTCGGTTAATCATTTCCTGCAGTTCATCTGGATTGCTCGACCGCTGCAGTGCGATCTCCAAAGAAATCTGCTTCTGGACGTAGGCCGTGGCCAGAGCCTGATTAAACGTTTGCATGCCAAATTTATCCTGGCCGGATTGCATGGCCGAGTAGACCTGGTGAATCTTGTCTTCGCGAATCAGGTTTCGAACCGCCGGATTTGGGATCAAGATTTCCATGATCATGGCGCGGCCCTTACCGTTGATCGTCGGCAACAGGGTTTGACACATGACGCCTTCCAGAACCAGCGACAACTGGGCGCGGATCTGCGGTTGCTGGTGAGCCGGGAACACGTCGATGATGCGGTTGATGGTGGACGTTGCCGAATTGGTATGCAAGGTACCAAAGGTCAAGTGTCCGGTTTCGGCGATTCGCAGCGCCGATTCGATGGTCTCCAGGTCACGCATTTCGCCGATCAGCACCACGTCGGGATCTTCACGAAGCGCTGCCCGTAAGGCATCGGTAAAGCTCTTGGTATCGGCGTGCAGTTCGCGCTGGTTGACCACACAGTTCTTGTTCATGTGGACGAACTCGATGGGATCCTCAATCGTGAGGATGTGGTCATGTCGCTCGCTGTTGATCTTGTCGATCATGGCCGCGAGCGTGGTCGACTTACCGGAGCCCGTCGGTCCCGTCACCAGCACCAGACCGCGCGGTTTATCGCAAAGCTTGCTGACCACTGCAGGCAAGCCGAGCTGGTTGAACGATTTGATCTCAAATGGGATCAGACGGAAGACGGCGGCCGTGGCGCCGCGCTGGTTGAAAACGTTGGCGCGGAAGCGGGCCAGCCCTTTCAACCCAAAAGAGAAGTCGAGCTCCAGGCTTTCCTCGAAGCGGTGCTTCTGCGAATCCGTCATGACGCTGTAAGCCAGCTGTTTGGTCTCAGCCGGCGTCATCTGCGGCAAATCGAGCGGCACCAGATGCCCGTGCACACGAATCTGAGGCGGCGAATTGGTGGTGATGTGAAGATCGCTGCCGCTCATCTCCAACATTCTTTTGAGCAGATCGCTTAACGACAAAGCCATAATCTGTTTCCTTCCCCTTAGTCCCGAATTCTACTTTCCGATTTCGCTAACTCACGAATCAGTGAATCGTTTCGCGGGCCACTTCCTCGAGTGTGGTCATGCCCGCGGCAACTTTGATCAGGCCGCTGCGTCGCAACGTGATCATGCCGCGCTCGATCGCCTTTTTTTTAAGTTCCACCGCAGATGCCCCCACCAGAACCAATTCTCTAATTTCGTCATCCACTTCCATCACTTCATACAGACCGCAACGGCCTTTGTAGCCGGTGTTGTTGCATGCGCCGCAACCCTTCCCCTTTTGAATCTTCACCGTCTTGGCCTCTTCAGGGCTAAATCCTTCCTCAATCAAGGCTTGCACCGGAACGTCAACCGGCTCGGTACAATCTTTGCAAATGCGGCGGATGAGTCGCTGGGCACAGATCAGGTGAACGGAAGTCGCCACCAGGAACGGTTCGATTCCCATGTTCATCAGACGCGTGATGGTTTCCGGCGCGCCATTCGTGTGCAAAGTAGAGAGCACGAGGTGACCGGTGAGTGCGGCCTTGATGGCAATTTCCGCCGTTTCGAAGTCTCTGATTTCGCCCACCAAAATGATGTTGGGATCCTGACGCAAGAAAGAACGCAGCGCGGCCGCAAAATTCAACCCGATCTGCTCCTTCATCTGCACCTGGTTGACACCTGCCAACTGAAATTCAACTGGATCTTCGGCCGTCATGATGTTGGTATCGGGCTGGTTGAGGCGAGAGATGGACGAATAAAGAGTGTTCGTTTTGCCCGAGCCGGTCGGGCCCGTGACTAACACCATTCCGTATGGCTTGAGAATGGCCTTCTCGAATTTGACCAGAGACTCGGGCTCGAAGCCCAGCTTGGTCATGTCGAGGCGCAGGTTCTCTTTGTCGAGCAACCGGAGCACGATCTTCTCGCCCCACAACGTTGGCAAGGTGCTTACGCGGAAATCGAGCTGCTTCTTGCGTCCGCCAATGTTCATCTTCAACATGATGCGGCCGTCTTGCGGCAGGCGCTTCTCGCTGATGTCCAGCTTTGCCATGATTTTCAGGCGGGAAGTAATGGCGTCCTTAAGCTTGATTGGAGGCGACATGATCGCCTGCAGGACGCCGTCAATGCGGAACCGTACTCGGAACTCCTTTTCGTAGGGCTCAATGTGAATATCGCTGGCGCCTCGCTTCACCGCGTCGGTGAGAACCAGGTTCACGAGCTTGACTACAGGAGCCTCGTCCGCAGCTTTCTCCAGCTGCGAGAGTTCCATCTGTTGTTCTTCCGCTTGCAGCTCGACGTCGCTTTCATTCATCTCCGACATCGACTGCATTACGGTTTCAAGGTCTTCTTCCTTTTCCTTCGGGCCCCCGTAGGATTTTTCGATGCCGGCCAGAATCGAGCTCTCGGAAGCAACCACCGGCTCAATGTTGAAGCCGGTCATGAACTTGATGTCGTCCATCGCGAACACGTTCGTGGGGTCGACCATCGCGATGGTAAGAGACGCGCCCACGCGGCTTAAGGGAAGAATTTGATATCGCTTCGCGGTTTCAAACGGAATCAGCTTAACGACTGCCGGATCAATTTCGAAATAGGAAAGATTGATGGCCGGAACGCCATACTGCCGGGATAGGAAATTGGTGACGTCCTCGTCCGTGAGGAAGCCGAGCTTCACCAAGGCAGAGCCCAGGCGGCAGTTCTGCTCCTTCTGTGCCTTACTCGCTTGTTCCAACTGCTCTGGGGTAATGATCTTCTCTTTGACGAGAAGGTCACCCAGCCGTTGAGACATACATCGATCTCCTTACCCCGTTGTGAAACGACGCCCGGTAACGTCGCTCGGCGTTTCTACGAATCGCTACTTTTGGTAATGGGAGAAGAGCAGCGTCTTCGTGTTGACATAAATTGTCAACCCAAGTCGATTACCGTACCAGTTACCGTAGTTCTATAGGGTGGTAATGACCGTGTATTGAGCCCGTGCAACTTAGTGATTCCACTGGTTACTTTGGTGCCTTCCGATTTCGCTTATTTCGCAGACTTCGCTTGGTTCTCAAGAAGGTAGGACATTTTTAGGACACAAAATAATGGAACGCTAGAGCGAGGGTTGACAAGATGTGAGATTCGCCAGAGAATTTTTGACTGGGTTGAAATAAACAAATAAATGCGGGTCGAAACCGAAGTCACGCTTACCTATCGGGATGACCGAGGGAAAATTATTCGCATCGATAAGGCATGGGGCTGCGATCCCACGCTCCAACGTTGGACACACATTGGTTGTGTGCCCGTGGGTGCCCGCTACAAAAAAGAAGCCCGCACCCGGCAGCCGCTGCCCATTGATAGGCACAAGAATTATTCCCCTCGGGACACAGCAGCCCTGTTGGATATCTCCTATGACAGCGCCATCCGCCGTATGGTCAAAATGAAGGGCTGTGTAGATTTGGGAACCAAGGAAAAAAGATACAAGCGAGGGAAGCGAATGCTGCGCATCCTCGGCTCCGATCTACTGGAATACCTACGGAATCATCCCGCCTAGTCAAGTTGCGGGTTGACCAGAGCCGTTGAAATTTGACGATTCTACAGCGCTATAATTAGCACCACCCTCCGATGCCGCCCAGCGTGTCCTTAACCTCCTACAGCCTTTGTGACCACCCCAGCGTGCCTCTCCCTGCGGCACTCGGCACGCGAACCGTCGCCCCGAAACAACGATTTTGACACATAGGCGAACAAAAGGCGAACATTAGTGCTATACTCTGCTTATCAACCTCGCGCAACTCTCTGTTTGGAGGGCCGCAAGGAAGCCCCCGTAGTGACAAGTTGATTGCTGCTTCAGTTCAATGGGCAGAGGCGATCATGCGGAAGATTGATAAGGTTTTCTCGGGCTGAGGGTTCAGTTCACCGTCGCCCCGCCGCAGCACCGCTTGTATTTCTTTCCCGACCCACAGGGGCACAGATCATTCCGCCCGAATTTGGGAGCGGTGCGACGTAGATCGCTCGTGTGAGCACTGGGACTGAAATGCCCATGCGCCCGGAAATACCGATACGCTGCCACGAGTCTCGGGCTCCCGGACAAGCGGCGGGTGTTAGCGCTACAATTCCAACCGTAGCTCGTGATCGCAATCGAGGGAGGCCCTATGCCCGTGTACGACTACATTTGCCACGATTGTCATAAAACCTTCGAACTGATTCTTACCCTGAAG
>JBEKUD010000015.1:0-96085 GCA_049515395.1 Candidatus Sulfotelmatobacter sp. | reverse complement strand
ATATGTCCCTGGCGCAGAGCATACCGTACATACGCGAGACGCTCGGGATGCGGCGTCACCAGCCTTTGCGTCAGAATCTTGGGCTCAATCTTCTCACCGCCCACGCGCTTTCCGGTATCGAGCGAGCGGATGCCCTTCATCAGCGCTTCTTTAAAGGTGCGGCCGATTGCCATCACTTCACCGACCGACTTCATCTGCACCCCGAGACTCTCATCCGCTCCGGGAAATTTTTCAAACTGCCACTTCGGAATCTTCACCACCACGTAGTCGAGTGTTGGTTCGAAACATGCCGGAGTTTTGCGAGTGATGTCATTCGGAATCTCGTCCAGCGTATAGCCGACAGCAAGTTTCGCGGCTATCTTCGCAATTGGAAAACCCGTCGCCTTCGACGCCAGCGCCGACGAGCGTGAGACGCGCGGGTTCATCTCGATCACCACCATGCGTCCGGTTTCAGGATTCACTCCGAACTGAATGTTCGATCCGCCAGTGTCCACGCCGATTTCGCGAATCACCGCGATCGACGCATCGCGCATCGCCTGATATTCGCGATCGGTGAGGGTTTGCGCCGGAGCCACGGTGATGGAATCTCCGGTGTGCACACCCATGGGGTCAAAATTTTCGATCGAGCAGATGACGATGACGTTGTCCCTGGTATCACGCATCACCTCGAGCTCAAATTCCTTCCATCCCAGCACCGACTCTTCAATCAGGGCCTCGTGCACGGGAGACATATCCAGACCTCGGGTGAGCACTTCGACCATCTCTTCGCGGTTGTAGGCAATGCCGCCACCGGAACCTCCCAGCGTGAAGGACGGCCGCACGATCACGGGGAAACCAATCTTCCCTGCGAATTCCAGACCATCTTTTGTGCTGTTCACCAGGGCCGACTTGGGAACATCGAGGCCTATTTTCTGCATCGCGTCTTTGAAGAAGAGACGATCTTCGGCCTTCTTGATGGCTTCGACGTTCGCGCCGATGAGGGTTACGTTGTATTTCTCAAGAACTCCGCCGTCGGAAAGTTCGATCGCCAAATTGAGAGCAGTCTGCCCGCCCACAGTCGGCAACACGGCAAAACCCGCGCCTGGCGATAGTTCCCGCTCGATGCGGATGATCTCCTCCAAATACTCGAGGGTAAGCGGCTCAATATAAGTACGGTCGGCAAACTCCGGGTCGGTCATGATGGTCGCCGGATTGGAATTGGCCAGCACCACTTCATAACCCTCAGACTTGAGCGCCTTGCAGGCCTGGGTGCCGGAGTAATCAAACTCGGCCGACTGCCCGATGACGATGGGTCCGGAGCCGAGAATCAGGATTTTCGAGATATCAGTGCGTTTGGGCATTATGCAATTTTGTCTAGGTTCGCGGGGGGTAGCCTTTTCTCATTGACCACTGGGCGGCTTTGAAATGGTGCTTCTCCGACGCGCCGCTGACCTCACGTTTCGGTGGCTATAGCGGTTGACCTCACCCTTTCCACTCCTCCATCATCTTCGTAAATTCCTTGAACAGATAATGCGAATCATGCGGACCGGGTGCCGCTTCCGGGTGATACTGCACGCTGAAGAGCGGCAGGTTGCGATGCCGCAAGCCTTCGAGTGTCTGATCGTTAAGGTCGATATGGGTGAGCTCGACTTCGCTTTCAGGCAGCGAATCCGGATCCACCGCGAAGTTGTGGTTGTGCGCTGTGATCTCAATCTTCCCCGTAACCAACTGTTTCACCGGATGATTCCCGCCGTGATGGCCAAACTTTAGCTTGAAGGTTTTTCCGCCGAGCGCAATGCCGACGAGCTGATGTCCCAAACAAATGCCAAAGATCGGCTGCCGTCCCATCAAACGACGAATCGAATCCACGGCATAAGTACACGGCTCGGGATCGCCCGGACCATTCGACAAAAACACTCCATCCGGTTTCAGAGCCAGCACGTCTTCCGAGGGCGTCTGCGCCGGGACCACGGTCACCCGACATCCTTCCCCGCGTAACTTACGTAGTATGTTTTGTTTAATTCCAAAATCATAAGCCACTACATGAAATCGCTCAGGCTCGTCCTTCACCCCCACCACGGCCACCGGTTCATGCGAGCGCTCGCCCACTTCCCACACATAAGGCCGCTTGGTACTAACTTCTTTGGCCAGATCGGTACCATCCATCTTTGGAATCGAGTTTGCCTTGGCGACCAACTTTTCCGCATCGTTCTCGAGGGTTGAAACCACTCCGCGCATTACGCCGTGATCGCGCAGATGCCGCACCAGCGATCGCGTGTCGATATCCGAAAGTACGGGCACTTTGAACTGTTCCAAATATTCTTCGGCCACCTGCGATGACCGCCAGTTGGAGCTTACTTTCGAGAACTCGCGCACGATCAGTCCTTCGATCCACGGGCGAGTGGCTTCGTTGTCTTCGTGATTGGTTCCGTAATTGCCAATCTGTGGGTTGGTCAGGACGACGATTTGTCCTGAGTAGGAAGGATCCGTGAAGATTTCCTGGTAGCCGGTGATGGAAGTATTAAAAACGACTTCGCCGTAGCATTCGCCTTTGGCGCCGTAGCCTTTGCCTCGGAAGACTCGCCCGTCTTCCAGCGCAAGGATAGCTTGCATTCTCGCTCCGATGTGTGGATTTTCAGGATTTTATCAGGGAACGTCGGCAGGACCAAGCATGGAACTCGCGCTAGGTGTGGAAATCACACTAAGAACACGGTTTTGCCGGCGCGCATCTAACGTACTCGCCCCAACTTATCCATTGGCCAATAACCAAACACAGCCTTGCCGTAAATATAGCTTTGGTTCACTGGACCGAAGTCGCGGCTATCGTTCGACATGGAGCGGTGATCTCCGAGCACGAGATAGCAATTCGACGGGACCACCGTTTCCGTGTACGAACGCGAGTCCGCATAGGCAGGCGGAACATAGTTCTCATCCAGCGCCTCGCCGTTCACGTAGACCTGTCCGCCATCGATGCGAATGCGGTCTCCCGCAACTCCAATCACTCGCTTGATATAACTTTTCGAAGGATCACGCGGATAACGGAACACGACAATATCGCCGCGTGAAATCGGCTCCAGGCGGTACACGAACTTGTTGACGAAGATTCGCTCCTGGTCTTCGAGCGATGGCATCATGCTGGTGCCTTCCACCTTAACCGGCTGATAGATAAACACGATGATGAAGGCCGAAATGGCCAGTGAAAGAAACAGATCCCGCAACCACACTCCCAAGCCTGGACGCAAACGTACGCCCGCGTCCGCAGTAAGGACCGCTACGGTCTGCGGAGAAGTCGGGCCCGAGCTCGTGCTTGTTTGTGGCGCCTCAGACATGCGATTTCCTATTGTATACAGATCAGGTCTCCCTTGACCCGGTCGCAACCTTATCTCGCCGGATTTCCCTTTCCCATTCGTCCTGGGGAAAAGCAGGTTAAAATATGAAGCTTAGGAGACATATGCCAGCGACTCGAGTCCTTCAGCACAGGTTTGTCCACCGTGCGCTTACTCTCGCCTTGCTTTTGGCGGTTACCCTGACCATGACTTCTCTCTGGGCCGCCCCTGAAGAAGAAGAAAGCGGCATTCCCGCCTACAACGCAGCTCCTCCGCCGAGAGGGACGAAGCTTCCCGCCGTTCTCCTTAAGGATCAGCTTTGGGGAGCGGATGCTCAATATCCCTATCAGACTCATGCATACGAGCTGGCATCGAAGATTCCGGCCGTTCTTCACCAGCAGCCTTGTTATTGCTATTGTGACCGCATGGGCCACAATAGCCTGCACAGCTGCTTTGAGAGCACTCATGGCGCGCGATGCGCCACCTGCCTCAAGGAGCTTTACTATTCTTTCGAGCAGCACAAGGCGGGCAAGACGGCCACTCAGATTCGTGCCGGCATTATCAAAGGCGATTGGAAGCAGATTAATCTGGAGGCGTCTGCCTCGGTGAATGAGTAACCGCACCCCCGGGCAGTTAGGCGTCCCACTGTATTGGCTTGTCTAACTCGGTACGCTCGACTCACCAGAGCTCGGCGACGGATTGCCCTCCAGCCGCCCTTTGAGTAATACTGAAGCATCGAGTTCAATTAAGGAGTCTTATTACGACGAGTACAGGAAAAATTCTCCACATGGCTCAGAAGGCTACCCCCAAGAAGTCATCGATAGCGGACGACCCGCGGGCCTCCCAAGCTCTGCAGAATTACGAATCCGGCTTGCGTGCGTTGCAAGAGCACAAGTTTGACAAAGCCAAGCCCCTGTTCCAGAAGGTTCTCGCCGGAGGAAGCAAGGAACTGAGCGACCGCGCGGCCATCCACCTCCGCATCTGCAATCAACACCTGGAACGTGCGACCACTACCCAATTCAAAACTGTTGAGGAGCATTTCGACTACGCGGTGTCGCTGATGAACGTGGGAGACTACGTCGCTGCCCGCGAGCATATCGAAAAGCTTTTGAAGCAGGCGCCCAAGACTGATTTTGTCGTCTATGGTCTGGCAGCTTTGGATTGTCTTACCGGCCATGTAGAAGACTCACTAAGGCATCTCGACGAGGCGCTTCAACTAAACGCAGCGTTGCGCTATCAGGCGCGCAACGACACGGATTTCCATAATCTGGCTGAAGACCCACGCTTCACCGAGCTTCTGTACCCAGATCCCGCTGCCGATCTTGCTTCGTCGGAAGGCTCCTTCCGGGAAGACGAATCTTTCTAGTCGTGCAATCAGTCGAGACCCGCTCGATGGAGACAAAAATCTCAGAGCTTTTGACGATGGAAAAGACCACGCGCGAGCGCGGTCTCCGGGTTGTCGCCATCGGCGGCGGCACCGGGCTCTCCACTTTGCTCAAAGGACTGAAGCGCTTCGCTCTCACCGCCGCCGAGATGGCTGCGGCAGATCCTGGTGCGCCGATCATCGGCGACCTCTGTGCCGTGGTTACCGTGAGCGACGATGGCGGATCCAGTGGACGCCTGCGCAAGGAGCTCAACATGCTCCCTCCCGGCGATATCCGCAACTGCATTGTTGCTCTGAGTGAGGACGAAGCTTTGCTCTCCCAGCTCTTCCAGCATCGTTTCAACAAGGGTTCCGGCCTCGAGGGGCACAGTTTTGGAAACCTGTTCCTGGCCGCGCTAACTTCCATCACGCATGACTTCTCCGAAGCCGTGCGACTTTCGTCAGAAATCCTGCTGACGCGCGGTCACATCCATCCTGCCACCACCTCAAACATCGAATTGGAAGCGCTGATGGTGGATGGTTCCCGCGTCCGCGGTGAGACCAGGATCACCGCCAGCAAGGTTCGCATAAAAGAGCTTTTCCTTGTTCCCGCGGATGTAGATCCATTGCCGCAGACGCTCGACGCCATCGCGCGCGCCGACATCATCAGCATTGGCCCGGGATCATTGTTTACCAGCCTCATCCCTAATTTACTGGTGCATGGAATTGCCCATGCAATCGTCAACTCTCCGGCCACCAAGGTTTATATTTGCAACTTGATGACCCAGGCCAACGAAAGCCTCGGTCTTACTGCGGCCGACCACATTCGCGCCCTTAACCGCCACGCGGGGCAAAAGATTTTTGATTTTGCCTTGATCAACCGCATGCCTGTTTCCGATGAGCTGAAGTCGAAGTACGCGCTCGAAGGTGCCTGCCCGATTGTTGCCGATCTCGAAGCGATCGAAGCTCTCGGAGTGATCCCCGTCCTGGGCGATTATCTGGACGAGGGTGATGTCGCGCGTCACAACACCGCCAAAGTCGCCAGTGACCTGGTGCATCTACGATCGCAAGAAAGTGGTCCAGGGCACAGAGGTCCATTCGACCGCTCATCTTGAGCGCGGCCATCTCTCTGATTTCCTTGCATCGCTCTTCCCGACTCTCGCCCAAGCCGCTAGAATGTCCATTATGAAATTGGGATTGGCTTCGTCGAAATGTAGAAAGAAAACGGAAATGATCGTGCCGCCGCTGGTTTGCCTTCTCTTGATCTTAGCGATCGCGAGTGTTGCATCCGGGCAGCGAGACAAAGAAGACCCCACTGCGGTTCTGACTTTTCTCGTGATCAAGGAAGACAACGGCAAACCGGTGCGCAACGCGGCCGTGATCATGCATCCGATAGAGACGAGCGGCAAACAAAGCAAGGGCGATCTCGAACTGAAAACCGACGTCGACGGAAAGACCAGCTTTGATGGCATCCCCTACGGCAGGCTGCGTGTGCAGGTGCTAGCTTCCGGATTCCAAACCTTTGGCGAGGATTATGACATAGCCCGTGCCAAGCTGAATTTCACGATCAGGCTCAAGCGTCCGCAGAGCCAGTATTCAGTTTACGAAAACCACAACGGCACGAACCAAGAGAAAAAGGACGACAAGACTCCCGCTCCCACAGATCCAAACGCCAAGCCGCAGTAGCAGGCATTTCAAATTCGACGTTCCAGTCCTCCCACAGCTTATGGCTGAGGATCGGGATTCGCCGCGATCACTGCGTGAATCTTCGTACGAGCGCGAGTAAAATCCTTTTCATGCCCTACCTCTTCAAAACCGAACCCTCCGTATATTCCTTCGCCGATCTCCAGCGCGAAAACATAACGATCTGGGACGGAGTCACCAATCCCGCCGCTCTCAAGAATCTGCGGGGCATGAAGCCGGGCGACCACTTAATCATCTATCACACCGGCGACGAGAAGAGCGCAGTCGGCACTGCAACGGTCGTGTCGGTGGATCCGGCCGATCCCAAGAATCCGCAGATAAAAATCAAGGCCGGCAAGGCACTGCCTAAGGCGGTAACTCTAGCCGAGATGAAGGCGAATAAACAATTCGCCGATTCGCCTTTGGTGCGCCAGGGAAGACTGAGCGTCGTGCCTTTGACCGACGCTCAGTACAAATTTGTAACCGCCTCGTGAGGCAGGTCGCCGGGCTAGAGAGCTCTCGCATCCCGTCGGATGAGCGCGTGATCGACAAAGAAACCAATGCCTACCGCGAGCGGAATTACGCCGAACGTAGCCGCAATCATCGCGTCAGGCTCCTGACGCCCAATCAGGACGAAGGTCACGATATAGCCGATTGCACCGGCAACCAGCAGAATCCCTGACCGACGGGAACGCGCCGCTTCCGAAAGTTCAGGCTGCATCGGCACGTCCACTCCGCGTGCAATCGCCGCCAATCGCTCTTCGCTGCGCAGCTTGCGTACGCGGAAAAACGTGTACATGGCTGCCATCGGTATTCCGAATACCATTACGACCGCCGCCAATCCCACAAAGTTGCCGTCCATAAAGCCTCCCGGTGAGAGCGTGGTCTAGCCGGTCACTCTCATCACTCATAGGTACGAGGCGAAAGAGAAAAAGTTCAAATGGGGTTCATGGATTTTTACAAAACTTTGCAAAGGCTTGGGCATCTCCTAGCAACCTAGGGACGCCTTGGGGGTTCTTAAGGGTTGGGGCGCAAGTTGCCCGGACCCTATAATCAGTCTTCACTCCCTTGCGCTCTCACAAAATCAGACGGGAATGGCAAGAATGAGATCGATAGCGTCGTCCTTCAGTCTTCATCTGGCCGGAAACTCTAGACTCGCATATTCACTGGCCGCTTGTTTCTTCGGATTGCTTTTCGTTGCTCCGATGCTGGCCCAGGAAACGCGTGAAAAGATCGACGTGGATGATGTCTCTCGCAACTACATCTTGCGTCTGCCGAAAGGCTACAACCAGCTGCAACATTATCCGGTCGTGATTCTTTTTCACGGGCGCAATCAGGACGCCGATGATATGGCGAGGCTCACGCTCTTTAACCAATTAGCTGACAAGGAAGGAATTATCACGGTCTACCCCAACGCTGCGCATGGCGAATGGAATACGGGAGTGCGCCCGGAACAAGTTTCACAGATCATGCCGCGACGCGGGGGCGGGGGACGGCGCGGAGGCTGGGGCGGCGGTGGAGGTGGCTACCCGGGCGGCGGTGGAGGATATCCCGGGGGAGGACAGACCGGGGGACAAAATCCTGAGCAAAACAGGAATCGGCCTGAACCCGCCGATGATGTCGCCTTTATCAATCAGGTGCTCGACCAGTTGGCCCTGAAGTATTCCATCGATACGCACCGCATCTATGCCACTGGTCTGGAGGATGGAGGCTTCATGGCGCTGCGCCTCGGTTGCGCGATGGCAGACCGGGTTGCGGCCATCGCCGCGGTAGGCGCAAGCCAGCCTAAGACCATGATTTGTCTGCCTTCGCGCGCCGTGCCGGCGCTTTTTATCGAAGGCACGGACGACCCCATTGTTCCTTACAACGGCGGAACATACAAGCCAGGCCGTTTCCACGTGCTCTCCGCCGAAGATAGCGTCAAAACCTGGGCCAAGTTCGACCGCTGCGGAGAAAAGCCGGCGCCGGAGAAAATTCCGCCTTTGCAAAAAGGTGGCAAGGATACGAAAACCTACACTTACAGCGGTTGCCAAGACAACGCAAAAGTTGTCCTCTACAGCGTGAAAGATGGAGGCAACACGTGGCCTGGCGGCCAGCAGTACATGACGGAAAAAGAGGTTGGCAAAACCAGCAACGCAATCGACGCCAACGAGACTATCTGGAATTTCATGGCTACGAAGAAGATTGCCGGTGAAACCGGCATGGCCAAGTAATGCATTCTTCCCCGAATTAGCGAGATCGCCCGACGCAATCTGGGATGCATTGCTAATCGTTTCCCGCGCCAGCAACTGGTTCAGCGCTAACTTGCGGCAGCGTTTTTAGCGGACGCGCCGTGTGCCAAAGTTCGTATAAGTAGCCGTCGGGGCCGCGAAAATAAGTCCAAGCCTCTGATTCGTCGCCATCGACCGCTGTAATGAACTCGACCCCCCGCGACTCCAACTCCTTCCTGGCCGCGCGCACATCCTCCACCTGAAAGGCCAGAACTGGGCAAGTGTGAAGCCGATAGTAACGACTCTCCGGACCGAAGACCTCGAACAACTGCCCCGAAGGCATCTCAAACTGGGCTAGCCCATCGCCCTCGTAGACGCGTGAAAAGCCCAGGACGTCGGCAAAGAAGCGCGTGGCAGATTTCATGTCGGCAGTACGCACGCCTGCCCATG
The DNA here is from genome assembly GCA_049515395.1 of Candidatus Sulfotelmatobacter sp. GTDB lineage: Bacteria > Acidobacteriota > Terriglobia > Terriglobales > Acidobacteriaceae > Sulfotelmatobacter. The sequence goes on along the minus strand of JBEKUD010000015.1, from coordinate 87,074 downwards.
TGTACCCAAGCACACGCATTGCGGCCTCCTTTTCCCTCCAGCAGTACCGGCTATGCGTCCAACCCTTGACTATTTACTCCAGATTCGCGGGCGCGACCGGATAAAATTTGGCAATCATCCGTCCCGTCATCAGGCCGCCTTCGTACTCCGGAATGACCACTTCGTCCGCGCCCGAATTACGCATGGCTTGCGCATAACGCGATTGCCCGGCCCGCGTGATGATTCGCGCTTTCGGATTTAGCGCCTTGGCTGTGACCGTGATGTAGAGGTTGTCGGCGTCATTGTCAATTACGATGCACACCCCGCGTGCCCTCTCAATTCCCGCGGACTGCAGCACATCTTGCCGCTTGGCGTCGCCCTGGATGGCCAACACTTTTTCTTTCAGCAACTCGCGACACAAGCTTTCACTGGTCTCAATCAGCACGAAAGGAATCTTGAGGCGGTTTAGCTGGTCCACCACCGTGCGGCCCACCTGCCCGTAGCCACAGATAATGAAATGATCGCGAAGCTTCTCAATGCTAATGTCGTTCACCATCGTTCTCCAGGCCTCCACCCCCTGCCGCTTGAAGATCGTGACTGCTACTCGTTCCGCCACCCAGATTTGAAAGGCGAACACGCCGCAATACACGAAAAAAGAAAAAAGCTTCGTCGAGTTATGTACACGCTTCGGATCGATCGCGTGCGGCTGGATCATCCAGAACAATGCGTCCTGCCAACTCAACCACTCCAGATGCCGGTACACCGTAACACACACCAGACTGAATCCGGCAAACATCACCAACGGCAGCCATAGCCGCCGGACGAACAGGAGCAGGATTCGGAACATGAGGCAGCGATACTACTGCAAGTTCGGGGAGAGAACAACGGGAATGCGGATTCTCAAAAGTTATCAAGCGAATCGATTTCACTTCTGCAAACATAAAAACCCACCTTCCTCTGACCATCGCGAAAGGTGGGTGACCCTGGGCCGTCTGAGTAAGTCACTGGAACAGATTCAGTGTGTTGGTGGCATCATCTACGTAGTAGAGTCCCGGCCCTTCAACTATCAATCCGAACAAGGCACCCGCTCCGGGAGGCATGCCGCTGTTGTCCAAAAGGTCTTCGCTGACCTGATCGCCGCCCGGTGTAATGGTAACCAGGAAACCGTTGTTTCCGTTTGCCGATAGGATGTTGCCGTCCGGCGCGACTGTCAGGCCGAGAGGATCATTGAGGAAAACACCTCGTGTAACTGTCGTTGCTGTTCGCGCGGAGGTAACGCGAGTCACCGGATCTGAGATGGCCGCGATTCGGTTGTTGAGACTATCAGCTACGTACAATGTTTCCGCGTTGCCACTCAGGGCCAGCCCGGTCGGCCCGATTACCAGAGCTGCGGGGTCAGTTCGTTCGGGGAAGCCCGAGCCAATCACTGTGATCGATTGCAAACTCGGCATTGCCCCGAACAAACCATCGAGCGTCAGCCGCACCACCGTTCCACCGTGAACTACTTTTCCGCCGCCAGCGACGGTCCCGTTCAAGACATTCGTGACGAACAGATCCGCCCTGCTTCCGGAATCGAGGGCGGCCATATCCCACGGACCATTGATCAGTGAACCATAGAACGTCTCCGCCACGTTACCGTTGCTGTCCAGCACCAGCAGGCATCCTGCCTGGGCGGTCGCGGAGGTTCCATCCGTGGTTGGTAAGCTGCCGACGATTACCCACCCCGGTCGGAGCACCGCCAACGCCGTCGTCAAGCCCACGCCGCCCGGACAAGGTCCCGGCAGATTCGTGGCATCAATTTGAGCGAATAGAGTACTCGAACCATCGGGCGAGATCTGCACGATCGTTGTGCCTGTACCCTGAAGGTTCGCGCTGTCATTGAAATTGCTGACCAGAATGTTTCCCTTGATCAGGGAACCTTTACTATCTGGCACGCGCGCTACTCCATACGGGTTCAGATCGCCGTTCGCTGGAACGGTGGATGCAACCACGCTGATCCCGCCTGGGTTGCTGAGGTGACTCGTCTGTGCGGTCGCGGGCAAGCCGCAGGCAGCGGACAGCGTTACGACCGCGCCGCAAGCTTTGACTTTGTCAAATACTTTCATGAAATCCTCCTGTAAGTACAAACCTGGGATTGAGGCAGTACGTTGAGATTCCGCATCTGCGCGAGGATGAGTGTGGGACGAACCGGGAAGAAGATTGTCAGGAAATTGTCAATTTCATGTCACTTCTCAAGTTGATCATTCGCGTGGTGGACGGACTTCCATCGCTCAGCGGACGGATTGTCTCAACTCCCGCCGCAGAATTTTTCCTGAGGCCGTTTTAGGGACGACCTCCACAAAATGCACTTCGCGCGGCTGTTTGTAGTGAGTCAGCCGTTCGCCGACGAAAGCGCACAACTCTTCTTCCATCTTCCTACCGGTGACAAAGCCGTCCCGCAGAGCCACAAATGCCACAGGGATTTCCCCCGCCGCCGCATCCGGACGCCCCACTACTCCACACTCCCGCACCGCGGGATGCTCCAGCAAAACGGCTTCCACTTCCGCCGGCGCCACGGGAAATCCTTTGTACTTAATCATCTCCTTGCGGCGATCAACCACCCGGTAAAAGCCTTCGCTATCGCGAGTGACAATATCGCCCGACCAGTACCACCCGTCGCGGAGCACGGCCGCAGTCGCTTCCGGCTCTTTCCAATAACCTTGCATGAATTGCGGACCGCGCATCACCAACTCTCCCGGTTCGCCCGCAGTAACCTCCTCTACATTCGCCGACGCGGCTAGATGCTCAGCCCCAATCACGCGGCACTCCGTCTGCGCCAGAGGATGCCCAATCGAATCCGGCCGGTATCGTTCCGGCTCGAGATATCCCACATGCGTCACCGGCGAGGCTTCCGTCATCCCGTAACCCTGACAAACCAATATGCCGGTCAACTCAGAGAACCTGCGCGGTAATTCCGGAGCCAGAGGCGCAGCTCCGGACTTCACCCAATGCACGTTATGGCTCTTCGGAAACTGCCCTGCCTCCGCCGCCAGGCAGAGCGCGTTCATGGCTGGCGGAACCATGAGCATGGTGGTGATCGATTCGTCCACCATGAGAGAACACACCTGGCCTACATTGAAGCGCGGCATCAGGACGAGCGTCGCTCCCATCATCAGCATCGGGTTGAGAGCCACGTTCAATCCGTAGATGTGATACAGCGGAAGGAAGCAAAGCAGATTGTCCGTCGGCTTCAGCAGCACTGCACTTGGACCCAGCAACTGATAAACGTTAGCGACGAGGTTGTGATGGGTAAGCATTACGCCCTTGGGCAGGCCCGTCGTACCGCTGGAGTAAGGCAACGCCGCCAAGGTTTCTTGCGACCCGTGATCAGGAGTCGGCAGCTTGCCGGTCACAGGCTTCAGCAAATCGGAGAACAGCTCAGTTCCACTTGCCTGCACTCGGGTGCAAAATACTCGCCGCAAATTCGGCAACCCCGCCAGATTGACGCCATCGATATTCGGCGCGCCGGTGATCAGCAAAACCGCTCCCGAATTCTCCAACTGATACCGCACTTCCCGTTCGCGATACGTCGGATTCAGCAGCGTCGGAATCGCCCCCGCCAGCGTCGCCGCATGATAAGCCGCACAAAACTCCCACGAATTCGCTAAGAAGATCGCGACCACTTGCCCCGGCTCTATCCCGGCCGCAACCATCCCTCGCGCCAAAGCTTCCACCGTCTCGCCATATTCCGCATACGTAAGCCGCCGTCCACAGGAGGCATCCACCAGCGCGATCTTCTGCCCATTCCGGCGGCAGGAGTCCAAAATCGCATCATGTACAAAGATGTTATCGGGATTGGCATACAGTTCCGTGCGCAACATGGCGGGATGATTGTAGCGGAAAGGGGCGGGCGTGAGCTGGGGATGCAATTAAGCTCGCGGCACTGCTCGGCCTTCTAATCGATACAACGGCGATTTCTAGACTGCAATGACTCAGCCTCTCAGCCAGTAATTGGCCTTCGCCTACTTCTCATCGCGGTCACAGATGAACACAAACGGGCGTGTGCCAGATAGAGCCCCGAGCCCCTCGTCGGCAGTTGGCTGCTGGCTGGAGAAGACGTATTACAACAGTACTCGGTGCCCATCCCAGGTCACTCGCCCGAGGAAAAATTGGCAACTGATTGCAGCTGAGCCTGGACCTGCGCTTCCCGCGCATTAAGGTGGCCCCCCTCACTTCGAGTCGGTAACCCCTCGCTGGTTGGATCAATCAGCTTCGTCGAGAGACTGAGGAAAAACAATAGCGAGTCCTTTATTGGGCAATTCGCGTAATCCCGTGTCAATCATTGCAACTAGGGGCCGACCATCAACGTTGCCGTGTATGACTGAAAATACTCCGACGTCAGACACGATGTTCGTTCCTGTGTTCAATGAAGCCGAAGGCCTGCGACCGTTACGACGAGAACGATCGCGGATAGAAAGCGCAGCCAGCCGTTAACCATCAATTACCTAACGAAAGATAGTTTTTCAGCCAGCTACCTACTCGGTAAGCTATACCGCAGCCGCTTGCCTTCACCTCCGCTGCAACTGCTGCAAATCCGCCAGCACTTCCTCGCTGTGCCCCTGCGGACTCACCTTCAAGTATACCTTTCTGATCACGCCCGTGGGATCGATCAGGAACGTATTCCGGGCCGCCAGCGTCAGCCCGTTGTACTCCATGGTCGAGCCGTATTTCTGCACCACCGCGTGGTCGGGGTCGGCCAGCAGCTTGAAGTTCAACCCTTCTTTCGTGCAGAAGCTCTTGTGAGAATTAACGTCGTCAACGCTGACACCCACGATCGCGGCATTCTTCGCTGTGTATTTGTCGATGTCACGCTGGAAATTGTGAGCTTCAACCGTGCAGCCCGAAGTGAAATCCTTCGGATAAAAATAGAGAACGACCCACTTCCCCTTGAACTGATCGAGCGATACTTGCGCTCCTTCCTGGCTGGGCAAAGTGAAATCCGGAGCTTGAGTGCCGGCGGTTGGAGGTTGAGGTCGCTCCGCAGCCACTGCGGAAACCATAGCCATCACCAATGTCAGGGAAAGTACCAGGAGAGTTTTCATGATGCTCCTTTCAAACTAAGATCTAGGATAAATGAAGACCGCGGCACCTTGGCAAGCTACCGAGATGCAAACCGCTCGGACCACCGAATCCTCCCGGTCACTTGCACCAGCACAAACAAAGTAATGATCGCGATGATCATGATCGCAAGGCCCGTGATCCAGAAAAACGCATACGAGAACAGCACCAGATAAATTAATTGCGCTGTGCCCGCCTCGAACGCGGCAAACCGCAGTCCTACGACCAACCGCAGGTAGGTCACTTCCAAAGTCACGGAAACCAGCGATGCCAGCACCATCGCTGCGTGAATCGAAATGTGGTCCACGAGATAAGCCAGCAGGAGATGGAAGGCGAAAAACGCCGGCGCCAGGAAAAAGTAGTTCATGGGATGCAGATCGATCTTGCGCAGCGTGGTGATGATGAAGATCAGAAAGAAAAAGAATAACGATACCGGCGCGGCGTAGCTGATATCGCCCGCGAGCGGGCCGGGTTGCAATTTCGCAGGCATTGTCACGCCGATCTGGAAGCCCGAAACCAGGTTGGAATACTGCCATGTCGATTGCCAACCCCCAGCAATCGGCTGCATGGAGGTGGGGAAAAAAGCGTGTCGTCAGCGAAGTCGATGTCCCGGGAATTGGTTTGCATGGTAAGCATGAAATCCCGAGCCTGTGCGACTCCAGCGCCCAGCTGGTACCGCCAACAATCCATCCCTGCGAACGATATGCGACATGGAGGGCCACAGTTTGTCCCGGAGCTAGCGTGGCGTGCCCTGCTCGTCTTTCGAGAGTGCCACAGCCTGATCGTTCACCTTCATTTGGAGCCCATCGCAGACGGCTTTCTGCGCCGGAAATTTCATCCGGAAATCTACCGTCTGCGCTTCCGCGCTGTCGTTGCGGAAGGTATAGTCTCCGGCGAAATCCACCGCGTACGTGCTGTACCATAGCAGTCCTTTCTGCCGGGGCGTGCGCTGAAACGATCACGCGAATGCGGCTTGCTTTCACCGGCAGAAATGTCTGGCGGTGCACCGTCCGGCTGTGAACCACCACTTTGCCGTTCTCCACCGTGGTCGAGTTCCCGACGTCATTAACAAAATTAGGTTGCCGTCGACGGGGGACTGCTGCTGCGAAAGTGCCCCAGGTAGAAGCCACGTGGCCCTGCAATTGTTCACTGCTGCCGAAGGTACGGGGAAAGATGATCGCGCTCAAAATCGCCCAGGTGATGGCGGTGCACACGAAAATGAAGACCAGTGCAAGAATTTGTCGCGGCAAAGATTTTCACCGCTAGTCATAGGTCCACTCCGTTTCCTTGCAAGGAGATTGCCGCAGCACACGCGTTGAGAGTAAGAACGTTTGGGTTACTTCACTGGAAGGAATGTGTCAACCGAGACACGCATGAGTCTTGAAATACACGAATATCGCACGAGGGTGCAAAATGGCTTTAACTTGCCAGCTTCCTCAAAAATTCCTTTTCGTCCATGTGATATTTGAAGGCCTTGCGCCCATCGATGAACACGACTGGCACTTCGTCATTGAACTGTCGCCGAAGCTCGCTGTCGGCATCTACGTCCACTTCGTGCCAGGTGAAACCGCCGCGGCGGGAGAGTTTCACAAGGCTTTCCTTCACCACTTCGCACAGGTGACAGCCTTTGCGGGAATAAATCACGACTTGGCGCGACTCTGGCACGCCGCGATTGTACCTTTGCCGCATGACCCTATTTCAAGGAAAAAAAAAATCGGAGCCCCGAGTCCGAGTGGCCCTCCCGGTTTGGCACCAAGCTCAGGAGTAGAATCCGAAAATGGTCGCTTCCGATTCCAAGCCTTTGCGCGGCAAAGCATGCCTCATTACCGGTGGTTCCCGCCGTCTGGGACGCGCTTCCGCGCTCGCGCTCGCCCAAGCGGGGGCTGACGTCGCCATCACGTTTCGCACTTCCGCAAGCGAAGCACAGCACACGGTGGTCGATCTTTCCAGCTTTGGGGTTCGGGCCTTTGCCCTTCGCTGCGACGTGACCGACGAGACCAGCGTTAAATCCATGATGAAAGACGCGGGACGCGAACTCGGCCGCATCGATGTGCTCGTCAACAACGCCGCCAACTATGCAACCGCCGACTTCGAGCGCCTCACCGTGCGCCAGTGGGACGCGATCTTCGCTTCGAATACTCGCGGACCATTCCTGGTTTCGCGCGAAGCGTTGAAATGGATGCGTCGAAAGCGACCTGGGTCGAAGCTCTCGGGGCGAATTGAAGCACGCATCATCCACATGGGTTCTCTCGGCGGGCTTCGCCCATGGGCGACGCATGCGCATTATTGCTCATCGAAAGCCGCTCTGCACATGCTCACTAAGGTCATGGCGAAGGCTCTGGCGCCAGAGATCGCGGTCAACGCAGTGGCTCCCGGCATGATCGATCTCGGTGAAAAATCCGCTGCACCCTTTATGCGCCGCATGGCCCAACAAACTCCCATGCAGCGCAATGGACGCGATGATGAGATCGCCGCCGCCGTCCTCTTTTTCGCTACCGCGCCGCAATTCGTCACCGGGCAAATTCTGGCCGTCGACGGGGGCTTAGGCCTATGAACTTCGGGCTCGGAAACTGTTCCCGGGAATCCGGATCGTATCTTCTGCGCCAAGCGAGCGCGGCGATATATTGGGATAGATGATGAAATCCAACCGCCATAAGTCTGCCCGCAAAACGTCCGTGCCGCGCGTTGCCGTTGCGATCATGGCCGCCGGCAAAGGTACGCGCCTGAAGTCCCAGCTGCCGAAAGTGTTGCATGAAGTCGGCGGCAAGCCACTGCTGGCGCACGTCGTCGCCGCGGCCACGCGAGTGGTGCCGCCAAGCGATGTCTTCGCGATTATCGGGCACGAAGCCGAGCGCGTCCGCTCCGTCCTCGCCTCAACTGGCGTGAAATTCGTCCTGCAATTTGAGCAGCGCGGCACCGGCCACGCTTTGATGGTCGCGCAATCGCCGCTTGCTGACTACGACCACGTCATCGTTCTCTCCGGCGACGCCCCACAGATCACTCCTCAAACCATTGCTCAGTTGCTCAACTTCCATCTCGACCGGCAAGCTGCGATGACCTTACTCAGCGCTGATCTCGAGCATCCGACCGGATACGGTCGCGTTGTCCGCAAGAGCGCCCGCAGTGCCGAAGTGCAGGCGATTGTCGAGGACAAATCGGCCAGCCCCACTCAAAAGAAGATTCATGAGATCAATGCCGGCTTCTACGCTTTTGCTGTGCCGCAATTGTTCGAAAACATCACAAGACTTTCCACCGCCAATCCACACGCTGAGTATTACCTCACCGATATGGCCCAGGTTCTGCGCCGGGCCGGTCATCGCGTGGTTGTTTGGAAGACAGAAAATTCCGCGGAGGTTCTTGGCGCCAATACGCGTGTCGAACTCTCGTTTATTGACTATCAGATGCGCATGCGCAAGTGCCACGAACTGATGGTGGAGGGCGTGACCATCTTCTATCCATCGACGTGCGTGATCGATAGCGATGTCGAGATCGCCGCTGATACGGTGATCGAACCTTTCGTGCAGATTTGCGGGCGATCACGCATCGGCACGGGGTGCCGCATTCGCTCCTACTCGCTCATTCGCGATTCCGAGATCAATGAAGGCGTTCTCATTCGCCCCGGCTGCATTTTGGAGGAAGCTCGCATCGGACCCAGAGCGGTCATCGGACCCTATTCTCATCTGCGCCCCGGCAGCGAAATCGGAGAATCCGCGCATGTCGGCAATTTTGTAGAGACCAAGAAGATCAAGTTGGGCAAAGGATCGAAAGCGAACCACCTAACTTATCTCGGGGATGCCGAAATCGGCGCCGGCGTCAACATCGGCGCCGGAACCATCACCTGCAACTACGACGGCGTTCACAAGCACACTACCGTCATTGAGGATGGGGTATTCATCGGCAGCGACAGCACTCTGGTCGCGCCCGTCCGCGTGGGCAAAGGCGCCTACGTCGCCGCCGCCTCCTGCATCACCGAAGACGTGCCGGACGATGCACTGGCGCTCGGCCGCGCCCGCCAGATTACGAAGGAAGGCTGGGCGAGCGAGAAGCGTGTCGCGCGACAGTTAAAGTGAAAGCACCGCCGAACCACAAAGAAATCTATCAAAAAGAAAGAGCGGATTCCCTTCGTGTCTCAGTGCCTCCGTGGCGGTTTTATTTGCCTTAGCGGGAAACGGCCGCGAACAGCTCCGAATGCATGATCGACTGAAATTGCTGGTCGCTCGACTTGAAATGGAAATTCACATCGGAGCCGTCGGAGTCAACGCTGGTGTTATCCATCGCCACTTTTTCCGGCGCACTGGCGCTCATTTTCTTGTAGAGCAGACCCGCCTTCACCAACGAAGACAAAGTCGCCGCACTCATGGAGTCGGAGGAAACCACAGTCAGATCGAAATTCACTCCCCCGTTGAAGTTCATGGTGTAACGCGATCCTAGGAGCCGCTTCTTGATGGTGTCATAGTCGGCGACCTTCGCCGCATCGCCCAGCGCCGACCTCATCACGTTCTGCGTTCCCAGTTGATCCAGAATGCTCCACACCGGGGACGAGTCCACGCTCGACATCAGGTCGGCCATCGTCTGGTTGGTGTCCAGACCCAGAAGCTCGCCATCGCGGGTATCGAGCGCAATCTTAACCGCAGAGATTTCACCGAACAGCAGCGTGCTGTCATCCAGAAAACACATGACCATACCGCCATCCATCGGGTAAATGTTCGCGTTGCGATACTTGGTCGGCTTAATCTTCTGCAGCGTCATCTTCTTGAGCACAACCTTCATCGCAAAAGGCCCCGCCGCGACCCCAACGCCCTTGATTCCCTGTTTCGCTGTCCGAAACGAAGCAAACGCCAACGAGTCGACATCCTTGTCGGGATCAATCCCCACGCCTTTCAGCGCCGCCTCAAATTGCTTCAAGTTATCTGGCAGCACTTGCTGCTTAAGTTGCATCGCGGTCGGCGAGTCCTTCAGCGTTCGGTAATCGACGGAAATCAACTGCTGCAAGTCCGCGGGAACAACCGCGCGGGCCGATGAATTCAGCGGCATTGCATTCGCGACGCTCAGCAATACCGTGACCAGCACGAAAGAACCCAGACAAACCTTGACGGTTTTCATAACTCTGACGAACCTCATAAATTTACCTAAATGGTGAACGGAATACTTCCTACAACTTGCAAATTAGATGCTGCTTCAAGCTTTCCTGTTATCTCGATTACCTATTCTAAGCCTGCCAGTTGTTTTCTTGCACAGCCGAAGGTGCTAGACCTGTGATCATTCTTGATCCCTCTTGCTTGATCCCTCCTGTTTGGTCCTTTCTGGAAAGGGACTACTTTTTCGCTGTTGAATGGCTATTGTACGTTGCCTAACATTTATCTGCCCGGTAGCGTAATTTCGCTGTAAGATAAATCTCGACCCAGCCACTATTCCCACGCACTCCTGGGCGTTAGATTCCATCGCTTCAGAAACAGGGGACTATTGAAAATTCTACTTTATAACCCCGACAACGGGGTTACGCGCAACTTCATGCCGCACCTTTGGATGTTCCTTCTGCAATCCCTCACTCCCGCAGGCCATGAAGTTATGCTGATCGATGGCAACGCCCAGCCCATGGACGAAGCTGGCATCGCGCGCCATGTTCTCCAGCACAAGATCGATCTGGTCGGCATCGGAGCCATGACCAGAATGATTGCCAAGGCTTATCGCATGGCGGATGCGGTCCGCGCCGTCGGCGTCCCGGTCGTGATGGGTGGCCCTCACGTCACGGAGATGGCAGATGAGGCTCTCGGCCGCGACGGCGGTCCACGTCACGCCGATGCCGTCGCTTTGGGCGAGGCCGATGAGACATGGCCGTTGATCGTACAAGATGCGGCCCGCGGAGAATTAAAAGATATCTACTCCCCTGTTGATGCTTCCGGCAAAGAAGTCAAGCCCTCGCTCAAACACTATCCCGTCATTCCCTGGGACACGATCGACCTCCATCAGTTTAATCTTGTGCCTGACTCGGCTAAACGATGGCTGCAGAAAATCGGCGAAGGCTGGGGAACATTCCGCATCGTTCCTGTCGAGTCGGGACGAGGTTGTCCCTACGGTTGTGAGTTCTGCACTGTCACTGGATTTTTCGGTGACTCGATCCGCTTTCGCACCAATGAAAGCGTGGTCAACGAACTGCTGTTGCTCAAGGCTCGCGCCAGAAAAGAGCGTGGACAAATTGCCGTCTTCTTCATTGACGATAATTTCGCCATCAACCTCAAACGCACAAAATCTCTACTGCGCGATATTATCGCCGCGGGTGCTCAAGTAAATTGGGTAGCACAAATCAGTGCCAATCTCCTGCGCGATCAGGAACTCGTCGACCTTATCTCGGCGTCGGGCGGGAAATGGGTCTTCATCGGCATGGAGTCGATCGATCCTGCCAATCTGAAGGACATGAATAAGGGCTTCAATAAGCCGGAAGAATATGCCGCGGTCCTGCAGCGCCTGGCCCAGCGCAACGTCTACGCCATCACATCATTCATCTTCGGCATGGACAATGACACCGTCGGCTCAGCCGAACGCACCCTGGTGCAAATCCGAAGCTGGCCGCCCGGGCTGCCCATCTTCGGGCTGCTCACTCCCCTGCCGGGCACTCCGCTTTATAAGCGTCTCGATGTCGCCGGCCGGCTGACTCGCCCCAAGCACTGGCAGGAATTCATCCCATTTGCCATGGCTCACACCCCGCTCAAAATGACCATCGACGAAGCCCACGCGGAAGTGAACTACGGCTGGTCTGATAGCTACGGGCCGGGAGCAATTGCTCAAGCTGTGGATGCGCTCAATGACCAGCCTTTGGGCTATCGCGTCAACATTTTGATCGCGCGCCTCTGCTTCCGTGGAATCTATTTCCCCATGCTGGGGCGCTTCGCATGGTGGAAAGTGATTTCGGAAAATCGTCGGACCATCTTCAAGCTCGCTCGCCAGGGGATGCAAGCCTGGTGGGAATCTCGATCCAGAACCGAAGCGGCGCCAGCCACCAGCGCGGGGGACTAACATTATTGATTCAAGTGGCCGCAAACGACTAATGTGCGAGGCACAGGTTCGTATGCCGCCTTCAAACCAGTCGCGGGGTCATCGTCCCAGCCGACTGGCTCTGTTTTGAACTTCCGCCACGAAAGTCTGATCCTTCATCGAGGCCAAATTAATCTCCACATTCGCCAGCGCCCCGCTGATGGCTGCGCGCGCCAGAGCTTGCGCCGTTTTCAAATCGGACTTCATGCTAGGATTCGAAATCCCTTCCAGACTGGCCGCGATTCCTGCCACCTCTTGCGCCTTTTCGGCTACACCCAGCGGAACCTTCGTCGCCTCCTTCAAACCGGCTTGGATTAGTTCCTCGCCTCCTTGTGCGCTCAAAGTCTTCGCCAACTTGTAGCTCTTCCTCACAGCGTTGTAAGACTCAGCGTCCGCATCAATCGCCGCCTTCAACTCTTCTCGCAGCGGGCTCAACCTCGCGATTACCGCGCTCAATTGCGCTTCGTATTGCATATACGCTTTCTTCCCCCGCGACATTGATGCCACCATCGAAGCCAGTCCCGCCGCCATCGCACCCGCCGCCGCCGCCGCACTGCCGCCACCGGGCGTCGCCGTAGGCGCAGCGAGTTGCTCAACAAATGGTTCAACGCTGGCCCTTAACCCGCCCACTGCAGTTTTCCCGCTCATCACCGCAGCCAACCGGTTCTCCAGAATTAAAGAGGAATCAAAATTCTCTACCTGCAAGAACCACTCCGCCGCCTGTTCCAGCGCCTTCTTCGGAACCAGTCCCACGATCTCGCTGGATCCCGGCATCACGCCATATCGCGCCGCCTCGCGCCTCACCATTTCAAAAACGCGATGCACCGGCGTCTGCTCAAAATCCGTTAGATTCATCGAGACCTGTGCCAACCCCCGCACCAGAAAACCAGCGCCTTTCACAAATCGCATTCCGCCATTCGAAAACCGCACAGCCTTCGCAATCTTCTTCGCGATCTCCACATCTGGCGTGTTCAAGAACACGTTGTAAGCAATCAGAAACTTCCGCGCGCCAACCACGGTTGCGCCCGCCGTCGAATGCAGCCTCGCCTCGCCGAAGTCCGGCCGCCGCGCCGCATGGGTCGCAATCTCCTCGCGAATCCCTTCAAACTGACCCCGGCGGATGTTCTCCAGATTCTGCCGTTCTGGCGTTGCCGCAGCGGCTTCATACAAGTAAACCGGAATTTGATACCTCTTCCAGATCTCTTCCCCCACGTGTCGCGCCATGGCAACGCAGTCTTCGATCGTCACGCCATCGATCGGGATGAACGGCACCACATCGGTCGCTCCCATCCGCGGATGCGCCCCTTTATGCACATTCAGGTCGATCAACTCCGAAGCCTTCCCGACGCCGCGAATCGCGGCCTCCTGGATCGCTTCCCGCTCGCCCACCAAAGTAATCACACTCCGGTTGTGGTCGGCATCCATCTCGCGGTCCAGCAGGTAGACTCCATCCATCTTCATGGCGGCAACGATGGCGTCAACTTTGCTCTGGTCGCATCCCTCGGAAAAATTCGGCACACACTCCACTAGCGTTGACATAAGTGAGAAGAATAGCTGCCGTGATTCAAAGCCGCAAGGTGACTGTCGCCCGAGCTGAGAGAACTCAATCGGACGAGAATGCTTATCGCGTGGACGGGTTTACTGACCTTTCCAAAACTTACCCACCCCCAGCCGCACCTGCACCGTATTCAACCCCGGGTTGTAATCGCCCAGCCCGGCATTCGATATGTGCAGATAGCGTACTTCCACACTCCAGTTATATTTTTCCCCAAGGATATGCGTCCCGAAAGCTGCGCTGGGGGTGAAATTCACGTTGTTCGTGTAGGTAGGAACGTTGTGGTTGCTGAACAGCGTTCCGCCACTCAACTCCAGATAGGGGGAAAACCGCCCGCGACGCTCAAAATTCCACTTCAACCCCAGGGCATTAAATCCCCACCCATAAGCGATATTCGCTGGCTGAAAAATCAGATACACCGGCACTAGATCCACTGCGTACTCAAACCGTCCCCGCAAAATTCCCGGCCAGTGCGGTCCCGTAATCACCCAACCGTAGCGCATGCCGGCATCAAAAGCTTCTGTGAGCGAGGTCCCGCCCGGCACTGAGTGTCCGCCCCCCGCCCAGACTTGTACCTCGTTTCCCCCCTCTTCCGGCCCCTGTGTCCACCCAAATCTCGTGGCTGCGAGTAAGAAAATTGGCGTCAAGAAAAGGAAAAGACAGAACGTCTTCATTCGAATCATGTCATCGAGGTTGCCCCACTCCCGTTGATTTTGCAAGCGCACTTGCTTCCCTCGAACACCGCTTCCTGCGCTCCTTGCGAGCTGTCGTCCCCTGCGAGGTTAGCCTCGGCAAAGGCGCAGCACCCGCTGTGATCTACGTCACAGCCGCCTCTCTAGCTGCGCTTTATTATCAACCTGAACTTAATTGTCGGTTCATCGGAGGCTCCGATGTCCACATCGATGTCAAAATCGGTTTCTGGCTTTGCACTTTTCGTTCCCCTGATATTTGTTTTCCAAGTGCTGGTTTTCGCACAGGAGACTCAACCCGCCGCCCCGAAGGCGACGGCCTCCTCTTACGCGGACGTTCCGGCGGAGGCTGCCAAGCAGCCCAATCCCGTCAAGTCTTCGCCCGAATCTCTTACCCGCGCCAAGAAATGGTGGACCCTTGATTGCGCCATGTGCCATGGCAAAGACGGCGACGGAAAAGGCAGTGTCGCCGCCGACATGAAACTGAAGGTCGCCGACCTCACCGATCCCAGCACTCTGAAAGATCGTACCGACGGTGAGATTTTCTACGTCATAAAGAATGGCCATCAAGACATGCCGCCCGAAGGTAACCGCATCAAGGCCGAAGACGGATGGGATCTCGTCAACTACGTACGCTCGTTGTCGAAGCCGAAGTAAGGGCGGTGGGATGTGTGGGGTGGACACTCCTGTCCGCTTGCCATTGAGTTTGGTTTTTTCGGACTCTGGGGGTGGTTTCGAGCTGCGCGTAACCAGTTCGGTGAAATAAAAAAGCACGGCTCTTAAGCCGCGCCTGCACGCCCAAAAAAATTCCCGCTAAGCCACGCGATTCCGCCGTCCGCCCTTTTCCCACCACACCGCGGGATCCTCCGGCCGGTTCAGCATCTGCGACAATTCCTTCTTGATCTCAGCCAAGCGGTTGGCGCGCATCTCCACCGCTGACTGGTCAATCTGGCTGTCCGCGCTCTTGCTGGACCTCTGAGCGTTCATGTTCCGTAAATCCGTGATTTCCTGACGAAGACTGGAGAGATGTTCCAAGATGTATGGCATAGTTTCAATCTTACCCCAGATTGCTGGAACCACCGCATTTTTTGTGCACGATCCGTGTGGGACAGAGACGACTGGCCGTCGGTTTTGACTTTCAAATTGGTCCTTTGCCCTTTTTCCCCAGCTTCGTTCGGTTTGCGGCCGATTAAGGTTGTGCCAAACCCTGCGAGCCCGGCCCCTTGACAAATCTCCACTCAAGTCCGTAGAATTAGCACTCAGTAGGTGAGACTGCTAATAGTCCTCCGAAATCCCAACTAATTCATAGGTTTACGTAAGATCAACCCTTCTACACAACTTTTGAAAGGAGTTGCAACCATGGCGAAATTCAGCCCACTGCATGATCGCATCTTGGTACGTCGCGTGGAGGAAGCTTCCACCACTCGAGGCGGAATCATCATTCCCGACAGCGCAAAAGACAAACCGCAAGAGGGCATCGTGGTTTCTACCGGCAAAGGCCGCACCAACGATGAAGGCAAAACGTTCCCTCTAGCAGTTCATGAGGACGACCGCATCCTGTTTGGCAAATACTCCGGCACCGAGATCAAAATCGATGGTGAAGACTTCATCATCATGAAAGAAGACGAGGTGCTCGGCATTCTCACCGGCGCCGCAGCGCCGGCCAAGAAGGAACTCGCTGGCTCGAAGCGATAGGGGAAGGTCGCGTCGCGCTTTATTGTCACCCCGCTTCGCGGGCTGACGCGCGGTCGCTTCCTCAGGTCCTTCGCGACGCACGAAACGCGTTGTTCAGGATGAACAAACGAAATTCTTGAAATTCATTAGGAGAAAAAAAATGGCAAAACAAATCGTACATGGAGAAGAGTCCCGCCAGGCAATCCTGCGCGGCGTCAATCTTCTGGCCGACGCTGTAAAAGTCACACTCGGCCCCAAGGGTCGCAACGTTGTCATCGAAAAGAAATTCGGTTCGCCGACCATCACCAAAGACGGCGTGACCGTTGCAAAAGAAATCGAACTGAAGGACGGCCTCGAGAACATGGGCGCCCAGATGGTTCGCGAAGTTGCCAGCAAGACTTCTGACGTAGCCGGCGATGGAACCACTACCGCGACCGTTCTCGCGCAGGCGATTTATCGCGAAGGCGTGAAGACCGTTGCTGCTGGCGCGAATCCGATGGCGATGAAGCGCGGCATCGAGAAGGCTGTCTCGGTCGTCTGCGGTGCCTTCGACAAGAAAACCGGCGAACGCGCCAAGGGCGAACTCGACAAATTCTCCAAGCCCGTCTCCGGCGAAATGATCGCGCAGGTCGGCACCATTTCGGCGAACAACGATGAGACCATTGGACACATCATTGCCGAAGCTATGAAGAAGGTCGGCAAGGACGGTGTTATCACCGTAGAAGAGTCGAAGACGTTGGAGACGCAGTTGGAAGTGGTCGAGGGAATGCAGTTCGACCGCGGCTATCTATCTCCTTACTTCGTTACCGACCCGGAGCGCATGGAAGTTGCGCTTGAGAATGCTTACATCCTGATCAATGAGAAGAAGATCAGCTCGATGAAGGATCTGCTTCCGCTGCTCGAGCAGATTGCGAAGAGCGGCAAGCCGTTGCTCATCATCGCAGAAGATGTTGAAGGCGAAGCGCTCGCTACGCTCGTCGTCAACAAGCTGCGTGGCACGCTGCAAGTCGCGGCCGTTAAGGCCCCCGGCTTCGGCGATCGTCGCAAGGCGATGCTGCAGGATATCGCGATCCTCACCGGCGGCAAGGCCATCACGGAAGACTTGGGCATCAAGCTGGAGAACGTGCAGATTGGCGATCTCGGTCAGGCCAAGAAGATCACCATCGACAAGGACAACACGACCTTGGTCGAAGGCAAGGGCAAGCACGGTGACATCGAAGGCCGTGTGAAGGAAATTCGCAGCCAGATTGACAAAACCACCAGCGACTATGACCGCGAGAAGCTGCAGGAGCGGTTGGCCAAGCTGGTCGGTGGCGTAGCCGTAATCAAAGTCGGCGCCGCAACCGAAACCGAAATGAAGGAAAAGAAAGCCCGCGTCGAAGACGCCATGCATGCAACCCGCGCAGCCGTGGAAGAAGGAATTGTCCCGGGCGGCGGAGTGGCACTGGCCCGTTGCGGCGCGGCGCTCGACAAGCTGAAGGTGGAAGATCCGGATGAACAGATCGGGATCAACATCGTGAAGCGCGCCCTGCAGGAGCCGCTGCGCCAGATCGTCGAAAACGCCGGCCAAGAAGGCGCGGTCGTGCTCGGCAAGGTGCTCGACTCCAAGGACGCCAACTACGGCTTCAATGCCTTGAACGACGAGTATGAGGACCTGGTCAAGGCAGGCGTGCTCGATCCGACGAAGGTCGTGCGCACTGCGCTGACCAATGCTGGATCGATTGCGGCGTTGATGCTGACCACCGAAGCCCTGGTCGCGGAGATTCCGGAAAAGAAGGAAGCTCCCATGCCGGGCGGACACGGCGGTGGCGGCATGGAAGGCATGTACTAAGAACAGCCGCTAACTTCTAGCTGGCTTCGATCAAAGGCCCTGCTCGCGAGAGCGGGGCTTTTTTTGTTCCGAATCGTGCATCGGGCGCGAGCTACATTAACGTGAGCGCTTTTGCTGCGAGATTAAGGGCGTCGGTTAGTCCTGAAGATTGGGGCAAGCCGCCCTGGGCAAGATCTCTGGTGCCGCCGCCGCGTCCGCCTAGCGGGCTCATGATTTGTTTCAGCAGGGCCGCCATGTCGTGGGGCTGACCGACGGATTGGGCAAAGACGAGCGCGGGCTGCGACGATTCGATGGCGAGTAGGGCGACGGCAGCGGGAGATTGGCGCGTGAGTTTCTGGGCGAGAAGCTTGACGTAAGCGAGGTCGCGGTCGGAAAAAGTGCGCACGATTATTTTGCGGCCGTTGGTTTCAGGAGTCTCGGCGAGCAACGTCGCGGCTTGCGCGGCGGCGAGTTCCTCCAGCGATTGCTCGCGTTGCTTGCGCAGCGCTTTGATTTCCTCCAGAGCCTTGCGGGCTTGCCGCGGAATGTCGTAGATGTGCGAAGAAAACAGCGCCGCGGTTTCCGTGAGCGTGAAAAAATCGCGGCGGGCGGTGGCGGCGGCACGCTGCCCGGCAACGAATTCGACGCGGTATCCCAGACGCACTTTTTCGGACTTGCGCAGTAGAACGCCGCCAATCTGGCCGGTCTGAGCGACGTGGGTGCCTCCACAGGCACAGAGGTCAAGGTCGCGAATGTCGATGAGGCGAAGCTGGCCGCGCTCGGCAGGGGGAAGTTTGCGTAGGCCCAGCTTTCCCGCTTCGTCGAGTGTGACGAAGCGGATGTCGACTGGACGGTTCTCCAGAACGATTTCATTGGCGAGGCGTTCGGCGGCTTCGATCTGATCTGCAGTAAGCGAGGGCGTGTCGAGATCGATGGAGCAGTAATCGTCGGCCATGTGGAAGGAGACGGTTGGCATCTTGAACAGGCGGACGAAGGCGGCGGAGAGTACATGCTGGGCGGAGTGTTGCTGCATGTGATCGCGGCGGCGGGCGGCGTCAACCTCGCCGTGGATGCGGCTTCGGGGCTGAAGATCTTTTGCGGGAGCTTCGAGATAGTGGATGACCTTGCCGTCCTCAAAGTCGGCGACTTCGGTGACGCGGAACTTGACGTCAGAATTCTCGGATGCGATCCAGCCGGTGTCGTGGATCTGGCCGCCGCTCGTTGGGTAGAACGCCGTGCGGTCCAGAATGAGTGCGGGCCGCGGGGTTTCGATGATTGCTCGGACTTCGGCATCGAAGCCGTAAAGAGTGGAATCGTGATAGTAGAGACGGTCGGTCATCGGAGGTGTAATTTTACTTGAGAAGGCCCGGCCGAGCGTTATTAGGTCGGTAAGCGAGAACATCAAGCTCCTAACCACAGGGATCACAGGGGTGCACGAGTAAAACTCAAGCGCTGCAAGTTTAGGTTGGATGTTATCTTGGGTGTTTGCACGTGCAGCACAAATCAATTTATGGACGTTCTCCAGGAGCTATTTGAGCGGCGATTTCGGACTCCGGCGACGCAGATACAGGCGTTGCAGGGGGAACTGGGCGGGTCGGGGCGAAAGATTATCCGCCTGGCCAACGGCCCGGTCAGCGCGATCGGCATTCTATATGGAGTGCGTGAAGAAAACATCTCATTCCTCACATTCTCCAGGCACTTTCGCGAGCACGGGTTGCCGGTGCCTGAGATTTACGCGGAAGATCTCGATCGAGGCGCTTATCTCGAAGAAGACTTCGGGGATACGACTCTGTTTGAGTTTCTATCGAAGAATCGCGAGGGGGAGAAGATTGCGCCGGCGGCGGTGGAAGCGTATCGCAAGGTGGTGGCTGTGTTGCCCCGTTTTCAAGTGGAGGCTGGGCGCGATTTAAACTACAGCGTTTGTTACCCGCGTGGAAGTTTTGACCGGCAGTCCATTGCGTGGGATCTGAATTATTTCAAATATTACTTTCTGCGGCTGGCCGGGATCCCCTTCAACGAACAAGCGCTGGAAGACGACTTCGACAGTTTGACCAATTTTCTCTTGAGCGCGGATCACGATTATTTTATGTATCGGGATTTTCAGTCGCGCAACGTCATGCTGCAGAACGGTGAGCCGTTTTTCTTGGATTATCAGGGGGGGCGCAAAGGTGCGTTGCAATATGACATCGCTTCCCTACTCTACGATGCCAAGGCCGATCTGCCGCCGCAGTTGCGCCCGCAATTGCTCGATCTTTATATCGAAAGACTCGGCCATTTTGTGAAGATCGACCGCGAAGAATTTTTGCATTACTTCTACGCGTACGTTTACGTTCGCATTCTTCAAGCTCTGGGCGCTTACGGGTTTCGCGGATTTTATGAGCGCAAGGCGCATTTCCTGCAGAGCGTGCCGTACGCGCTGAAAAACGTGCGCTGGCTGCTGCACAACGTTAAGCTGCCGATCGCGCTGCCGACGTTGATGGAAGCATTCAACAGCATGCTGGCCTCGGAGAAACTGCAGGGACTCGCCTCCGAGGCGGATAACCTGACAGTTCGGATTCTAAGTTTTTCATTCCATCGGGGCATGCCGAAGGACGACAGCGGACATGGTGGCGGGTTCGTTTTCGATGGCCGTGGCTTGCCCAATCCTGGCCGGGAAGAGCGATTCAAAACGCTCACGGGCAAAGACGCCCCGGTGATCGAATATCTGAATCAGCAGGAGGACGTACACCAGTTTCTGGCAAGTGTGCTGTCGCTGGTGGATGCCAGCGTGAACGAGTATCAGCGAAGAGGATTCAAGAGCTTGATGGTGTCTTTCGGCTGCACCGGCGGCCAACATCGCTCCGTTTTTCTGGCGGAGCAACTAGCGAAGCGGTTGCGCGGACGAAACGGGGTGGAGGTAGTGCTGCGGCATCGCGAGTTGGAGAATCGAGCGCAATGAAGGCGATGATCCTGGCAGCTGGACTGGGTACGCGCTTGCGGCCGCTTACGAATGATCGTCCGAAGGCACTAGTGGAAGTGGGCGGGCGCACGCTTTTGGAGATCACGCTTTCCCGCTTGCGCTCGTTTGGCATTCAAGACGTGATTGTGAATGTGCATCACTTCGCCGACATGATCGTCGACTATCTGAAAGCGAACAATAACTTCGAGATGCGCATTGCAGTTTCGCGCGAGGAAGTCCTGCTCGATACCGGCGGCGGCTTGAAGAAGGCTGCCTGGTTTTTGGCCGAAGAATCAAGAGAACGAGACGAGCCCTTCATTCTGCACAATGTCGACGTCATCAGCACCGTTGACCTCGGACGCATGTTGGAGTTTCATAATGAACGGCAGGCTCTGGCGACGCTGGCAGTGCAGCAGCGTGAGACTAATCGCTACCTTCTCTTCGATGAGCAGCATCGGCTATGTGGACGACGGACGGGACACGATGGGCCACTTGAGCTCGTCCGACCCGAACAGCAGCAAGTGCATGCATGGGCGTTTTCTGGCGTGCACGTCATCTCGCCGCGTATCTTTCCGCTGATGAACGAACAGGGCACGTTCTCCATCGTTGCCTGCTATCTGCGTGTTGCGGCGAAGGGCGAGAAAATTATCTTGTTCCGCGCGGACGAATACTACTGGCGGGACCTCGGCCGGCCGGAGAATTTGGCACAGGCTGAACAGGATATAAACAACAAGGTCTTATTCCAGTAAACGAATAGCCTCGCGTTGGCCTTCTTGAGTGGAGCGATCCTAGACGATCCAGTTTTTACCCTGGCCGCGGCGCTGCTCCTATACTTGTTTCCTGCATTACTGCTGTCATCGAGCGCCCCAAGCACCATGCTTTCGGTATACTAGAAACTGTGCCGGTTCTGAAAAACATCGCCGCCATCGCCAAGGGGATGAGCATCACCTTTATGGAGATGTTCCAGCCGACGACGGTAGAAAATTATCCCGACGGCAAGGGTCCGCTTCGAGGAGCTCGCATCGAAGGCCGTTTTCGCGGCGCTCATGTGCTGCAGCGCGACGAAAACGGATTGGAAAAATGCGTGGCTTGCTTTCTGTGTGCCGCCAATTGTCCCTCGAATTGCATCTACATCGAGGCTGCCGACAACACCGCCGAACTCCGCGTAAGTGGCGCTGAACGCTATGCCAAGGTTTACAACATCGATTACAACCGATGTATCTTTTGTGGGTACTGCGTAGAGGCGTGTCCTACCGACGCGATCACGCACGGGCACGGCTTTGAGCTGGCGACGTTTAACGCCAGCAATCTGGTCTACCGCAAGGAGCAAATGCTGGCCGCCCGGCCAGCACACATGGGAGCGAATGTTGTTTTCAATCAGGCCGACGTGGATGGTGGAGCTCCCAAGGAGATGGTAGCGGGGAGTTAGGTTTCGCCAGCGCGAACAGGTGCTCCGCGCTGACTTGCAAGCCATTGCGGACCAGGCCAACGATCAAGCCGCCCTCCTTCGCTTGGTGGAGACCCTCACCGCGTTCGTCGCGCGGTTACAGGGTGCTGCTGATACGCTGAGTATCATCGAACGCCAGCGCATCATACGGCTCGTAGTGAAAGACATCCTGATCGGAGACGACACCCTCACCATTCGCCATAGCATTCCAGTCGTGCCGGGTCCATCGCAAGGCGGTTCTCTACCGCCAAGCCAGACAGCCAGCCCAAATTACTTTTTGTGTAAGGGGAGTGCTCTCACCACTACTTTTCCAATCTGGTGCTGGATGAACTGGACCGGGAGTTAGAACGCGGCCATTGCTTCGTGCGTTATGCCGACGATAACAACATCTGTGTCGACAGCGAACGAGCCGGACGACGAGTGATGGAGAGCATCACGCGCTTCATCACGCACCGCCTCAAGCTGAAGGTGAACCAAGCGCAGAGCGCCGTGGCCCGACCGGGCAACGAAAGTTTATCGGATTCAGCGTCACCGACGAACGAGAACCGAGGCGGCGGATCGCCCCTAAGGCCAGCGCTCGCTTTAAGGAGAGAATTCGGGAACAGACACGTCGAACCCGCGGCATCAGCCGACAGCAGATGGTCAAGGCGATTACGACCTACCTGCGAGGATGCTCGGGTACTTCGGCGATTGTCAAACGCCCTCGGTGCTGCAACGTCTTGAAGCGTGGCTACGCCGCCGACTTCGATCGGTGGTTTGGAAGCAATGGAAGCGTGGACGAACGCGGTTTCGCGAGCTTCGAAAACGGAGCGTGGGTAAAGATCTGGCGGCACAAACCACCGGTAGCCCTCACGGCCCGTCGCGGATCGCGAACTCGCCCGCTCTGTCCATTGCCTTACCCAACGCCTACTTCGCCATGCTCGGGCTTCCTCCTATGGTCGTGCCGTCTTAACTTAATCCGCCGAACCGCCGTATGCGGACCCGCATGTACGGTGTTGTGGGAGGGGAGGACGAGCGATCGCCCCCCTATCCCGATCCAACCTGCGCACGCAGAAGCGCATCTTTTTTGTATGATTCGTAAACTACAATCCGGCGAGTATCGTTTGTATTCGCGCAAGAAAGATGCGAAGACTGGGAAGCGCAAGAATCTGGGGACCTTTTCCTCGCAGGCCGCGGCGAAGAAGCATGAGCGAGCAGTGCAGTATTTCAAGAGAGCGGGATAAGCCGGGCTCCGCCCGGCGGACAGCCGAAGGCGGCTATCCCCAGACGGGCGTTGCCGACTCTAGAACGTAGCGGCTAAGCGGAAATAGTGGCTGCGGGGAGGGCCGATGGCGTTGCCTGAGAAGAGGCCGCCGAAGTCGATGACGTTCAGACGGTTGTTCAAGTTCTCGACGTCGGCTTGAAGGCCGAGCGAGCGCTTCTCCTTTTTGTAGAGTTCGAGGCCGGCCGAGGTGTCAAAGGAAAACACTGGCTTCGTGCGTCCATCGGCAAAGTTGATTCGGTCGACGACTTGTTGGCCATATTCCGCGACAGCTTGATTGTAGGTTCCGGTAAATTCGAACGGTAGGCCACTGCCGCATTCCGCGCCGGTTCCCACCCATAGTCGAGAAGTTGCCTGGTATCGCAGGCGCACCCGAAGCGTGTTGCGCTGATCTTGCGAATCTGGAAAATGCCCGGTGAGTTGAGTGGTTGCATTGACGGCATCGGAGCCGACGAAAAGACCTCCAGCTACAGGAAACCAGGCGTTGCCAACCGTGTAGGAATAACTCAAAAAGCCGGAGAAGCGGGCCCAGTGCGGGAGTTCAAGCTTCCCTTCCGCGCCATAGATAATCGCCTTGCGAAACGCGATGGGAAAGCTGACGGCGGTGTTGAGAATTTGGTCGTCGTCGGCGTAGTTATTCACATCGCGACGGAAATAATTGGCGTCGAAGCGAAATTGGCCGAGAAGGCTTTTTGTGGCGCCCAACTCGAAATAATTCCCGTGGGAGGGTTCGACCGGCAAGCGCAGCACGTTGGAGTTTAGCGACGCGACATCCGGAGAACTCGCCAGGAGGATATTTTCAGAAGCCGGACTTTGAAAGACACGATCGTAAGAGGCGTGGACAATCAGGTTGATCGATGGATAATAATGCGCGACGGAAAGGCGAGGGCTCACCGCGTTCTGGTTCACAACCAGTTGATAGTGATCCCAGCGAAGGCCAGCGCTCACGGTCCATTTGCCCAGGTGGATCAAGTCCTGCACGAAGCCGGATTGTTCGAGATCGCGGCGACTCCCCTTGAAGGCGAACGATGCGGCAGTTCCAGGATCGAATGGATACAGGGGATCGGCGGGATTGGCGGTAATGATGTCGCTGAAGTTTTCGTGAAGAAAGAGATTGTCGGACTCGATACCAGCTTTCCACTCGTGATGGCGGAGATGAATTGCGATAGTGCCGTTGAAGTATCCCTCCCTGAAATTATTGTGGAGAAATGCGGCGATGGGCCAGGAACCTTGGTTTGAGTCGAGGTCGGCGGAGTTGTCGCGCACCATTCCTCGAACGTTCGCCAGAATGTTCGAAGAAAAAACGTGCTGGTAGGAGGCAATCCCCATGGTTTCAAGGTTATCGGCGGTCTGAAGTTGAGGAGACCCGCTAGCCGGGGTTCTGAGATCTGGGAATTGCTGCGGCTGCTCATTGGGAATCTCATAGCGCGAGACTTCGTGACGGACGTCAAGACTAAGGCGATCTTTCGGCGTCAGGTCCCGTTCATAGCTGAAAGAGAAGTCGCCGGTGGTCCCGCGATTGGTGTAATTCTCGGGGACCACGGGATTGAGATAGTGCGCGGTCACATTGCCGGAGGCGCTGGCGCCGATCGTGTTGTGTCCCCACGTGTCTTGCACGCCGGCGAAGGCACCCGCGGTATCGAAGCTACCGCCGGAGAGCACTGCCTGACCGTGAAGACCAGGTTGCGAGTCGTGCAAGGTATTAACCTCGACGACGCCGCCCATTTTGCGGCCGTATTCGGCAGGAATACCAGCGGTGTAGATGGTGAGAGAGTCAACATCATCCGCTTCGATTTCTGGACCCGAACCGGGAGAGCGGTTGTCGGTAAGAGGGATGCCGTCGACGACGAACTGCGTTTGATATTCGGAGCCGCGGGGATGGAGTACGGCATTGCCTTCGTAGAGCCAACCGGGCTGAGAGTTAACGAGGTCGACCAATGAGCGTCCGGGAAGTGAAGTGGGACGATCAGCGATCTCTTGCTGATCAATGTGGTTGTAGGCACCAGCGCGCTCGGGATCGAGAAGCGTGCTTTGTGCGGTGACCTGAACAGCGGTGCTCAGGGCGACAATCCTGAGGGTAACGTCGTACTCGGTAGGTAGGGCGGAGCGAATTTCGATGGAGCCATCGAAGGGAGCAAAGCCTTCTTGCTGAACCCTAAGGTGATAGAGCCCAAAGGGCAGATTCCGGAGGACCGCTACACCGGCATCGTTGGCGTAGATCGAGCGGTGAAACTGGATAGCATCGCTGGACAGATCTATGGAAGCCTTGATCGGCTGAGCATCTGGGCCGGCGATGCTAAGGCGGAGTTCCCCGTTGTTACTCTGCGCAAGGAGCGGGAGAGCGAGGAGAAGAATGGCGACATGGCAACCAGTGCACACTGTTGAGCAGAAGAATCTTTATGCTACCAGTTGCAAGATGCAGGATTTCGAAATAAGGAGGTGCGGATTCCGCAAGGATAAACCGGCCCATTTTGTTTGGGAAATACACCGCAATGCGCACGGCGGAAGACTGGGTGGCTCTCTTTACAAGACTCAGATCACTTCCGCAAGAGGAGGTCGGCGGCTACGAAGAGCGCGAAGACCACGGAAATAATCCCATTCGTGGTGAAGAATGCAGCATTGAGTTTGGCGAGATCATCAGGCTTTACAAGCGAATGTTCGTAAATCAGGAGGAGCATCACGGCGACGACGCCGGCAGCCGCGAGTTTGCCGAGAGCGAAAGCTGGAAGCAGGGCGACGAGAAGCATCAGCATAACGAGATGGAAGGCGCGCGCGATCCAAAGAGCGGGGCCGATACCGATGTGGCGAGGGATGGAGTGCAGTCCGGCGTCGCAATCGAATTGGAAATCCTGGCAGGCGTAGAGAATATCGAAGCCGGCAACCCAGAACGTAACGGCCGCGGTGAGCAGCAAAATACGAGGATCGAGGGATCCGCGGACAGCAATCCAGGCGGCGGAAGGAGCCATCCCGAGAGCGAAGCCGAGGACTAGATGCGAGAAGGGCGTAAATCGTTTGGTGTAGGAGTAGAGCAGCAGGACGGCCAGCGCCACCGGTGAGAGCCAGAGGGTGAGGGGATTTAGTTGCGAAGCCGCCAGGATAAAGATGACGGAAGAGACGACGACAAAACTGGCGACGAATGTGGAGGAGAGTTGTCCAGCGGGGAGCGCGCGAGTGCTGGTGCGAGGATTGGCCGCGTCGATGCTGGCGTCGGCGAGCCGGTTGAAGGCCATCGCGGCAGAGCGCGCGGCGAACATGGCGATTACGATCCAGAACAGCTGGTGTGCAGTAGGAAGCCCGGAGGCAGCGAGCATTGCGCCACAAAGAGCGAAGGGCAGAGCGAAGACGGAGTGCTCCCACTTGATCATCTCGAGAGTGACGCGAAGATTCCGCAGGACGGGCACAAAAAGATTGTAAGGCAGATCTCAGTTCTCAGATCGACACATTCCGGCACTTTACTCCCCAAGTCGTACAAAGAATTCTCGCGGTCAGCCACTTCTGCCCGCAGCGCAATCGATCTTGGGCGGTCAGAGAGTCGGCGAGTTATTGCAATCGTTCGGGGTCGGAGCATTGCAAGAAGGCGTTCTTGCATTGCCGAAAGGCGATGCCCTCCTGGCGCATCCGAAGCGCCTCGGCGATCTCGGTGAGGGTCCGACGGGTCACCCGTTTTCCATCTCGATAGCTGTTGAAGAATCCGAGTACCCGTTCGGGTTGTTGGAAGGGTTGAATCAGTCCGTTCAGTAGGAGCCGATCGAAACATCGATATCCGAACTTGATGCTACTCTTGTGGCGCTCGTAGAAAGCGTTCATGGCGATCTCCTGTGTAGTGGAATACCCAGAAGATTACTGCCATGAACGCTTCTACGGCATTACTCAGGAAAAGCAACAGGATCGTGGGATATCAAGGGCGAAGCCCTTGGCGAGTTAGCATCTCTAACAAAGAACTAGCCCGCCTCACCATCGATCCCGGTGAGTAATGGAATGTTCACGCACTGGCAAATTTATGAACCAAACCACAACGCCCAGGTCCTACTTCACCTTTCTAATGAGATTTGTTGGCTGGGCGTAGGTTCATTCGGGAACGATAAGCGGGGTATACGCGGTCTGCATTGGGTGGTCAAACGTTCGCTTTCGATGTTTTCCCAAGTGGACCGGCGGCCAGCTGACTGTCAAATCACGTCGCTGCTGGGCGGGGGGACAAGCAGATTGCTCATCCCACCGTTCACGCGTGAGATGCCTCCAAGCCACTGAAACAGATCGCTGCATCGACACCGGTCAAGGCGACGATGCCCGCCTCGTAGGATGACCTTCTAACATGCACTTTTCGGGAAATTCCCTTCCTCTGCATGCTGGATTGCGACGTTGTACTTCTCAGAACCAGCCGCGATGCCGCAACCCGCCGTCCGCCCAAAACTCTCCGAGTGATGCTGGTCTTTGGACTCCGGCACTAAAAATCTTTCAAAGTTTTGTTTTAATCGGCCAGAACTTGGTATTCTTTTGGCATCCCTCCTTGGCAGGAGTAGTTTTTAGGAGATGCCATGTCCTTTCGCAGCCAGACCGTAACCCGCCTGTTAATTCTAGCCCTTTTCACGCTTCTGATTCCCGCCTTGCATGCGGGAAATAACGAGGTGCTGGGCAAAGTTGATCTCGTCGGCGCTACGAAGGTGGAGCGCACCTCGGGCGTTTGGATCGACGGGCAGTACGTGGGCTATTTGCGCGAACTCAAGGGGTCCAAGAAAATTCTGCTACTTCCGGGCGAGCACGAAATTACCGTGCGCCAGGGCGGGTATGTGGACTTCGTGCAGAAAGTCACGGTTCGAGGCGGAGAAACACAAACCATCAACGTAAGGATGGGAAAAGATACCAGGATTCAACTACCTCGTGTCACCTCCGAGATCAAACTGGAGGTAAATCCCAATCGCGCCGCCGTGTTTGTCGACGGCGTATTTGTAGGGCATGTAGCTGAGTTCGAGGGATTGGGGAAAGCTCTTCTTGTGACGCCTGGAAAACGGAAGATCAAAATCCTACTGCCCGGCTATCAAATCTTCGAAACCGATATCGACTTGGTGGCAAACCAGAAATCGCTGCTGAAGACCGACTTGGTAAAGGGCGGAGCGGCGGAAGGTACTCCGCTGCCGCAGTAACGTGGGAAGGCGCTGAATGAGCGGCTTTCTCATCACATGGCGGCAGCGAGGCCACGCTGCTTGCGCAGCAACTCCACGAATGGCTCGGCCGCGAGCGCGGCGTGGTTGCGGAATAGCTCAAGCAACGGGTCTACTTCGGCCGTATCGGAAGGTACTGTCGAATTTTGCATGGTCGCGTTTTCCAGACCTTCAGGCTCAACGAGCAGTTCGGGCAATGTATCTGGACTGTCAGTCAGTTGGTGAAGGAATTTTTCCAGCAGCGCGCGGTGCTCTACAGTGGATTGGGTGAATTCCACGCCCATGCCCTTGTCAGGATGCATTACCCGAACCACCCCTTCGGATCGCACTTCCACTCCCGCAGCGCGCATCGAGAGAGTTACCCGCGTAGAAACCGGGAATGGAGAAGTGATCGAGAGGTAACAGCCTCCCAAGCTTAGGTCCGTAAGCTGGCAACTGACTGGTGGATCGTCTTTCTCTGATTCCGGAGCATTGCGGATAATCCACTCTCGCATATGGCGCGAAACTTCCGGGGACGGATTTAGAAAGCGAAGTCCCACCTGAGTTTCGCTCCCTTCCCAGGCAAACTCCGCGGCTACCTCAATCCGAGTGGGAGATCCTGGAAGGGTGAACGACAAGTTCCATCGGCCATGGAGCTTGCTGCGACGGGGCAGGCTAATGGCTAACCCGCCTTCGCCAACATCGATCGTATTCACCTTGAGACGGGCCAACGAATCAATGCTTCCCATTTCCACTGGAAAGCTTACCGGGATCCGGGAATTGCGCCGGCGTTCCCTCTTCATTAATGCTCGCGCCGCACGAAAACTTGACTTGGCGCGCTCCGCTGAGACTGGCTTGTACAAAATGAAATGAGCGCCAATTTCGAAACCTGAACGCAATCCCGTAGCCGGATCCAGAATTGCAACTGCCACGGCTCGCTTGTTGCTAGGCGCGCTCCTAGCCCCTCGGAACACGTCGGCGGCGCCTGGTCCGGCACAGTCCACGATGATCGCTTCAAAGCGGTCCCGGGTCAAATGACTCAAAGCAACTTCCGCGTTCGTGCAATGTTCGACCTCAATATTGAGGTCGCCCAGTGTGCGGCGCAATACGCGCACGATTTTGTCGTCCGAACACAGCAGCAGCGACTTCAATCTCATAGATTGCTCTTAAATCTGCCGAGACAAAACTCCAGACTCTCTCCACTGTAAGCCAGCCTCAAGCGTCGAGCAACGCCCCACACGCGTCGCAAGTTACGCTTGTAACCCGGTCTTCTGGGGTCAAATGGCACCCGTTTGCGGACTCCAGAACTGAGATTCACGGTCTAACGAGGAGCCCGAAGATGCCTATAGTGAGAGACTTAGCAGGGATTCATTAGAGGCAATGCTGCGCAAATGCCAGTTGACTATCGTGGAGTATTGCCTTAATATACTGACTTCTCCGACCAGCTTTGGCCTTTTGGATTCTGGCTTTGCCGGAACATTCGAGCGCACGGTTTCGTTTCCTTGAATCCCCTGAGCCTTCGGGGAATCATATAGTTAGAGAAATTTTGTCTTAATTCAATCCCTCATTCGTACGAAAGGCTATTGTTCAATGGCGAAACGACGCGGTAATCCAAACTGGGGCAAGCCAGAACCGATTGGGCCGGTAGTCCCCACAATCACGGAGTTTGAACAGGTCGTGCGTGAGTATAAACTCACTCCGGATCAATACTTGCGCTCTACTCGCTTGCGCGAGTGGGCGCGCCGTAACAAGAATTCGAAGTACATTCCCGAGCCTCTACTGGAAGCCTGGGGTTTCGAGATTGAGTCCACACTGTAATATAAAACCTAAGAAATTTTCTGAGGGTCGCTGGCGGCGGCCCCTTTATTTTGTGTGCTCAACTGGATGCACATCCCGCTCCCTGAGCTGTTTGCGGTGCTGGCGGCCATTGCCTTTGCCGCCGGTCTGAATGTCTATGCAACGGTGGCCGCGTTGGGCTTGTTGGCCCGCCTCGGGCACTTGCCACTTCCCCCTGCATTGCAGTTGCTAGAAAACTGGCCGGTTATCGCCTCTAGTGCAGTTCTGTTCGTGATCGAATTTTTTGCGGATAAAATCCCAGGCTTCGATCTAATATGGAGCGCTCTTCACACCTTCGTCCGCGTGCCAGTTGCCGCCTTGCTTGCTTATGGAGCCACGAGACAACTCGGTCCGGCTCAACAGCTTCTTGCTGCTCTTCTCGGAGCTGCCATCGCCCTGGCTGCGCATGGGGGCAAGACCGCTCTCCGGGCAACCGTGACCCCATCTCCGGAACCTTTCTCCAACATCACGCTAAGTTTAGGAGAAGACGTTCTGGCCGTCGGCCTGACTTGGCTCGCGACGCGTCATCCTTATGCCGCCGCATCCATAGTCTTAGTTCTAGTGCTCATTGTTCTTGTGTTGGCTCGTTTTGTCATCAGAGCGCTACGGCTGCTCTTTCGCGGCGCGGAGAACGAAGTTGAAGGGCGTCAGGCATAAGCACTCTCCTTTGAGAAGATTGCCCGTTGGCAAAACCAAAATGGAACGTTCGAATCGTCAAGCATTCCGTTTGTCAGCATCTCCCACTGCCCGCGAAGCATCTAATTCGCGGGGAGGCCCCCCGGCTCTGCCGGGGGGGCAGCAGAAGTTTGACAAATCCGGGAGTGGGCTTCGTTCAGGAGCGAGACGACCAGTGAGGGATCTCCCATGCCGAGACAGCCGGAACAGGCTTCCGTTCGCCTCTGCTCCGTTTGTGAACTTGGGATTTTGACTTTAACCGATTGCGATCAGGCCCCTTTGAGGGACCCGCAATCGTAATACCTCCGGCTCTGCCGGAGGATACGTATTAAGTTGTTCCGGAAACCCTTTATGTCAATTTTCGATGAGAAATATCGAGTCGTCGGAGTCGAATGTGACCGACTGCTGGTGCGTGGGGTTCACAGTGGTGACGTGCTCACGATCATCAACCCCCAACCTGAGGTTCCGATTTCCCATGAAGAGTATCCCGTGGGGAAGTTGATTGCTTTGACGGATCCTTCTCATAACCTCCCGAATTGATCGCTACATTACCCCAAACTGGCAGAACCATAGGTCCCGCGACACCACAAAAGCCACGGCCGAAGCCGTGGCTGTTTCGTGCACTTTCGATTCAATCTAACTGGCTTTCCGGTAGTCGTTCTCGTCGCGTCTCTCGGTGGATCCTGTTCCAATCACCTCTTTCCGTCGCTCGCGGAGGCGATCCTGGAAAGTGTCCCACCGTGGACCAATTCCGGCCGCGCCGCTGTCGATTTCGATCGTGCTGGTACCTGCGGCATATCCCGGCTCGATAAACTCAGTGTCCTCGATGTCTCCACCTCCCGCACTTCCCCCCCTAACCGCATCCGGAGCACCCGCCGTCCTCGCCGAAGGCGAATTCCCTGGCATTTGTTGCGTTGTCGGTGTGATGTTCCGGTCCGTCTCTGCCCGATGCATCACCGGATCCGCTTCCCACTTGGACCGATAGCGTCCTTCATAATCCGACCATTGTTCATCTGACTCCAGATCGGTCTCCGAATAAGGCGGAAAGTTTTCTACCTGCTGTTTGGTCATATCTGCCGTAAAGTCGTCATCATGCTTGGCAGATGCTCGCAGTCTCTCGGCCGGAACAATGAATTTCCTTGTAGTCAGCCATCCTCCTGTGTCGACTACAACATAGCGAATCGATCCGTTGGAATGATCGAAAATTACGTCGTCGATCTTCCCCAATTTCTCGTCATCCAGACCGTACAACTTGGACCCGCGGATGTCCTCTGAGGCATCCGTGAAGCGATAGTTTCGCAGCATTCCGTAATTCGCCATCGATTGTTCCCCTCGGAAAAATTTCCAACCAGTGCTTCTTTTGGATGTCACTCTCGACTCAGAGGTATAGCAGCGAAATTACGTTTATGCAGTCTCCGAAGCCCCTTTCGACGAGCAAACCTTGGGAGCGAACCGAAAGGAAACAGCGAGCGGCTCTCCGCCGTGTACTTCTGAGGGTTATGTTTAGGATACGTCTAGCGAAGTTCGTAGCCCGACTCATCTATAATCGCGTCAAGGTATCCCCTAACCACGATGCAACTGCTCCCATACTCTGCCTTCTTCGTCGGCGGCGAAATTCTCGACCTCGTTTCCAGCACGGGTCCTGTCGCCAAGTTTGTCCTTATTACACTGTTGGTCTTCAGCCTGATCTCCTGGGCGATCATCCTGACCAAGTGGAGCCTGCTCCGGCGCGCCCGAGTGCAAAGCGGCCGCTTTCTGCGGGCCTTTCGCAAAGCCCAGCGCCTTCAGGATCTCGCCACCGTTGCCGATCAGTTCCGCCCCAGTCCGCTAGTCGGCGTTTTCGAAGGTGGATACCAGGAATACAAGCGCCAACTTTCTACTCCCAGTGCGACCCTGCGCAGCCTCACCGCCGTGCAGCGCGGCATGCAGATTGGCGCCTCCGAAGAGATTACGCGCCTCGAGCGCAACGTTCCATGGCTCGCCATCACCGCCGCCGTCACCCCGTTTATCGGACTATTTGGCACCGTCTGGGGCATCATCGACGCCTTCCACGGCCTCGGAACCGCGGGCGGCGCAACTCTGCGCGCCGTCGCCCCCGGCATCTCCGAAGCTCTCATCACCACGGCTGCCGGACTGGCCGCCGCCATCCCCGCCGTCATCGCTTACAACCTGATCGGCAATTCCATTCGCGTGTTCGCTGCCCGTGGCGACGACTTTTCCCTCGAAGTGCTCAATGCCCTCGAGAGCATTCAGCCACAGGCTGCCGCTGAAGTGAGGCGCTGATGGCTTTTACTTCGCCGAACGGCCGCACCCAAACCGCCCTGGCTGATATCAACATCACTCCGCTGGTCGATGTCGTGCTGGTTCTGCTCATCATTTTTATGGTGACCGCTCCAGTGCTCCAGTCGGGTATCGAGGTCAGCGTTCCCAAGACGCGCACCGTGAAAGAAATCACGGAGGAACGCACCGTTATCACCATTAACAAAGATCAGCGCGTCTTCATGGGCAACGACGCCATCAACATTAACGAGATCGCCGCCAAACTTCGCCAGAAGATTCGCGATCCCCATAACCAGTTTATTTTTATCCGCGCCGATGAGAACGTCCCCTTCGGCGCTTTCGCCACTGTCATGGACGCAGTAAAACAATCCGGCATCACCAACGTCAGCATCGTTACTCAGCCTTTGGAACAAAATGGCGCAAAACGCTGAGATATTTTTTGAGCACGACAGTTGGCCGCGCGCTCTCGGCTGGTCGGCCGGCTTCCACGTTGCCGTCACCGCGATCATCGCGCTTTATTCGGTCTTTTTCACCGGTGCTCGCGGCCAAGGGTGGGGCACTGGCGGTGGGGGAGACGCCATGGGCGTGACTCTGGTGAGTTCAGTTCCCTTGCCCGCTACGCCTGCGGAGACTCAAAACGTTCTAGCCAATGAATCCAAAGGCGTCACCAAGTCCGAACCTAAGGTGGAGGAGAAAGCGCCAGAGCCCGACGCCATCGAGATTCAGGGAAAGAATTCCAAAGTGAAGCCGAAGAAGCCGCCCAGCCCGACCAAAGCCAAGCCTCAGCCTGCTCCCGAGGAAGAAACCAATCAGGTTGCTTTCGGGGAGGGTGGGCCGGTCAGTGGCCCTTACGGCAGCTTTGCGGCCGGCGGCGCGAAGGGCGGCTTCGGTGTTACCGGCAGCGGAGGCGATTTCGGCACCAGATATGGCTGGTACGTTCAGGTGATTCAGCGAAAAGTTTCAGAGAACTGGTTGAAGTATGAGGTCGATCCCCGCATCACCAGTTCGCAGCGAGTCTACATCACTTTTGATGTCGCCCGCGACGGCCATCCCTACAACGTCCAAGTGGAGCAATCCAGCGGCGTGCCTTCGCTTGACACGTCCGCCGTGCGTGCGTTGCAGCGTATCGATACCTTCGGCACTCTGCCGCCGGATTACAACGGCAGCAAAATTTCCGTGGAGTACTGGTTCGATTACAAACGATAAATTTCTTGGTTCATTGATGATTCTTGAGGTTCCATATCCGTGAGTATGATGAATTGCACCTTGCTAGATCGAACCTATCGGCCTACGATACTGTGGCGCGCGCTTCATCCATTTTTTTGTACGCTACGCAATTCAAAAGGGATGCACCAAAAATTAACGACAGCCTCGCGCTTGTCTGCAACCGGGAGTCATTTCCCCCAGAAGTTTTTCCGCGGCTTGGTTTCGCTCCTTCTGCTGGTCCCCTTCTTCGCTTCCTTCTCGTCTGCCCAGGACTGGGTCCGCACCGGCTCCGGCCTTGGCGTCGAAAAGGTGCGCCTCGCTGTCCCCGACTTCAAGCCTTCCAACGGTGACGCGCAGAACACCGCGTTGCTCAAGACTTTCAACGACACCTTCTGGAACGACCTCGACAATTCCGGCGTGGTCGAACTCATCTCCAAGAGTTTCTACCCATTGCAGGTGCCCGGCCAGCCACCCGAGGTCACTTTCGGAATCTGGAGCTCTCCTCCGCCCAACGCCGCCATGCTGGCATTCGGCAATCTCGGCGTTGCTGCCGGCAAGCTCACGGTCCAGGGCTGGCTTTACGACATAAAGAATACGGCCTCACCTCTGGTCATCGGCAAGCAATACACGGATGTTCCCAGCGAAGAAGCGGCACGCGTCATCGCCCACAAATTCGCCGACGAAATTATCTTCCGCCTCGGCGGAGGCATTCCCGGCATCGCCGAGAGCAAAATCTATTTTGTCAGCGACCGCTCCGGCCACAAAGAAATTTGGGTGATGGACTACGACGGCTCCAACCAGCGCCAGCTCACGCACCAGGCTTCCATCTCGCTTTCGCCTCGGATTTCCCCCGATGGTTCGCGCATCGCGTTCAGTTCCTTGACCAAGTCGGGATGGGAGATCCTAATGTACTCGACCGAGCTGAACCGGCTCGTCAGCTTCCCCCATCTCGGCGGCACCAACCTTTCGCCTACGTGGTCACCGGACGCTGCCCATCTCGCTTTATCTTCGTCGCGCGGTGGTCATTCGGAAATCTACGTGTGTGATGCCTCGGGCGCCAACCTTCATGCCATGACGACTGGCAGAGGCCCGGATGTCTCGCCTGTGTGGAACCGGAAAACCGGAGCTCAAATCGCCTTCGTAAGTGGCAGCACCGGATTGCCTCAGGTCTACACCATGGAGGCCGATGGCACCAACCAGCAGCGCATGACCGACCAGGGCTATGCCGTTTCGCCCAACTGGTCTCCGAATGGCCAATTTCTGAGTCTCGCCTGGATCCGGAAATATGGTCCCGGAGAGCCTGGCTCGTCTGACATTTATCTGATGGATATCGCCAGCAAACAATGGGTTCAGCTTACCCACGACGGAGGACGTAACGATTTTCCGTCCTGGGCTCCCGACGGACGCCACATCGTTTTCCAATCGAGTCGCTCCGGACGGGAAGAAATCTGGATGATGCTGGCCGATGGCACCAAGCTGCATCAGCTGACTTTCACGGGTCGTAATTCGCAACCAAACTGGAGCTGGAAATAACTTCGTCTGACTTCGAGACTTTTCGAGGTCGCAAGGAGGATCAAATTGAAGGGGATTAATATGAAACGTCAAACCTTGAAGTCCGTCGCAACTTTGGTTGCGTTCAGCGCTATCCTGATGCTCGGCGCCTGCAAGAAGAAAGCAGCTCCACCGCCGCCTCCGCCTCCGCCCCCGCCTCCAATGCCTACAGCGTCGATCTCTGTGAGTCCCGATACCATACAGCCGGGACAATCCTCTACTCTAAGTTGGCAGACTTCCAACGCCACTGACGTTTCCATCGACGGCATCGGCGCGGTGCAAGCCAGCGGGTCGCAGCAGGTCACCCCGGCTGATTCCACCACCTATCACCTGACGGCCAAAGGCTCGGGCGGAACGCAAGACGCCACTACGCGCCTCACCGTCACCCAGGCGCCTCCGCCGGTTGCCACCTCGTCGGCCACGGACGAAGATCTCTTCGGTTCGACCGTGAAGGACGTCTATTTCGATTACGATAAGTCTGATCTTCGTCCCGATCAGCAGGTCGCCATCCAGGCCGACGCGCAATTCCTCAACCAGCATCCCGGTATCAACTTTACGGTTGAAGGACACTGCGATTCCCGCGGATCCACCGAATACAATCTGGCGTTGGGCGATCAGCGTGCTACATCGGTGAAGAGCGCATTGGTCGCAGCCGGAGTCAGCGCCAACCGTGTTAAGACCATCAGCTACGGCAAAGAAAAACCGTTCTGCATGGAAGAAAACGAAGCCTGCTGGCAGCAGAATCGCCGCGGCCACTTCGTTTACCAGAAGTAATTCCTGCCTGTCGGCCAGGGACGGAGAAACCTCCGTCCCTGACTTTTCATGTTCCAGACCAGTTCTTTACAACCCATATCTCGTTCAACCGATCTACAATAGTTTCAGGGAACCGTTGCTTATGAAACTACGATCCTTCTGCACGCTGTTCGCGCTGCTCTCCATGCTCTGTCTCGCCACCATGCCCGCATGGGGCGTCAACAAGGAAACCATCCAGTTGCAAACGCAGGTCCAGCAACTGCAGGAGCAGATGACTGCCATGCAGCGCAGCTTCGATGAGCGCATGGGAGTGATGAACAACCTGGTGGAACGCGATACGGACACGGTGAACAAAGTTGCCGCCGCCGTCAGCGCCCTGCAACTCACTCTGCAGAAACAGCAGGGCGATGCCTC
Organism: Candidatus Sulfotelmatobacter sp.; assembly: GCA_049515395.1. Taxonomy (GTDB): domain Bacteria; phylum Acidobacteriota; class Terriglobia; order Terriglobales; family Acidobacteriaceae; genus Sulfotelmatobacter. The sequence continues at coordinate 49,739 of JBEKUD010000015.1, read as the reverse complement.
CTCGCACGTCGACCAACTCTCCGGCCAGTTGCAGACTCTCAACGACACGCTTGACGAGCTGAAAGCTCGTCTCGCAAAAGTGAGCAAGCAACTTGAGGACATGCAGTCGTCGCAGCAAAGCACGGCCGCACAAACCGCCCAGCAGCAGGCGCAGCAACAGGCGATGGCCCAGGCGCCTCCGCCTGACGTTCTCTATAACAACGCACTGCGCGATTACAATGGCGCCAAGAACGACCTGGCCATCCAGGAATTTTCCGATTACATCAAGTACTACCCCAACACCGATCTCGCCGGTAACTGCTACTTCTATCTCGGCGAGATTCAATTCCGGCAGGGCAATTATCAACAAGCAGCACAAAACTACGACCAGGTCTTGCAGAACTTCCCTACCGGAAGCAAAGTCGCTTCCGCCCAATTGAAAAAAGGTTTCTCTCTGATTGAACTGGGCAAGCAGGAAGACGGAGTGGTGGAACTCCGCCACGTCATCCAACGCTACCCGCGTTCTCCGGAAGCTCTGCAGGCACGCGAGCGCTTGCGCAAGCTCGGGGTTTCTTCCAGCGGACGCTCCGGCGAATAAGCTTCGTCGAGCTTAAGTCGACGAAAATATTTCTCTGAAAAGGAAAAGTATCGTGACCAAGATTTCTGATAATGATCCCGACCGGGCGAAAGGCGCGACCGAAGAGGAAGAGCACCATCACGATGGAAACGCCGGCCTCGCCGGTCAACTCGGCCATCGCGACCAGGACCCGATTCTGAAAGACTCTGACTCCGACTTCCCCGAGCCCGGCAGTAGCCCCGAGCATTCCACCGGGAGCCCCCGATCCACCCACAAGAAACACAAACCAAAAGTCGCCTGAACCGGCAAGGCGCCAGAGCCTTACCCTATGCTTCTCTGTGCCCCTGTGTTTAAGCCTTTCTTGCTCCCAGGGAATCGGTCACCGCCTTCTGCACCTCCACCCAAGCCCCTGATCGCGGATCGACTACATCAAAATGCCCGGCCCCACCAATCTCCACCAGCCGCGCATCTTCTTTTTTACTTTTACTCTTCGCCTTCGCACTCACATAATTCCTGCTGATCTCCGGTGGAACCACATCGTCCGCCGCACCGTGCACAATCCACTGTTGCGTGTGAATCGCCAACTTCATCGGGTCCGCCTCCCGATAGTGATCCGCAACCTCCGCTGGCGTCCCCCCTAAGAATTCGACCACCGCATCATTGCTCAAATGCAACTCATACGCTCGCTGCAGATCCACTACCCCCGCCAAAGAAATCGCCGCTGCCAGCCCAGTCTCATGCGCCGCCAGACACAGCGCCAACTGTCCTCCGGCGGAATGTCCGAGCACCAGCACGCGCCGCCGGTCGAACTCATACTGTTGACCGTTCTGCATCAACCATTGGTACGCCGCCCGAATATCCGCAAACGTGCCCGGCCATCCGCCTCCTGCATTTCCCACTCGGCGGTATTCGAGATTCGCGGTCGCGAGGCCCTTCGCGGTCAACGCCGCACATGCGTGGCCGAGATATTCCAAATCGTACTTGGCGCGCCAATAGCCGCCATGAATGCAAATCGCTAACGGGTGCGGACCTTTCCTCGTCGGCATCCACAACTCCAGAAACTGATTCTCGTCACTCCCGTACGCCAAGCGCGCGTCAGCCTTCGGCGGCGTCGAACTCAAAATGTCATCGCTCAATGTGATCTACCAAGTGTGCGCTGTATCTCTCTGTGGAAAAGGGTTTGGCGATTCGCGTGAATCCGTGCAAATGCGTGGCCAAGGGGACTTCCAGTCCTACTCGTACCGCAAGGCCTCAATCGGGTCCAGTTTCGCCGCTCTCATCGCCGGTACCATCCCACTCACCACTCCGACCACCGCCAAGATCCCGGTCGCCACCAGCAGGATCATCGGCGACACAATCAACCGGATGTCTCCAGCCTCCGCGTGCTTCGCCATGGCGCTATACAAGGTCAGCCGGCCCACTGATATCGAAACAACGTATGACAGAGCAATCCCCAGCAATCCACCCACCGCCGTAATCGCCATTGCTTCTGCCAGGAACTGAACCAAAATGTCGCGCCGTCTCGCTCCCAGCGCCTTCTCCACTCCGATCTCCCGCGTGCGCTGTGTCACCGAAACCAACATCATGTTCATGAGCCCCACGCCGCCAATTCCCAGCGTCAACGTCCCAATAAATGCCAGCAAGACTTTCAACGCCAGCGAAATGATGCCGAACTGCGAGAGCTGCTTCTGCGCATCGAACAAAGAGATGGCGCGCTTATCATCCACCTTGAAATTATGCGCCGTGGCCAGCGTAGACCGCACGGTCTGGTCGAGTTTGTCGTGATCGAGTCCCTGCGAATCCATCCAGATCCCATCCAGATAATGGTTATCCTTCAACACATTCATGGAGTTATATGGAATGTAGATCGTCCGGTTGTCGTCACTGTCTCCTTCCTGCATCCGCGGCTTCACAACTCCGATCACCTGAAACTCCACTCCATCAATCCGAATGTCCTCGCCCACCGCCGGTGCGCCGGAGAATAGTTTGTCCTTGGCCTCGGATCCGATCACCGCTGTCAGCCCGTGCCGCGCATTGTCAGCATCGTCGATAAAACGCCCCTCGCTCATGTCCAGATTCCAGATCTCCTCGATCGCCGGATCAAGCCCATTTACCGGCATCGTGAATGTCCGGTTTCCATTCTGCACGGACGAGTCCTTCTCCGACATTCGCACCACATGCTTGCATAGCGGAACATTATTTCGCATCAGCTCAATGTCGTCATTGGTGAACCGAATTTGCACTCCCGCTTTATTCCCGCCCGCCTGCTGCGAGGTTCGTCCCGGAAATATCCCAACCGCGGTCGCTCCGAAGCTCTGAAAAATGTTTTCAATCGCAGTCCCAAATCCATTCCCGTACGCCAGCAACAGAACCACGGTTGCGATTCCCCATGCCATCCCCGCCATAGTCAGCAAGGTCTTGCGCAAGTCATGCCTCATCGCCGCAACCGCCTGTCCAAGCAGGTCTCGATGCATAATTCTTCAGCTTCTAGCGGTTGGCTCCTATCGAAGCCTAACTAAGTCTTGCCTGCCAACTCTGGGTATTGGCATTATGCCTAATGGCCGCGACGAGCGGCCGGCTATAAGCCAGCAGCTAGAAGCTGCTCCTATTCCTTCCGCAGTGCCTCCACGGGCTGCAACAACGCCGCCCGCCGCGCCGGATACAATCCCGCCGCCACTCCCGCGACTGCCAGCGATACCACAGCCAATGCCGCCGTCCGCGCCACCAGCTTTGGCGGATCAAAGCCTTCACCCAGCGATACTCCCGATAATGCCGCCATCACGCCCGCAGCCGCCGCAATCCCCGTAGTCCCGCTCAGCAATGTAAGAAAAGCACCTTCGACAAAAAATTGAAACATGATACTCGCGTGGGTAGCCCCCAGCGCCTTGCGCAAGCCGATCTCCTGCGTACGGTCCGCCACGGCCACCAGCATGATGTTGATGATCCCGATTGCACCCAGCCCGAGCGTCACCAGCCCAACGCTTCCCAGAAAGGTATTCATGGCATCGAAAATCTTGCCCACCTGATCCACCGTCTGTACCGTGTCCCACTCATCGAATGAATCCAGATTGTTCGGATCGAAGGCGTGATTGCGTGCGACCACTTTATGCACCTCCAGTTTCGCCGCCTGGTGCACTGCTCGCGTCTTCGGTTGGTAGTTGATAAAGGAAATCACATCCGGCGCTTCGCCCACATTAATCGGGCGAAAATACTCCCGCATCGTGGTGAATGGCAAGAAGCTCCGCAGATTAAACGTGTTGTTGTCCCCGTGCCCGATGCGCTGCAAAGTTCCAATCACCTCAAACTGCACGCCATTGAGCAGGATCGTGCTTCCCACCGCCGGACGCCCCGGAAATAAGGTCCGCTGCACCTCATCTCCCAGCACAATGACCGCCCGCTTCTGCGCAATGTCCATCTCGTTCAGCCAGCGTCCTTCCTTGATGGGAAGGTAGCGAATCTGGTTGAACATCGCTGGCACTCCCAGCATCTGCCCACTGGCTTGAAAGAAATCGCTCACTGCGCGAATATCGTTTCGCGAAATTACCGGAGCCGCCGCACCCACGCTGCGGCAATCGCGCAAAATGTCCCGATAATCGCGATCTGTCAAGTAATACTGCCGCAGTGACGTAAAGCTCCCCTGCATCGCCGGAGCCCGCCCCGACCAGATGAACATGACGTTCTCGCCCAGCGTGTCGAACTGCTTCTTATTTCCTGAGCGAAATCCCTCGCCCAGCCCTACCAGCAGCAACAGCGAAAACACTCCCCATGCAATCCCGAACATGGTTAAAAACGACCGCAGCTTGTGTCCCCACAAGGTTTGTAACGTTTGCCCGAAGATGTCGAAAAGAAGCCGCACTCCAACTGATTATATGGCCGGTGAATCAAAGCTTAATATCCCATCATCCCCCTCGATGTATTAACATTCACGAAGCTTTAGAGTCCAAAAATGATGCAAAGCGAAACCACGCATTTCCCCGCCACTCCCATTGCCTTGAGGATGGCTGTCGCCATCGGCATCGGAATGTTGGCGGGCATGGAGCGCGAATGGTCGAACAAAGACGTTGGCGTTCGCACCTTCTCCATCGTCGCGCTGCTCGGCATGCTCGCTTCCCTCATCGGACCCAACGTCGCCATCGCTGCCTTGATCGGTGTGTTCTTGCTGATTGCGTCCATGAACACGCGCAGCATTCTGACCGACCGGTCCTTGGAGATCACCACCTCCGCCGCTTTGATGTTGAACTACCTCCTCGGAGTTCTGGTCGGTCTGGGTCACATATTCACTCCCGTTGCAGGCGCGATTGTCATGACCATGCTTCTCGCCTGGAAGACCGAACTCAGCCGCTTCGCTGGTGGTTTGCAGCCTTCTGAGATTCGCAGCGCCGTCTTGCTCGGCCTGATCGGCTTTGTGATTTAGCCCGTCCTGCCCAACCGCTATGTCGATCCCTGGCAATTGTTCAATCCAAGCGATGCCTGGATCAGCGTTATCGCCATCGCTGGAATTGGTTTTATCAATTATGTATTTCGTCGAATTTACAGCACGCGAGGCCTCTACCTGGGCGCCATCTTCGGCGGCCTCGTAAATAGTAGTGCTACCATCGCCGAGCTGGGCACTCGTTTACAGGAAACCGGAATGGTGGCTCGAAGGACAACCTTGTGCTTGTCGACCACTATCGCTAGGTTCGCCAGAAATCTGATTCTCGCCACTATTTTCTCGCCCCGCTCCCTGAGCGCTACGCTGGCGCCACTGCTCGCCATGACCCTGGTTGCCGGCCTCTGGGTCTGGCGCGACCGCAGAATTGAGGAACCGGTACCGGGAACTCTCAGCCTCACCTCTCCGATCTCGCAGAGTAAAGTGATTTGGTTTGGAACCGTGTTCATCGCAATCCAGGTCGTCGGAACTCTACTCACCAGATACTTTGGCAGCTTCGGCATGTTTACCACAGGCATTTTCGGCGGACTCGTAAGCAGCGCCAGCACGACGGCCGCTGCGGCCACGATGGCAATGCACGGCAAAATCACTGCCTCACTGGCCGGCAGCGCCACTGTGCTCACGTCCCTGGCCAGCGCCGCCGTCAATCTGCCAATTGTCTGGCGGACGATCAAGGACAAAGCTGTGGTCAAAACATTAGCCCTAAAGATGGCCACAGTGATGGGAACCGGCATTGCCGCCATCGCGATCGATCGAATTTTCCAATTCTCGGAGTTGCTAGTGCGCAAGTGAGCATTTGAGACTCGCAGGCTGCCGGAAAATTTATAGCCTGCGGTTCGCGTAAAGCCGTGGGTTCAAGCATTGCCGGGGCGCAAATACCGAAAGCTAGTTGCATTTTCCGTTTCTGAAAGACCTTCCACGGAGCCGCCGCCACGTGCGGATTACTTGATAAATCTCGCAGAAATGGCGGACACCCACATTGTGCGGTGCCGAGCGCCATTGCAACTTGAATTCGAGCTCGCGGGTCTGGGTTTGGTTGTTGCAGGCTACCGAGGAGACGCCAATGATCTCGTATCCAGCCTTCTGGACCATGGCTCGGATCGTTTCCTGCCCGGGCTCATGGCGCTCCGTCGTCAGATATAGGACTCGGTGTTGTTCCTGTTTCATGCGGTAGTCGAACCAACGCAGACCAGAGAGCACCAGCATGCCTAGCGCAAAAGCCGCATGCCAAGTGCAATCTGCCCACCCCGAAGCAAAGGCCAATGACGGTGACAAACCACAATGTGGCGGCGGTTGTAGCACCAAGGACGAACCCATCGCGCCGCGGAATAGCGCCCCCGCCAATAAATCCCACCCCCGTCAAGATGCGCCACGGCAAACGCATCAGGTCCATCCTTATGAAGGAATCCGGGGTTCTTCCCTTTGTGGCCAGCAACAAGTTGGTCTGAATCATGGCGACGGCGGACGCCAAACACACTAATAGCGTTGTGCGGAGCCCAGCCGGACCTCCACGCTCCCGGCGATCCAGGCCAATCAAAGCTCCCGCCACGACGGACAGCGCCAACCTCACCGCGATCTCGTGCCCGGTCAATGTTAGAGGCATTTTCCCCTCCTGAGTGGAAGCAAAATCATACACGCCACACGACGAACCCTTGGTCACAGCGGCACCCCAAACAGCCCGCGACTGCATTGCTGTCGGAATACTGCCATTTCACCAGCTACGCTGTACCCGGGACATCGGTGAAAGCAGCAGTATCCCCCGAAAGATTTTTGTCCCACCCCTGACAAATTCTTTTCCCTCCCCCGCAAAACTCCGTTATTCTCTACCCGGATGACCACGCTGGCACTTTCCGAACTTCTCGGCGCCACCGTCTATGACCCGTCTGGCGCGGCTACCGGGAAAGTGCGCGAAGTGACGCTCGCCCCGCAGGAAGACCGCACACGCATCGCCTCGCTTATCGTCAAAACTAAATCCGGCAACCGTGTGCTTGCCTTCTCGGCCATCTCCACCATTGACGCGAACATTCACGCTTCCACCAATCCAGCTGAGTGGCCGGCTGCCAATGGTGCCGAAGGATTATTCCTCCTCGAGCGTGATCTACTGGATCAGCAAGTGATTGACATCAACGGCCGCAAGGTCGTCCGCGTGAACGACGTCGAACTCCAGATCGATGCCATCAGCGGCGTAGGAGGCCCGCATGCCTCCCTGAGTGTCGCCTCGGTGGACATCGGCGCCCGTGGAGCGATCCGCCGCCTTCTTCGCGGCCTCGCACCCCGCTCTGCCCTGCATGCCCTGTTGCAGAGAATTCCGCTTCGCGCCATCCCGTGGAGTTTTGTCGATCTCATCGAGACCGATCCTGCACGCCGCATAAAGCTGAAAATCTCCAACGAAGGTCTCGCAAAACTCCATCCCGCCGACATTGCCGACATTGTCGAAGACCTCGCCCCCGACGAGCGCGAAGCGGTCTTCCGCACACTCGACGAAGATGTCGCCGCCGAGACTTTGGAAGAAGTGGACCCCAAGGTTCAGCGATCCATCGTCGAATCTCTCGACTCCGAGCGTGCCGCCGACATTGTCGAGGAAATGGATCCCGACGCTGCCGCCGATCTTCTCGCCGATCTCTCGCAGGATCACACGGAACAAATCCTGGTCGAGATGGAGCCTGAAGCCAGCCAGGAAGTCGTCGAACTGCTCGAACACCGCGAAGAGACCGCTGCCGGCCGCATGACCACCGAGTTCCTCGCGCTGCCGGTCACGGCGACCGTGGAAAATGCCATAGGCGTACTGCGCGAATTTGAGGGCGGCGTTGAAACCGTCGGCACCATTTATCTGGTCGATACCCGCGGCACCCTCGCCGGCGCCGTTCCCCTCGCCAAACTTGTGCTGGCCCAACCCGACACTCCGCTCCTCTCGATGACTTCCGAGCCTCTGGTGTCTACACCAGAAAACACCAGCGACAACGAGGTCGCCGAACTTTTCGACAAATACAATCTTGTCACTCTTCCGGTCATCGATAAGCACAATAAACTCGTGGGAGTCATCACCTCTGACGACGTGATTTCCATGCTCCGCTCGAAACTGTGATTTTGGTGGCGTTGTTTTGTTAGTTAGGTGTGGCTTTCTTTTGGCAGTGCGGAGTTGCGTTCCGGTGGCGCAGCGCTTCCGCGCTGCGCTAGATGCTGCCATGATGAGGGCTTCAGGCACTGCGGTGTGAGAGCGGCGGTTTTACCCGCCACTTAGTTTTGATCCGTGTTAATCCGCGGCCAGCCGTTTCTTTCAGTCGCTCTCGGTATAATCAAAAGTTCTCTGGAGACCACACTTGCCCTTCGATGACCTCCGTCAGTGGATCGCCGCGCTCGACCGCGCCGGCGAACTCAAACGCATCCAAACCGAGGTCGATCCCATTCTCGAAATCGCCGAAATCACCGACCGCGTAAGCAAATTGAAAACTGGCAAGCCCGGTGGCCCCGCCCTCCTTTTTCAAAACATAAAAGGTCACCCCGGATCTCAACTCCTCATCAATCAATTCGGCTCCGAATCCCGCATGAAGCTCGCTCTCGGCGTTTCCTCCTTCGACGAGTTCGCCGACCGCATCCGCGTCTTCATGGATCTCAAATCCCCGCAAGGTTTTCTCGACAAACTTAAAATGATTCCACTGCTTACCGAAGCCGGAAAATTTTTCCCAAAGACCGTGCCCACCGGCCCCTGCAAAGAGGTCATCCAGCGTGACCATTTCTCCCTCCTCGACTTTCCCAGCCTGCAATGCTGGCCTCAGGACGCTGGCCGATTCATCACTCTCCCCTGCGTCATCACCCGCGACCCCAACTCCGGCAAACGAAATGTTGGAATGTATCGCCTGCAGGTCTACGATGCCCACACCACGGCCGCGCACTGGCAGAGACAAAAGGTTGCTGCTGAGCATGCGCGGCAGCGAATGCGCTCCGCGGCGCAGGCCGCATGGGGACAGCCGAGCGCGACTGTCCAGGGAAGCCAATCCCGCTCGGCGGCAGTCGACATCATGGCGCGCTCGTCTGGCGGGCAAGTCCTGGCTGAGGGAAATCATTCCTCGGGATGCATGGAAGTCGCTGTCGCTATCGGCACCGATCCTGCCGTAACTTTCTCTGCCATCGTTCCTGCTCCGCCGGACGTGGAAGAATATCTGATCGCCGGATTTCTCCGCGCTGCTCCTGTCGAACTTGTTAAGTGTGAAACGGTTGATCTGGAAGTTCCAGCAACAAGCGAGATCGTTCTCGAAGGTTATGTCAACCTCGACGAACTCCGCACCGAAGGCCCCTTCGGCGACCACACCGGCTTTTACTCGCTCGCTGATCTCTACCCGGTCTTCCACGTCCAGTGCATCACGCATAGAAAAAATCCCATCTACGCGACCACCATCGTCGGCAAGCCGCCGATGGAGGATGCCTACATGGGCAAAGCCGTGGAGCGCGTTTTTCTACCGCTGATGCGCCTCACCATTCCTGAATTGATCGACATCAATCTCCCGATCGAAGGCGTCTTCCACAATCTAATGATCGTCTCCATCCGAAAGTCCTATCCCGGGCAGGCGCGCAAAGTGATGAACGCAATCTGGTCGCTCGGCCAAGCCATGTTCACGAAGTGCATCATCGTGGTCGACGAGGACGTCGACGTTCAAAATATCCCCGACGTCACTCTCAAAGTTCTCAACCACATCGATCCCGAACGCGACATCCAGTTCACTCTCGGTCCCGTCGATTCGCTCGACCACGCCTCCCGCCTCGCCAACTACGGCTCGAAGATGGGCATCGACGCCACGCGCAAATGGCCCACTGAAGGCTTCACCCGCCCATGGCCTGATGAAATTGTCATGGACGCGAAAACGAAAGCGTTGGTGGATAGCAAGTGGACATCCCTTGCCAAAGAGTTAGGGATTGAGTAGCTCGTGTGGGACGGACACACTTCGGCAAGCGCAGGGCAGGCTTTGTCCTTCGCTTTTGACTTTGAAAAGCTTCGACACGGTTTAACAGTCGAGGCGGAGGCGTAGAGCATCAGGTGCCCATGGCTTCGAAAATCGCGAAGTGTGGGGCAGCCTCAGTCCCGGCGAAGGCCGCCATCTCATCGGTTGGCGTCTCAGCTTCGAGATCGATATCCCCGCCCTGTCTCCACAATGGGTGCTTTCAGCCCGATTCGGAATGACATCGCTTTTATGGAGCAAAGCAGTTTTTGGGCAAACCCAGAAACAAAAACGGCCCGGACTGATAGGCCTGTGCCGTTCGCTTCTTACCTTCGATATTCAGAGCATCAAACCGCCGAGGGTAAATGGGGAGACGAAACTCAAGTTTATATCTATCAGCCCCGTCATCGACTGAACCACAAACATTCGAGTTCACGCACCCCCTCCCGGCGATCAAACTGCCCCGAGCAGGTGTTAATTGCCCATCTTCTTGATTGCTCCCAGAGGGGTCTGCAGCGTTCCGTCGTTGTTGACGTCGAAGCCGTAGGAAAACGGCGTGAACGATCCAGCCTTGTAGAAAACCAGCTTGCCGTCGCCCATAAAGCAATCGAATGGCATCTCACCACCCAATCCTTCGGTAATTGTCGCCCTGCCGGATCGAAAAACCACCGTCATGCCGCCCATGCCCGAGACGTGCTCCCAGCGGCCTTCATACTTGCCGGCGCAGCTCGTGAGTCCCGGCTTGGGAGATTGCCCTGCCGTCCGTTGGGCGGGAGGCGCCGGCGGAGGCGTGGTCGACATGCGGATATTTTCGGGGGTCGTATTCACGATGTCGGAGCCGAAGCCCGTATCGACGCCGGGCACTTTTATGTCGTACATGTTGAGATTCTGCCCACGGATCTCACCCTCCATCCAATGGCCGTTCACCAGCACTTGCACGCGATCGTGGAGATCGTATTGTCCCGCCGCGTGATCCTCGGCCGTGAGTTTTCCGAGCCGGCGCACTTCGAATGGCCAGAGTTTTGAAACGTCAATCCCATTCGGCAGATGGACCACGTAAGAACGCCCGTGCACCTGGATGACCTTGGCTTCCTGCCACCCATCGATCAAAACGCGAACCGTATCGCCCACCTTGAATCCGCCTCCGCCGGTTTGCGAATTGACCGCAGCTGATCCCGCAGCATTGCTGCCAGCGGGCGCGCGCGCCTTAAACGGGGAAGGCGCCGGCGGAATCTCGCCGCGGTGAGGGTCGGCCTGCGCTTCGGCCGGCGTTTGCGCGTGACACTTCGCGGGGAGCAATACCTCCAGTTGCACGCGCAACGCCTCGCCTCGCTGATAGGCCTGTCCGTTCTTGTAGTTCTGGTAATCGCAGGCGCCGGTGGTGCTGTTGCAGGAAAACACTTTGAAGCTTTGGCCGTCCTTGCAAACGTATACAACATTCGTTTGCAGCGCCGGGGTCTGCGCGAGAGCACCGGCAACCGGCAGAACCAAAAGTAGACTTCTTATCACCAGTGTGCGCATCTGAGCGCCTCCGTTCTTACGTCAGAGCGCGGGAGCCAACGTTTTTGGCTCCCGAAAGGTTTTCGCGGAAGAGTATCACACGGCGACGACCAGCAAGAACTGCAGGCAGCCATTCAGTCAGCCGAGCTAACTTCTGCTTTGTCGAATCCATAGGGTCTGTTGCATCGGGTCTCTTGCTATTGACAGTGCATTCCGTCGATGAGAAACTGCGGTGGTCGGCTTCGACAGTGCGGTTTGGCCCGCTCGCCCCACCCGCAGCCTATTCCGGCTATGTAGCCCCAACAACGGGCATGAATACGCATCCCAACCTCGACCGGGAGATATTCCAGCAGCTTCTAGCCAGCGTGTTTGCAGTTCAAGAAAGTCGGATGGATAGTCAATCCCTCTCCGCCATAATGGAAATGCAACGCTTGGTCGCGGGTGGAAAGCTTGACGTCGATGGTGCAATGCACCTGATCGTTGAGGCTGCGAAGAACGTAGCCAACGCCAGCGGAGTCGCCGTCGGCCTATTGAAGGGAGGCCAACTCATCTACCGTGCCGGAAGCGGAAGCGCCGTGACTAACGTCGGGCGCCAGGTAACGGCATCGCTGACGGTTACCGCAAGCACCAAAACAAACCGCGAGATTCTCCGTGTCGAGAACGCCCAGACGGATACCCGGATCGAAGCGGCCATTTGCCGGCAATTTGGAGCCAACTCGCTCTTAATCCTTCCGATTTACCACGAGCAGATATTGGCAGGAGTGCTGGAGATTTTGTTCAGCGAACCGCACGCCTTTCAGGATCGAGAAGTGCGCACCTACCGGTTGATGGCCGAACAGATCGAGGCGACACTATCCCAGGCCGCCCAGTTTAAAGCCGAGACGAAGGTTAAGGGCGAACTCCCCGCAGCACCACAACTCGCGAAGCCGATGACGGCGGAAAGAGAAATCTCTCGCCATCACGCGGTAGTGGCTTCGATTTTGGCGAGCCCGCGTTCGATCTATCAGCGATGCGGAGGACGACTGCCGGGACTACGGCTGGCGATGATCAAGGAATCATCCCTACTCAAGCAGTCGTCGTTGCTCGCGACGAGGATCGCGCTGCGAGCGAGGGACACCAGTTGGCACAAGCGTGGATGGAACTTATCCCTGGCAACCGCTGCTATCGTGCTGGGGCTAACTTCCTTGCTGGCCTACCGAGGTCACATTCGGGCATCCCACATGAGATCGTCTGCGATAGCCTCCTCGTCAGCGATTGAGTCCCAGGCACGGGTCCAGGCGCAACCGGCATCGTCTGCGTCCGGGCTCCAGCGAGCGAGTGTTCCGGCAAAAAGCACCAGGTCTGCAAGAACTACACGGCGGCTGGCGAGGGCGAGGAAGAATGAAATTCGTCACATTGGGGATGATGTGACCGTACGCTATTTTACTTACACATCTTCACCGCAGCCGCGGCGGGTCTCGCAGACTCGCATTGATTACATTGGAAATGATGTCACGGTGCGCTACTTTACTCCGCAACCCGTGGCCGGGCCTGACCACCCGTAAAGCCTGCTGCTTTCGGTGTTTACGGTGGCGGTTCTTCGGCGGCAGACGACTAGTGGCGCTGTGATCCTCTGGCTGCCTTGCGCTGCGCTTTCTGATTTCTCTTCATGATTTTGCGCTGCTTCTTGGCTGCCTTCTTCACCGATTTTTGTTGCTGCTTGGCGGCCTTCCGGGCTTCGCTCCCATTCTCTCCGATACTCCTGTTCTCAGGTTGAGCATAAACAGGTATCGACCACGCACCGCTCAAGCCGATCAGAAGCACCAGGGCTGCAATTCGTTTCATAGGGTCTCCGCGGGGAGGATCATCCACCGATCTTACACCGAGTCGGCCCCACACTATGAGGACATTCGCGATTAAACGACCGGAAGAGCCCCCGAAAGTTCAATATGCTAAGAGGGACCGATGATTCCGGCGATGGCTCGGGACGCCGGCGATTTGGCCGGTTTGCCCTTCGCCTCGAGTACGTCGAGATATTTCAGGCCGGTGCCGGTATTAAATAGAACGACTGAGTCGTCCGGGGTGAAGAAGTTCCGCGCGAGAAGTTTCTGGTACGCAGCCAGGCTCGCCGCGCCTTCAGGAGCGGCGAAGATGCCTTCCCGCTTCGCCCAGTGGCGTGCAGCCGCCAGAATCTCAGTGTCGGTTACGGCCAGGGCGAGACCGCCGCTTTGCTTGAGGATATCCAGAATAAGGTAATCGCCGTAGGGTTTAGGAACCCGCAGGCCAGCGGCTAGCGTGAAGGCGTTTGGCCACATTTCCGAGGCGGTTCGACCTTCATCCCAGGCGCTAACAATCGGAGCGCAGCCGGAAGCCTGCACGCTGATCATGTTGGGACGTTCCGGGCCGATGAAGCCTAATTGCTCCAATTCGTCGAATGCTTTCCACATGCCGAGCAGGCCGACACCTCCGCCCGTGGGATAGATGATCCCATCGGGAAGTTTCCAGCCGAACTGCTCGGCGACTTCATAGCCCATTGTCTTTTTGCCTTCGACACGGTAGGGCTCTTTTGTCGTAGAGACGTCGAACCATCCGTCGTTTTTCCAAGACTCGCTCTCCTTCAGTTCGGCGAGCTTCCCGGCGCAATCGGAAATGAGACCATCGACCAGCGTGACCTGCGCTCCGTAATAATCGCACTCGACGCGGTTGGCTATCGGGACATCTTTGGGCATAAGGATGTGCGCTTCGAGATTGGCGGCAGCGGCGTAGGCGGCCAATGCTCCGGCGGCGTTTCCGGCAGAAGTGATCGCAAGTTTCTTCAACCCGAAATGCTGAGCCATGGTTACCGCGGCGGAGAGTCCGCGGGCTTTGAAAGAGCCGGTTGGATTCATGCCTTCGTCCTTGATGAAGACGTTCGAATATTCGCGGCTGCGCAGCATGGGAGTGAACCCTTCGCCGAGTGTGACAGGAGCAGCCTCGGGAAGGACAGCATCGTACCGCCACATGGTGGGAGCGAGCGGAAGCAGCGATGCGGGAGAGAACGTTTTCTTGATCTCGGCAAGATCGTAGCGTGCGTAAAGGATGCCGCCATCTTTTGAGCAAACTGTTTGAGGGCGGTCAGCGGGATAATGCTCTCGGCAGCGGGTACATTCGAGATGAGTGGGGCGGGACACGAAAAGAGTTTATCAGGGCACGCGCAAAGGCTCATACTGCGCGCCCCCGCTAGCGGTTCGACGATGCGGTGGATACAACTGAGGCGGGCACGAAGATGACTGCCAAGTCATCCCCGTAGGCCCGCTGCCAATTAGGGGATACAGCCAGGAGGGTGGCTAACGCGGAGTCTGTGGGGAGGACCACATATCGAACCGGGTACTGTTCGAAAAAGTTCTGCCATCCCGGTTCCGCGTGCAATGTCTTTAAGTAGGACTTGAGAAACTGCTCTCCGTAGAAATCGTGGCGGTCATCCACCGCCACTTTTATTTGCGGATAGAGGCGGTAAATGAGATAACCGCCCCACGAATCGGGCGCGAATACGGGGCCCGGTTCAACCGTCCGTGTGGCATGAATCATGCGCACATCGTGCCTCGCGACATAGTCCACCGCCGCAATCGGGAAGCGCTTGCCGTCAAAGTGCGCGTGCATGAGCGGTTTCATCCCCACCCTGCCGCCATGGGAAGCAATCCAGCCTGCCAGCACGACTGCCATGATCGGCCAGAGATGGCCGCGGAGGCTCGATTCCATTGCTTGCATCCTCTCCGCAAAATGTGGGGATGCCCCCCCTTGCGATGTCAGCAGGTTTCGCCGCTTGGAGAACCCCTCGGCAACATTCTGAGCCGCATCGGAAAGCCACGGGCCAATCACCAAAATCATCAGCAGTGCAGACACCGGAATATTGCGCGACGCATACAGGCCGGAAAGCATCGCAAACAAAGCAACTAGAATTCCGCTCGCTCGAAGCTCGCTTGACTCGCGCCTTCTGGCCGCCACGGCGACAAATGCCAGCACCAGCAAAGCTGCAAAACATTTCTGCGCCACGCCGTGAAAGTTCGGGGATTGGAATTCATCAATGCGGTCCATCAGAAACCGGTTGGACAGATAGCGGTAGATGTGAAGGTGCAATTTCCAGCCATCAGGGTTTGCGAGAGTTGCCAGGGCGCTGAACATTCCCACGAGTAACAGCGTTCGAGCGAGTCTCCCCACCCCTATTTTTTGCAGGGCGACCCAGACGAGCATCACCACCGGCAGGAGCCATAGAAAATGGCGCCGGCCCCCGGCGGAACTGCTACGAACTTGTCTCTCGGAGGACTCCAGTACCCAAAACCACAACACTGTGAACAGCCAACTCACGACGTGAGGCCGCGTGAAAAAATGAATCATGGATGCGGACGCACCGAGTAACACAAGGGCGAGAGCCACGAGAAAATTTGTGCTCCAGCGCAAAAGCAATCGAAACGACGACGAGAAAGTCACAGCGATGATCAGAGCTGTGAAGAAAACCACACCATGCAAACCGGCGATACTGTCCAGCCACCCGACCAGTACGTCGTAGAGCCACTCCCACGCAAACCAGGGGCGTCCTGCCATCGTCGAAGAAAACGGGTCGGCATGCGGAATCGCATGGGTAGCCAGAATCAGTTGTCCGGTCCGAATGTGCCAGCCAATTCCAGCGTCACCTAGCAGACGCACTGAGAGAGAAGTGAATGTGAGCAACCCGAGGAGGGCAACGAAAATCAAATCTCCGATTGACGGCATTAGCCACCGCACGCACTGATGTACCAGCATGGGATCAAGATTTTCTTTGCCAGAACTTCTGGAGCGGATTGCCATCGCGCTGAATCTTATAGAGTGACGCAATGAACGGCAAGCATACACACCGGGTGGTGATTGTGGGAGCGGGCTTTGGCGGGCTGAACGCAGCCACAACGCTGGCCCGCGCAGACGTGAAAATCACCGTCATCGACCAGAAGAATTATCACACCTTCCAGCCTCTGCTTTATCAAGTGGCGACGGCGGGTTTGTCGCCCGGCGAAATTGCCGAACCGATCCGGTCGATTCTGAGCCGGCACAAAAATGTCGAAGTGTTGATGGCCGAGGTTACGGGCTTCGACCTGGACCGCCGGCTCGTCCGAATGGCAGATCAGGAAGTCGGCTACGACTCGCTCATTATCGCCGCGGGGGCACAACACGCTTATTTCGGGCACGACGAATGGGCCGAAATGGCGCCGGGCCTTAAGACGATCGAGGACGCGCTCGAAATTCGGCGGCGGGTTCTCCTGGCTTTTGAACTTGCCGAGGGCCATGCTTTTGCAGGCGAACCCGAGGATCCATTGAATTTTATCGTTGTCGGTGCCGGGCCCACAGGAGTGGAACTGGCCGGAACTCTGGCTGAAATATGCCAGCACGCGCTGGCGAACGATTTTCGCGCGATCGATCCACGACGCACGCGTATCCATCTCCTCGAAGGCGGACCGCATGTGCTTCCGTCCTATCCCGAGGATCTTTCACGCAGCGCCTTGGAGCAACTGCAGCGCCTGGGCGTGGAAGTCCATACATCAACCATGGTCACGAATATTGAGCCGGGCGCGATTTCGATGGGTCAAACCAAGATGAAAGCGACCGCCATTTTATGGGCCGCGGGTGTCGCCGCGTCCTCGCTGGGTAAGAAACTGGCTGCAACTGTCGATCGCGCCGGAAGAGTGCTGGTCGAACAAGATCTAAGCATCCCTGGCCATCCGGAAGTTTTTGTCATTGGAGATCTTGCCGCTCTCAAGGATGCTTCCGGCAAACTGCTGCCTGGCGTAGCGCCCGTAGCCATTCTGGAAGGGCGATATGTCGCCAAGCTGATTCGCCGAGAAATTAGAGCTGGCGAAACCTCAGGAGCTCAGCTGGAGCAGCGCAAGCCCTTTCACTATTGGGATAAGGGCAGCCTGGCAACGATTGGGCGCGCCGCGGCGGTGGCGCAGTTTGGAAAGATTCACATCTCTGGATTCATGGCGTGGCTGGCTTGGCTCTTTATCCATATTTTCTTTCTGATCGGCTTCCAGAACCGTGTGCTGGTTCTCATCCAGTGGGCCTGGTCGTATTTTACCTATGAACGGGGCGCCCGGTTGATCACTGGCAGCACGCGTCTT
Organism: Candidatus Sulfotelmatobacter sp.; assembly: GCA_049515395.1. Taxonomy (GTDB): domain Bacteria; phylum Acidobacteriota; class Terriglobia; order Terriglobales; family Acidobacteriaceae; genus Sulfotelmatobacter. The sequence goes on along the minus strand of JBEKUD010000015.1, from coordinate 32,213 downwards.
CCCGGGTGGAATGGCAGGGCTGCTAACGTTGAACGAGAAACCTCCGCTACGATCCACAAATAGGAGTAAGAATATTCTTGAGAGCATTAGCTTAAGGAACGGTAAACCATGGGCTGGGAGTATCTCGATGCGGTCTGACTTGCGCACCATGAAGATCAGCGTGCTCTGGCGCATTCTTGGCGCCGTCGTAGTGGCCTTTTTTTGGTGTTCGGGCGCGTCGGCGGAAATCCTGAAGATCGTCGTCGACGATACGATTCAGCCCATCACGCAAGAATACATTTCCCGTGCCATTGACGAGGCGCAGCGGCGCAACCACCAAGCTGTATTGATCGAGATCAATACGCCCGGCGGCCTGGTCGATTCCACGCGGAGGATCATTGAACAAATTACTTCGTCGCAGGTTCCCGTGATTGTCTACGTAGCGCCGAGCGGCAGCCGCGCGGGTTCGGCAGGAATTTTTATTCTGGAAGCCGCCGACGTTGCCGCCATGGCCCCGGGTACCAACGCAGGCGCGGCGCATCCCGTCGTGATTGGCCCGCTCGCCCCTAAAATTGATGACGAAATGAAGCGCAAGATTGAGAACGATACGGCGGCTCTCATGCGCTCGGTCGCTTCCAAACGCGGACGCAACGTCGAGGTCGCCGAAAGTGCCGTGCTCGAATCGAAGTCATTCACCGAGCAAGAAGCACTTTCCCAGCATCTCATCGACTATGTTGCCTCCAGCCAAGACGACCTTTTCCGCCAGATGGAAGGCAAGAGCTTCAAGCGCTTCAATGGTCAAGCGGTGACTCTGAATCTATCCGGCCAATCGGTCGTGCCCTTCGGCATGACGCTGAAGGAGCGCATTCTCGGCGAGTTGATGGACCCTAACGTCTCTTTCATTCTGCTCGCCATCGGGGCACTTGCGCTTTATGCGGAGTTCAATCACCCGGGAGCGGTTGTTCCGGGAACCGTGGGCGTTGTCTTCATTTTGATCGCGGCCTTTGCTCTGAACCTGCTACCTACGCGCTTTGCCGCGCTGGTGCTCATTCTAGGGGCATTCGCGTTATTCGCCGCCGAAGCGAAATTCGCAAGCCATGGAGTCCTCACGATCGGCGGCATCAGCTTGCTCACTCTGGGAGGACTGTTGCTAGTCGACTCCCCGATCCCGGAGATGCGCGTTCACCTGCTAACGGCTCTCGCCGTAAGTATTCCGCTCGGTTTGATCACCGCGTTCCTGATGGGCATTGCACTCAAAGCCCGTCGCAATAAGCTTGCCTCCGGTGCACAGGGACTAATCGGCGAAACTGGAATCGCCCAAACCGCGCTCTTTCCACGCGGAAAGATTTTTGTCCACGGTGAGATTTGGGATGCCGTCTCATCCAGTGACGTAGCAGCGGGCCAACCCGTGGTGGTACGCCGAATCGACGGACTGCTGCTACATGTCGATCCGGTGGCAGTAGGGCAGGCCGCACCAGCACAAGCAACCGTTTCACTCTGAATTACGCGCTCTCCCGCGCCCATTGCGTTACAATCCGCCTCATACGTACTTGTTCGCCTTTAAGCAGTGGAGGAACGTTATGGAACTTGGTTTTGGCTTCTCTACCGTGGTCGTGGTTATTGTCGTCCTCTACGTGCTGAGTTCGATCAAAATCCTGGCGGAGTACGAACGCGGAGTCATCTTCCGGCTTGGCCGCCTTCTGACCACCGCTAAGGGGCCGGGTGTAGCTCTGGTTTTCAGCCCGATTGATCGCATGGTGCGGGTTTCCCTGCGCCAGGAAGCGCTTGAAGTACCTCCGCAAGACATCATCACTCGCGACAATGTCACTCTGAAGGTCAACGCCGTCATTTTTCTGCGGGTTATTGATCCCAACAAGGCGGTAAATGAAGTTTCCAATTACGTCTATCAGACGTCCCAGTTCGCCCAGACCACGTTGCGCTCCGTGCTCGGTGAACAGGAACTGGACGAACTGCTCGCTCACCGGGAAAAAATCAATTTGCGCCTGCAGAGCATTCTCGACATGCATACTTCGCCTTGGGGCGTGAAAGTGACGAACGTGGAGGTGAAGCAGGTCGATATGCCGGAATCCATGTTGCGCGCCATGGCCAAGCAGGCCGAGGCGGAGCGCGAAAAACGGTCCAAGATTATTCACGCCGAGGGTGAATTCTCGGCAGCGCAGCGACTGGTGGATGCGGCGCATCTCCTGGCGACCGAACCGGTCAGCGTTCAGCTACGTTATTTGCAGACCTTAACTGAAATCGGAGTCGAGAAAAATACCACGGTCATCTTCCCCGTCCCGGTGGATTTCTTCTCGGGCTTGCAGAAGATGTTGGGGAAAGTTGGCGATGACACCGCTACAGCAGCCAAGCCTGCGTAGTTTCTCTTCGCAAGACGTTTCGAGAGTCCGGAGGGCTCGCATCGATTTTGAGGAAAGGTTATGCCTTCGTCACAAGACACTGAAATCACATTAGGGACGACAAAGCTTCTGACTCTTTTTTTTGGATTGGTAGTGGTCTGCGCTGTATTCTTCGCGTTGGGCTACACGTTGGGACGCAAGTCCGAAGGCCCATCTGGAACCACCGTGTTGTCTTCCCTGCCCGCATCGAATGGCGCGAAACCGGGCTCGGGCGCTGGTTCATCGGCGCCAATGACTTTCTATAAATCCGGGGAGCAGAGTGCGAACCCGCAATCCGCGTCGACGTCAGGAACCGGCACGGAGGGAGCGCTGGGGCAGCCCGCCAAGTCTTCTTCGGAAGCATCCGGGGCACAAACACAGGGAACACAAACAGCCAATCCACCCGATCCGATGGCCCCTATTCCAACGACGGGCTATTTCGTACAGGTAGCAGCGGTCAGCAAACAGGACGACGCCGAGGCCCTGGTCGACGCCCTCAAGAAAAAACTTTACCCCGCGTTTGTGGCCAGCAATGCCACGACCGACAAGTTGTTTCGGGTGCAGGTGGGCCCGTTCGGTGACATCAAGGAAGCCGAATCGATGCGCTCTCGCCTCATCAACGATGGATACAACCCGATCCTCAAGAAGTGAACTCTTCTATGAAACGTGACCCGCTGCTGAACCGCCGTGTGGTTTTCAAGCTTCACGGCATGGAGCCACTCGACGCCACAATCCTTAAGCAAGACGACAATGGCTACTGGATTCGCGGCGGGACGTTGGCAGACCAACTTGATCAATCCAATTGTTCGCTGCCGGAAAACGATGTTCGCTACCTGGAGTTCAGCCGCATTGAATGGATGCGCGCCCCGCGTCAACGTCCTTAAAGTCACCTCATCGCCTTGTTCTGTATATTGACAACTATCGGTTCTGAAGATATTAGTGGTCTACTTTATGACGACCTCGGTGACGTTTCTCGATAGCGCGCTTCACGCCATAGGTGATCCCACCCGACGGCGCATCTTGGACTCGCTGAAACGTCGCGGCAACAACTCCTCAGGAAAATTTAACGGTCTGTGCGCCGGCGACATTGAACAACAGGTGCATCTATCGCAACCCACTATCTCTCATCACATGGCGATTCTAACGAAGGCGGGATTGGTCGAAGTCGTGAAGCAGGGCCAGTGGCGCTGGTACCGCCGCAATGAAAAAGCTCTGCGACGGCTGGTAAAAAGCCTGCGGGCACAACTGTAATCAGGCGGAGGCCACTGCCGCGTGCGCTTTCTGCAGAAGGCGTCGTGCCTGCGAAATCAAATCTGCAACTTCGAACGGTTTTACGAGATAAGGGATGTTATTTTCCTGCAGGAACGTTCGCTCTTCGCTCTGCTCCAGATTGGAGAACATGAATAGCGTGTGTTTCTCCATGTCTGAGCAATTTTCTTGAAGCCACAGGTAGGCTTCCTTTGCATGCCAATCGCCCGGCATTTTCCCGCTCATGATCACGGCATCGAAAGGCTCGGAGAGCAGGCGCGTCTTCACGTCTTCACTGTTGGTCGCAACCACCACGTGGGCGCCGGCGCCGGTGAGCACATCTCGCTCAAACTCCAACACCGCCTCTTCTTCCTCCACCAGCAGTACGCGGCCCTCAATGGCGCCTTCACGCTTCGGCGGCGCCGGGACCGGCGTCGTCACAATAGTTCCTGCCTTCGCAGCGACGGGCAGACGCACTTCGATCACCGCTCCGCCCTCATACGCATTGTGAGCAGTGATGTCGCCTCCGTGTTCCTTCACAATCCCGTAGCAAATGCTCAGTCCCAGTCCCGTTCCTTTACCGACATTCTTAGTGGTGTAGAAGGGATCGAAGATCCTCTTGGGGTCCTTGATTCCCGGTCCATCATCGGCAAACTGTGCGGTCACGAAGCTACTTTCGCAGAAGACCCGAATCCTCAGCTTTCCCGCACGGCCAGTTTCCAATATGGCGTCCACCGCGTTGTTGATGATATTGAGAAAGACTTGCTCAATCTGGTGAGGATCGGCCACCACCATCGCGGGCTCCGGGCCCAATTCTTTTTCCACGCAGATGTGGTTGACCTTAAGATCGTAATCACGGAGCGTAAGAGTTTCCTCCAGAACCTTCCGAACATCAACCTCCGAACGTTCGGGAGTTCTCTGACGCGCGAAGGAGAGCAGATTCTGCACCACCCGATGGGTGCGCTGGGCCTGTTTAAACATCTTGCTGACGTAATCCTGGGCGCGCTCGTTCAAACCTTCACCTTCCAATAGCTGCGCGTAACCCAAAATCGCGGTCAACGGATTGTTCAGTTCGTGAGCGACGCCGGCGATTAATTGGCCTACAGCGGACATTTTCTCGCTCTGCAAAAGCTGCTCCTGGGTGCGCCGCAGATCTTCGTAGGCCTTGCAAGTCTCTTCGTAGAGACGGACTTTTTCGATGGTGGTGGCCAACTGGCGGCTGATTGCTACGAGCAAGTTTTCTTCGCCGCTGGAGTACTCATATTGCCCGTGGTTGCGAAGTCCCATCATGCCGATTGGGCTGTCCTTTCCCCAGAACAGCACCCATATCCAGGAACCGTCGCTGCTGGAGCGGATGAAGTCCGCCACCGCTCCGCTCAGATGAGGGAGATATTCCGCGGTGATCACTTCCGCTCGCGAACGCATCACCAAATCGCCGAAACCATCGGCAAAGCTGATCTCGGCGGGTCGCGATGCGTCGCAGCTGCGTGGTCCCCAGGCGGCCCGACGCCGGTAAATTGGGACATCAGAATTCGATAAATAAACGGCCCCGCTCTCCGCGCCGAATAGTGAAACTACTTGTCGTAGAGTCAGATTCAGGATTTCATCCAGGTCGAAGGATTGCGTCGCTACGACCGCCATCGCATTTAAGGCGTTGAGTTCGCGGTTGCGCCGCCGCATTTCGTCCTCGGCGCGACGCTTCTCGGTCACATCCAGAACAAAACCCTGATAGCGCTCGATAATCCCCACGACGTTGCGCGTCGCGAAGCTGCTTTCAGCCGCCAGCAACAAAGTTCCGCTCTGCCGCCGCATGGTCATGTCAAAGTTACGGACGAAATTGCGTTGGTCGATGGCTTTGTAAAAGGCGGCACGCTGGGCGGCATCGACGCGAACGTCTTCGTCCATGTTCAGGGAGAGCAAGTCTTCCCGCCGCTGGTACCCCAGCATATGGACAAAAGCGTCATTGCAATCCAGCAAACGACCACCGGGCGTGGCCACGTAGACCCCTTCTTGCACCTGGTCAAATAGCAGGCGGTATTTCTCTTCCGCAGAATGCCGGTCCGTTATATCCCGAACGATGTGGATGGTGCCCTTCTGTGTGCTGCCCTGCTCGGTATAGGAGGAACTAGAAACCAAAGAGAAGCCGCCAAAACAAGGGTCGGCGCCTTCGGTGATCTCCTGCTCGCCGCGCGCACAGTAAGGGCATCCGGTCCACTCCCCCAAAACGTGCGGCAAGACCGAGTCGCAGGTGCCCCCAATCACGTCAGCAGACGATTGTTGCAACTGCTCGAGCAATGTTTGATTGGCTTTGATGACCCGGAACTCCGCGTCGTGCGCCAGAATGATGTCGTGAACCGAATCAAAAGTATTGCGCCACTGCCGCTGCGAGCGCAACACCTGCTCCAGCAAACGGAAATTCTCGATTGCGATTCCCAGGTGGCGACCGCAGGTTTCGAGGAAATCCATCTCCTCCGGCGTTAGGCTCCGCTGCCGCGCGCTGCCTAGAATCAGCAATCCGATAGGCGCTTTCTTTCCCAGCACCGGGACCATCAAGAGCTGATGGATTTTTCCCGACTGCAGCAACTGCTCATTTTCCCCGCTTGCGGCATCTCTCTGGGCTGCCTCCGGCTTACCTCGCTCGATGGTTTGCGACAAGCTCCCGGTCATCTCCGCGATTCCCGCTTCGCGCAGGAATTCGGCCGAAACCCCAACGGCGTGCGTTGCCACGAGATGTCCGCCCTCGATTAGGCGAAACCAAGCAGCTTTGGACTTCGTCAGCTGCCGCAACTCCTCGAGCGCTGTCTCCACCATGCCGCCCTGCTGTTGCGCAACTACAATGCTCTCGGTCAAAGCACGCAGCACACTCAGTCGTTGGGCGCGAGCACGCGCCTCCTGGAACACGACGAATAGCATGGCCAATCCCAGGGCGACATCCGCGCCAACGAAGACGCCCGCAGGGATCTGGCTGGTAAAACGTGGCCAACTCAGATGCTGCGCGAAAAGAAACACTGCGAGCAGCCACACCGCCAGCTCTCGACGGCCCCGCCGGGCACGCAACAAAGCGACTGCAGCGGTGAAAAGAATAATTCGGTAAGAAACTTCCAGAGCAACCCGCAGCGGCAGGAGATCCGGCCATAACTGGAGGCGGGCAACAGCAAAACCCGCTGTGCTTGCCGTGACCGCTGCCAGAGGCGCCAGCAAGTTCCGCTTCGCGATATATACAAAGACTGCGCAAGCAAACAAGCCGACAGCTACCACGAAAGCTGCCTGCTGAACCGGGAGAAGATCGCGTTCAGGAATTCCCATCAGCGCGCCATGGAGCTCGAATAGGCGCGAAATCACGAGGAGCGTCCATCCCGCGGTCCAGATCGCGAAATAGCGTTCACGAAAGATGGACAAAACCAGCAACGAAGCGGCAAGGGTAACCAGCAGAGCCCAAGCGGCGGGCTTTAGGCTCGCGATCGCCGGCTGCACCACGGTGTTCCAGATGGACCAGAGAGAAGCGATCATCGTAATCGATCAACGTTAAACAGATCGGGAGTGCGCCACTAGACGTAACACTGCCAGGCTTCTGAATACCACGGCTAGCCTTGATTTCGATGCTCTTTCGGGACCTGAGTGGTTACTTTAGGCATTTCATCTATGGAGTAGAATCGCCGATAGTATCCTGAGATACCCATGGCTGACCGCATCCTCGTAGTGGACGACGAAGAGGCAATCCGCGAGATTGTCTGCGCCATCCTGAACGCCGCTGGCTACTCCTGCAAACAGGCAGGCTCCGGCATGGAAGCCCTGGCCCTGCTCAACTCCGGTGACGTATTCGAGTTGATGCTTTCCGACTTGATGATGGCGGATCTGGACGGCATCGGGTTGCTGGAACGCACCAAGGAAAAATTTCCGGACATGCCCGTCGTGATGGTGACCGCAGTGCACGATATCTCGGTCGCGCTCGCCGCCATCCGCAATGGCGCTTATGACTATCTGCTCAAACCCTTCGAGCGCGAGCAACTACTCAACGCGGTGAGGCGGTCTTTAGAAAACCGCCGTCTTAAAGTGGAGAACCGTAAATATCAGACCGAATTAGAGTCCCTGGTAGAAGCCCGCACCAACCAACTCCAGGAGGCGATGGCGGACCTGGAGCGCTCCTACGACATCACTCTCGAGGCTCTGGGCGACGCGCTCGACCTTAGAGACGCCGAGACTGAGGGTCACTCTCGCCGCGTGACTGCATTTACGATTGCGATCGCCCGCGAGATGGGCGTACCCCGCGAACAAATTCCGGTCATCGCCCGGGGAGCTTTCCTCCACGATTTCGGCAAAGTGGCCATTCCGGATAAGATCCTCTTCAAACCTGGAAAGCTGGACGATAAAGAAAAAGAGATCATGCAGGAGCATTGCTACCACGGCTACCAGATGCTCAAGAAAATCCCGTTCCTCGCCGAAGCTTGCGAGATTGTCTATTCCCATCAGGAGCATTTTGACGGTTCCGGTTATCCTCGGCGTCTCAAGGGTACAGAAATCCCGCTGGGCGCCCGCATTTTCTCCGTCGCCGACACGCTCGACGCCATCATCTCGGATCGCCCTTATCGCCCGGCCAGGACTCTCGCCCAAGCCCGCGAGGAGATCAAGGCGTGGGCCGGACGCCAGTTCGACCCTGACGTCGTAAATGTGTTTCTGAAAATGTCAGACGCCGTATTCGAAGACCTGCGCCGCCAGGTCGATGCCCAGAACCCCTTCAGCTACTCTGCCAGCGCCAAGGGTGCGTCTTAAGCTGCTCGGCGGCCTGCCTATCGAGTTCCTTTTTCCCTGCAATCACAGACGATCCCGCCGTTCTTACGAGTTGCAGCCGTTCGCTGCAAATGAAAAGATTTCCAGAGTTAAGCGTTCTTCATGCATCTGGAGGTACTCCATGAAATCCGCAAGCTGTATTCTGGCGCTCATTCTTATGGTCGTCGCGTCGCCGGCGCAGGAGCATCCTGTCCTCACTGCGCTTCCGAATTCTGTGTACGTGGCTGCGGATGGTAAGTTCGAATCTGGTCCCGACACTGCAGTGATCCAATTCGATATCTCTGTACAGGAAGATTCCTCGCAGGCCGCCTACCAACACGCTTCTGCAGATGCTGCACAGGTTCGGCAAGTCATGCACGCCAACGGGATTGAACCTAAGGCCGCAACCATCGGATTTCTCTCCGTGCAGCCAATTTACGACTGGAAAAACCCCAAGCGGAAGGTTGTAGGGTATCGAGTTACAACCGATGTCAAGCTCAAGTTGAAGGACTTTTCGAAAATTGGTCCTATTACGCAACAACTTGCCGACGCCAATGTGAGCGAAACGCAAACCCTGAACTATACTCTTGAGGACATGGATGAAGCGAAGACTAAAGCGATAGAAGATGCGTACCGTCGAGCTCGAAACTCGGCTGAGACGATGGCCCGCGCCAGCGAGCGCACTTTAGGAGAACTTTCCTACGCCTCGGTGGATACCTTCGAGAACCAGCGCATGCCCGCGCCCAGGATGGCGCGCGCCATGTCGTCGATGGCAGCTGCTCCCGCTCCTATTGAAGAATTTACTCCGCAAACGGTAACCGTGACGGCGCATGTGAATGCGCTTTTCAATTTGAAGTAGAGTGCTTTGATTCACTGCGGTGGAGACAGCTGCCCCGGCTGTCCGCCAAGCGCAGCGATGCGCTTTGGAAGACTCCTGAACAAAGGCGCCTCAGCCGCCATAGGCCCCTTACGGCGTCGCTTTAGCGACCGCGATTCGGCTCGCATCAACGGTGATGGGACGCTGAATCTCCATCTCGATCGATGTTCCGACGTCCAGCCTCACATCGGCGCCGCGCTTGAGGAGAGCCCACGCTATGCCTGCCGCCGCGCCCGCACCAGCGCCGATCCTCGCTCCGTTCAGTCCTCCGGTGGCCAAACCTCCCGCCGTCGCGCCACCCATGGTCCCGTACACGCCGCCTTTGGCTGCGTCTTCGACTCTTTTCCCAGTATCGCTGTCTTGCTGAATCGTGCCTTCCGAATCCTTCACCGACTTGTTATCCGCCCCCGGCGTGTTCTCAACCGACCCTGGCAGCATGACCGTGTATCCGCTGGGATAAATTATGGAAGTAAAGTGCATCAGAATTTCCGCTCGTCCCTTACCATGCCCGGCGCGCTCCACATGCGCAATCTTTCCCTGAATATAAGACCCCGCCGGAACAACTACCCGGTTATCCATGACAAACGGAAACGCCGTCTCCGCATAAACCGCATCGCCCTCGCGGGCATTCTTGGTGGAAATTGCCTGCTTCAGCGCCAGAGGAATTTTGGTTCCCGCGGGAATCGTCACCACATTTGGATCCGAAACCGGAGAGGATACCGGAGGGGCGGGCCTGTCGTCATTTGGCGAATTTCTCGCGCCCGTCGGGGCGGAGGGAGTTTGACTCGCCGAATCGTTCGACGGCGGGCTGGCCGCCTGACCAAAAGCAACTCCGGAAACCAGAAGGAACGTCAACAGGAAACGCATCGCGCACCTCGCGTCTCGCCGCAAGCCCGTGACGCATGCGGCAATGCAGATTAGGGCAAAGATACCACGCAATCACAGTTTGGATGCGCTCTTGCACTCCTCGGGGTGCTCACTCTCCAAAAACCCGGACAAGGAATCTGCGATTTCCGCTAATAGATCAAGTACTTCTTCCTCACCTGCTCAAATTTTTCCCGGTCTTCCTGCCAATCTTGCGCAATGCGCCGCGGATCCATTCCTGCCATGAGCCCATCGTAAGCGGCTTGATTCACCAGTAGCTCTGGGATGCGCTCGATCTTGTAGTCCTCCGGATAAAGCTTTCGCAACGCCGCTGCCAGCTCAATTCCCAACTCTGGTCCATCGAGCGCGTTGCGATCGGTGAGAATCAAATTCACGCCTTCACACTTCTGGCCCGCATAATTGCTCGTCGTGGGCGTGAACGTCACCGGCACAAATCTGACACCGGGAACCCCACGCCCGTTCAAGTAAGCTGCAAGCTCGCGCCCTTTCATCCAAGGTGCGCCGAGCAATTCAAATGGAGTATCCGTCCCGCGACCCACCGAAACATTCGTCCCTTCAATCAAGCCCACCCCCGGATACAACCCGGCTGCGGTCACGCTCCGTAAGTTCGGGGACGGATTTATCCACGCCAGACCGGTCGAATCAAACCAATCACCACGCTGCCACCCTTCCATGGGAACAACGGTGAGCTTGGCGTTGAGGTTCTTTTCCGCATTGAACATCCCGGCTAGTTCACCGATCGTCATTCCCTGACGTACTGGAACGGTCCAGTAATTGGTGAAGTTTTCACGCCCTGCATCCGACACCGGACCTTGTACAAACGATCCTGTGATCGGATCCGGGCGATCCAAGACAATTACTTCAATTCCGGCCTTCGCCGCCGCCTCCAGAAAATATCCCAGCGTAGTTTCGTACGTATAGAATCGAACGCCGGCGTCCTGAATATCGATCACGACGGCATCGAATTGTCTTAGCATGTCCACCGGCGGACGCCGCGCTGCATCCTTCGCACCATACACGGAGTAAACCTGCGCGCCGGTTGCCGCATCTTTCGAATTATTAACGTCCGTCGTATCCAGCGTCCCGGTAACCCCGTGCTCGGGACTGAAAATTGTCTCCAGCGAAACCCCGGGAGCATGCGCGAGAACGTCAATCGTCCTTTGGCCCTGCGAATCCACTCCCGTCTGGTTCGTCAACAGCCCGATGCGTTTCTTCCGTCCTACTACTTGCAACACATCGAACGCATGTTCTTCGAGCACATCGATCCCAGTTTTCACGCTGCCGTTTCGAACACTCATGCGCCGCGTCGCGCTCTGGGCCTCGTTGTATCCGGTAATACTCTGCCAACGCAGCGCCTCCTTCTCGCTCGCAGTCAGAGGCAACGCGGCCGCCACCGCGGTTGCCACCTTCGATCGCAGGGCAATCGCACTTCCTTTTCCCCGGGGATGCACAGCGTTGGTGAGCAGAATGATGTAGGTATGCGTCGTTGGATCGATCCATACCGATGTTCCCGTAAAGCCGGTATGCCCGAATGAGCCAACGGGCAAAAGGTCTCCGCGGTTCGAGGAGAATGGAGAATCGATGTCCCAGCCAAAACCGCGCAGCACCGGCGCCGCTGGGGGTTGCTCCGGACGCGTCATCTTTTCCACGGATAGAGTGGAGAGAATTCCATCACCGCCATCCAGCAAAGCCTGCGCAAATTTCGCGAGATCGTCGGCCGTTGAAAACAATCCCGCTTGCCCCGCCACTCCGTCCATTCGCCGGGCTGTCGGGTCGTGCACCACCCCGCGCAGCATGTGCTCCTTCTCATCATACTGCGTCGGCGCAATCTTCGGCCGCCACGCTGGCGGAGGAATAAATCGAGTATGCGCCATCTTCAGCGGCGCAAAGATGTGGCGCTCGCAGTATTCATCGAACCTTTCTCCTGAGACCCGCTCTACCAATTCTCCGAGCACAATAAAATTGATGTCGCTGTAAGAAAATCGCGACCCCGGTGGATCTTGCGGCGCCTCCGATGATGCCCTCCGGTAGGCGGTCTCTTTGCCTTGCCACTCCGTCTTCAAATCCAGATCGGGCTCCAGCCCGGAGTAGTGCGTCAGCAACTGCCGCACCGTGATGTCTTCCTTTCCATTCTGCGGAAAATCCGGCACGTATTTCGCCACCGTATCATTCAATCGCAATTTGCCTTGCTCGACCAGTTGCATCACCGCCGTCGTAGTCGCAATCACCTTGGTTAAGGACGCCAGGTCAAAAATGGTGTCCAGGGTCATCGCTTCGCGGTGCGGCTCCAACGCACGATTTCCGTAGGCCTTGCGGTAAATTACCTGCCCGTCGTGACCGACCAGCAAGACTGCTCCTGGAATCTGCCGCTCGTGAATCGCTTGCTCAATAACCGCGTCCACCGAACCCAGAGGAATGCCAGCAGTAGGACGCTTCGGGTCCGTACTCGAACGCGCCGGAACCTGCGCACTGCCAGCAGTAAGCAGGATCAACAGAAGGATGAAAGAAACGGCGGCGGGCATGGATGCCCTATTCTGCCCGCCCTGTTGCGAACGGACGGTCTGGGCCGGCTGCGGGTTTGATTCAACGGGAAGGATCCTTTGACTCTACACAACCACGGCAGGAGGACTCAAGAAACTCAAGTAAGGGGGTGCCAGTTATGCCATATCATGGAGTTCTATATTACAGAACTTCGAGGATGATCGCACTAAATGCCTTTTCGCCGCCGCTCGATGCCTTTGAGCAGCAAGATGACGTCTTTGCCCCGGCTTTCCTCATCTTGCAGGAAGCGATCACCCATCGCGCATTCCCCGCCGCCTCCGTCGCCGTAACCTACGACGGACGGCTGGTTGCCCTCAAAGCTTTCGGGCGTTTCACTTATGAGCTCGACTCGCCCGCCATTACCCGCACAACACTTTTCGATCTTGCTTCCGTCACCAAAGTCGTTGCCACAACCTCGATGGCGATGCTCCTCTACGAGCGTGGCTTGCTGGATCTCGACGCCCCCGTCGCTGCGGTCGTCCCCGAATTCGTGTCCCACGCCGAGAAAGATTCCCGCCGCCACGACGTGACTTTTCGCATGCTCCTTGCGCACTCGTCGGGCTTGCCGGCGTACGAGAAATTATTCCTGGAAGCGCATACTCGCGAGCAACTTCTGGAGGCCGTTTTCATCATGCCTTTTTCTGCCGATCCCGGTTCTCGCGCCGAGTATAGCGACATTGGATTCATCCTGCTCGGCGCTGCGCTGGAGCGACTGGCCGACGAATCCTTCGATCGTTTTTGCCAGCGCGAAATCTATGCTCCGCTCGGCATGATTCAGACAACTTTCAATCCGCCCCTGGAAATGCGTGCGCAGATTCCTCCAACCGCCGTCGATCGCGACTTCCGTCATCGCATCATTCAAGGCGAAGTGCAGGATGAAAATGCCAGTATCTTGGGCGGCGTTGCGGCTCACGCTGGAACATTTTCGACCGCCGCGGATCTGGCCAAATTCGCGCATGTCATGCTTATTGGCGGACGCTCAGATTTCCGCCCTGAAACCATCGCCCTTTTCACGCGTCGCGAATCCGCGCCTGCAGGCACATCCCGGGCGCTGGGATGGGACACGCCTTCCGCGTCTTCGCAATCCGGAAAATATTTCGGCCCGTCATCTTTCGGCCATCTCGGTTATACGGGAACTTCGTTGTGGATCGATCCTGAGCAGCAACTCTCAATTACTTTGCTCACCAACCGCACTTGGCCCGACTGCTCGAACCATGCAATCAAACAAGCGCGGCCCAAACTTCACGACGCGGTTGTCGAGGCAATACGGTCTGTTCGTCCCGCGCCGAAGCTGAAAGGCGTCCCCACTTGAGATCAAACAGCAACCTCAGCTCCAATCTGCGGCGGCTGCGCACCGAACAATCTAACGACGCGGCACAGGATCTTGATTGCAAGTCCTCGCTTGAGATTGCGCGGCTGATCAACGCGGAAGACGCCACGCTGGCCGCGACCGTGGCGCGCGCCTTGCCGCAAATTGCGCGGGCGATCGATTTAGTTGCCGCTGCGCTGCGTGGTGGCGGACGCCTCATCTACGTGGGCGCCGGCACCAGCGGCCGCATCGCCGCTCTGGACGCCGCCGAGTGCCCCCCCACGTTCAACATCGACCGCGTCCAATTCATCATCGCCGGCGGTCCCAAAGCTTTAGCCTCCGATTCCGAGATCAGCGAGGATGATTCCAGGCAAGGCCGCGAGGAAATGGCTCGCCGCAATCCCGGCAAGCACGACGTGATCATCGGCATCGCCTCCAGCGGCCGAACTCCGTTTACCCTTGCCGCTATTGAACTGGCGCACCACTGCGGCGCCCGCACCATTGCCCTGACTTGCAATCCCGGATCTCCGCTGGAACGTGCCGCTCACTTTGCCATCGTCACTCCGGTCGGCCCCGAGGTTCTCGCCGGATCCTCCCGCATGAAAGCGGCCACTGCGCACAAAATGGTTCTTAATATGATTTCAACGGGGGCCATGAGCCGTCTCGGCTATGTTTATGGCAACCTGATGGTGAACGTTGTGCCGAAAAACGAGAAGCTCACGCAACGTGCCATCGCCATCCTCGAGCGGGCTTCTGGAGCTGGTGGCCCCGCAGCCCGCCTCGCTCTGGAGGCTTCCGGCGGTCGGACTCCCGTGGCCCTCGTGATGTTGGCTGCCAAAGTTCCTCGCGCCCAGGCCGTCGCCGCCCTTAAGAAATCCTCCGGCCACGTTCGCCGGGCGATCGCACTCGCAACGAAGAGCGCTCCAGTGACCGGTGAACAGTAACCACCAGTCGGTCCTGCATTTGGCCTGGGCTCTTTTTGACCTCTAACCAGCGATCACTGGCCACACTCCGCACTGATTGACCCTCCGGGCACACTCAGTTACCTTGGGAGAGCCGTTTCCACTTCGCGTTGCGAGGTTCGCGGCGCGAGGCTCCGCCCTTCATGGATAAAAAGCGCATCGTAGCCAGTGCGGTGGTGTTCCTGATACTGGCTGCGCTGGTCTACCTACAATATCGACACTGGCAGAGTTTCGATTGGGGCACGTTCTGGGCACAGACGGGTCGCATCAAGAAGGCTCACGTCTTCCATGCGATCGCTTTGATCTACTTCGGATATGTTCTGCGGGCGCTGCGGTGGAAGATTTTCCTGCAGCCGGTACGTCCTAAGACGAGAACGATTGACCTGGTGTCTCCAACCTTAATCGGTTTCACGGGCCTCGCACTCCTGGGGCGGGCGGGGGAATTCATTCGTCCGTACTTGATTGCACGGCGGACAAATCTTTCATTCTCATCACAGTTGGCCGCGTGGGCCGTGGAACGCATCTTCGATGTTGGCGCATTTACGGTGCTGATGGTGCTGGCGATATTTCTGCCCAGCGCATTGCCCGCAATTCCCCATCCGGAGTATTACCAGCGGTTTCGCGAGGGGGGTTTCCTGCTGATCGGAGTTGTGGCTGCGCTGGCGGTTGGCGCAATCGTGATCCGGCGCAGCGGCGAGGCTGTGGCGCGATGGGTCGAACAAAGGTTTGGGCATCTCTCCGCCAATTTTGGACACAAGCTTGCGCAGAAAGTACGCGAGTTTGGTGCTGGACTGGACACGATTCATAGCCCACTCGCGATGCTTTGGCTGAGTCTCGTATCCGTCGGAATGTGGTACATCATCGCTTTGGCATACCAGGAAGTCACGCACTCCTACGGGGTTCCGGCCCTGGAGATTCCCGTGTCCCAACTCTTGATTCTGATGGGAGCCAGCATGCTCGGCTCCATGCTGCAGTTGCCCGCTGTGGGCGGCGGTTCCCAGATGGCAACGATAGCGGCGCTATCCAGCGTTTTCGATGTGCCTCCGGAGATGGCGGCAAGTTGCGGGATTCTGCTGTGGCTGGTCACGTTCGCCGCGGTCGTACCGCTGGGCCTGATATTGGCGCATCATGAGAGACTATCGCTGCGGAAGCTGTCCGAGGAAAGTCATCACGCGGAAGAGGAAGCCGAGGGATTTCGTCCGCCTGCGTGAGTTTCTTTGTATATTACCGAGGTATCGTCTGAGAGTCTCGGCGTCAATCCCCTGTTACAATTTCTCTATCAAGTCCTGAACAATTGATTGATTATCCTTGCAGATTGGTTTGATGCGCCACAATCCCCATGAAATGTCCCTTCTGCGGATTTGCCAACGATAAGGTGGTTGACTCGCGTGAGAGCAAAGAGGCGGAGTCGATCCGCCGCCGTCGCGAGTGCCTCAAGTGCGGCAAACGCTTTACTACGTACGAACGCATCGACGAAATCCCGTACATGGTGGTAAAGAAAGATGGGCGCCGCGAAAAGTTCGACCGCCAGAAGGTCCTGAACGGCTTACTTCGTGCCTGCGAGAAGCGTCCCGTCCCTATCAGCAAGCTGGAACAGATCGTGAATGAAGCGGAGTCATTTGTGATCGAGTCGCAGGAACGCGAGCGCAAGACCAGCGAACTGGGAGAGCTCATCATGAATCGCCTGCGACGTTACGACAAAGTGGCCTACGTGCGCTTCGCATCCGTCTATCTGGATTTCAAGGACGTGAAGGAATTCATGAATGAGTTGAGGGATTTGGTGAAAGCCAAAGAAGCCGTGGATGTTCGAGCCAAGAAAATTGGTCAGTGACCAGGGGCCAGGGGCCAGTCAAGAAGATCGGCCAAGGAGATTAGTTGACACTCTTGTTGACCACTCACCACTGATTACGGAACACCGGCCGCTGAGAAGGCAGTGAATCATGAGCCATAAAGTAACGTTGATACCGGGGGATGGAATTGGCCCGGAAGTAACTCAGGCAACGGTTCGAATTCTCGAAGCGACGGGCGTCAGGTTTGAATGGGAGTCATTCAAGGTCGGCGCCGACGCCTTCGAGAAGTACGGGGAGTACATCCCGAAGGATGCGCTGGAATCGATCGAGCGCACAGGCGTTGGCTTGAAGGGTCCGGTCACAACTCCAGTGGGCGGCGGCTTTTCCAGTATCAATGTGGCGCTGCGCCGGAAGTTTGAGCTCTACGCCAACTTTCGCCCCATTCGAAATTTGCCGCATATCCCCACGCGTTATCCCGACGTGGATCTTATTATCGTGCGCGAGAACACCGAAAGTCTGTACTCCGGCCTGGAGCACGAGGTGGTGCCGGGGGTGGTGGAAAGCTTGAAGATCATTACGGAAAAAGCATCCACCCGCATTGCGCGATTCGCTTTCGAGTATGCCCGCAAGAATCAGCGCAATAAAATCCACGCAATCCACAAGGCGAACATCATGAAGTTGTCGGACGGTTTGTTTCTGCGCTGCTGCCGCGGCGTGGCCAAGGGATACCCTGAGATCACTTACGGCGAACACATCGTGGATAATACATGCATGCAGTTGGTGATGAATCCGTACCAGTACGATATGCTGGTGATGGAGAATCTTTACGGCGATATTATTTCTGACTTGTGCGCGGCGTTTGTCGGGGGTTTAGGTTTCGTTCCTAGCGCGAATCTGGGCGATCATTGCGCTATTTTCGAGGCCGTGCACGGCTCCGCTCCTGACATTGCAGGAAAAAATCTGGCGAATCCAACGGCGCTGCTCCGCTCAGGACTGTTGATGCTCCGGCATCTGGGCGAGTTCGACGCCTCGCTGCAGATTCGTGATGCGTTAGAAAAGGTTTATCGGCATCCTGAAAAACTGACGAAAGACGTCGGCGGCCAGTCCGGGACGTCTGAATTTGCCGACGCTGTGATCGAGCAGATGGACGCCGCGAAGGCCGCGCCGGCGGCCGTTCACTGAAAGCTTTACTCTAGCTTGGGGCCTCGTCAACGAGGCGAAAGGGGCGATATGAAACAACTGGTCGTAGGTGTGGTGGGTGTGCTCACGTTGGCCTTTCTTCTCACCGGCTCGGCCGCAGCACAGGGCGGTCAATTGGTAGCAGCGGAATATGGAGCCGGCAACCATCGGGTCGACGTAACTCCGCAGGTCCGATCTTTCATGCATGACGGAATCCTGCAGTTCGACGTCAACGACCGCAATCTCGGCGTTGATCCGGCGCACAATCACGTCAAAGACCTCTTCATCCGAATCCGGCACTGGGACGGAAACGTTGAGGAGTTTCATTTCCCTGAATATGCTCACGTGAATCTGGAAGTGGACCCTGACGCCGGATATGAGTGGCATGATCGCGAACTGCACATCATGCGCGCTTACTATGGCGGCGAAGGGCATTTCGTAAACGTAACCGAGCAACTGCGCAGCATGAAGCGTGATGGCCGGCTCTTTATCGTCGTCGATAACCGCAGCATGGGAGGCGATCCTGACCCGGCGGTGCAAAAGGTCTTGCGCGTCCTGTACTGGCAGGACGGACAGCGGCGGCAGGTCGTGGTGCCGGAACATGCGGAGTTACGGTTGCCTTAAGCGGAGAGCTTGGTTTCGAATTTGGCGCGACAAAATCGCGACACGGACGGTTTCCCGCGTCCGCTTTTTTTTGACGCCTGGTTAGGTGCGCCTAGTCGCACACATTCCTATCTCTTTGAATTCCGCCATTGACTCTCATCCCAGATGGGAGTACATTCCCCACCGTCTGGGGATTCTGGGGGATGACGCGCACAACACGGCGTGTGGGGGTTATTCTGTTTCAGCTTGGCGGGCCTGATTCGCTGGCTGCGATAGAGCCTTTCCTTTTTAACCTTTTCTGCGATCCCGATATTATCGACTTTCCTTTCGCCCGCCTCGGCCGCAAAGCGCTGGCCAAACTCATTTCAACCACGCGGGCCCGTAAGGTGCAGCACCACTACGCGACCATCGGCGGCGGCTCGCCCATCCGGCGATTCACCGAGCAACAAGCACGCGCTCTGGAAATGAAATTGATGGGCGAGGGAGTGGATGCGCGCTGCTTCGTTGCCATGCGCTACTGGCATCCTTTTACCAGCGACGCCATTGCACAACTTCAGGCCGCGCAATGCGATGAGGTGGTTCTGCTGCCGTTGTACCCACAGTACTCCTCGACCACCACGGGCAGCAGCCTGAACGAGTGGCGGCGCCTGTTTCGCCGAGATACTCCCGTGCACAACGTGGGGCACTTCTACCAGCATCCGACGTATCTGGACGCTTTGGTCGAAAAAGTGGATGAGGCTTTGTCGCGCTTCGAAGTGCCCTCGCGGGCAGAGATTGTTTTCAGCGCACACAGCGTTCCCATGTCAGTGATTGCCAAAGGGGACCCTTACCAGCGGCACATTGAGGAGACCGTGCGCCTTCTGACGGCGCGCGGCGCTTGGCCGAACCGTCACCGACTCTGCTATCAGAGCAAGGTGGGTGCGAGCAAGTGGCTGCAGCCTTCCCTGCACCGCACGCTCCGTGATTTGGCGGCCGCGAAAGTGCGGGAAGTTTGTATCGTGCCCGTGGCCTTTGTATCGGACCACGTGGAAACTTTGGGCGAAATCAATCACGAAGGGCGCGAGGAAGCTCGCCGGCTGGGCATTACCCACTTCGAGATGAGTTCCGGCTTGAACGATTCTGCAAAATTTATTTCGGCGCTTAGTTGCTTAGTTTTGCAAGCGCTCGAGCAGTCAGTCCATTCCTACAGTTCGATTCGTACCGGGAGGCAAGTGGCGGCGCCAGAGTTGCTGGCAGCCGCAGGAGATTAGGGACAGAGTAAGAGACAGGAGGTATTCATGGCGGTTCCGGGCAGTGAACAACCGAACCCGAGTCCGAATCCAGATGCAGCGCAGCCCGCGGCGCGGAACGCTGTCGATGCCACAAAATATGTAGGCACACCAGCGGTAGGAACCTCAAAGGCGGCGGCGGCCGGCGGACTGTCTTCGTCCGGCCCTTCGAACACCGATATCGATCGCCGGCGGCGGCGGCTGGTATGGGTGGGGGTCACGGCGTTCCTGACCGCTTGGTTTCTCGCCTTCTTCCGATTCTTTCTTCCCCGCACTCTGTTCGAACCAAACTCAGTTTTTAAGATCGGCTATCCTTCAGAATTCGCACTCGGAGTTGACACCAAGTTCCAGCAGAAATATCGCATTTGGGTCGATCGCACACCGGACCGAGTTTTCGTAATCTACGCCCGCTGCACGCACTTGGGCTGCACGCCAGATTGGAAACCCAGCGAAAACAAGTTCAAATGTCCATGCCATGGCAGCGGCTACGACAGCGAAGGGATCAACTTCGAGGGGCCAGCCCCGCGTCCCATGGACCGCGCTCATGTGGAACTCGCGCCGGATGGCCAGATCATCGTCGATACTTCGCGGCTCTATCAGTGGCCGAAGGGACAGCCCAGTAAGTTCAACGATCCGGGAGCATTTCTGACAGGGGTGTAGAGGTTTTCGTAGCGCCGGCGAGATGCTGGCTTTTGACTTGAGGCAAAATGGCTGACGAAAATAATCAGAGCGGCAAAAACGGCAAAGTTGGATTAGTCGACCGCGTCAAAGAAGACATTCGGGCAATGAAGGCCGACATCCCCGCGAAGGCGAAGGAGCAGATCGAGGGGCTGAAAGATCCGACCAAAACTCAGGTCTACACTTCGATCTTCCGCCACAAGCACGACGACACGCCCCGCAATCGCGCCCTGGGTGTGCTTTCCAACGTCTTCCTGCATTTGCATCCCGCGAAGATCAACCGCGATGCCGTGCGTTACAGCTACACCTGGGGTATGGGCGGGATCACATTTTTTCTCTTCATCATCCTCACCTACACCGGCGTGCTCCTGATGTTTTACTACCATCCGAGCAAGGTCCAGGCGTTTCGCGATGTGCTTTATCTCGAGCACGATGTGCCGTTCGGAAAGATTCTGCGCAACATGCATCGCTGGGCGGCTCACCTCATGGTCATTGGCGTGTGGCTGCACATGTTCCGCGTGTTTTTGACTGGGTCGTACAAGAAGCCGCGCGAGTTTAATTGGAACATCGGAGTGCTTCTGCTGGTGTTCACTTTGTTGCTTTCGTTCACCGGTTATCTTCTGCCCGACGATCAACTGGGATTCTGGGCGGTGACCGTCGGCACGAATATGGCGCGAGCTACTCCGCTGCTCGGGCACGAGGGCCCGTTCGGATCGATGCTTGGCATGACGCCTTATAACGATGTGCGCTTCGGATTGCTAGGCGGATCGATCGTGGACGCGAATGCGCTGCTGCGCTCCTACATTTGGCACTGCATCGGAATTCCAATTGTCGCCTCGATCCTGATGATCGTGCATTTTTGGCGCGTGCGGAAGGACGGCGGAATCTCCGGTCCGGCGCCGGTGATGCTGAAAGCGGAAGCTGACAAGCCGCGACGAGGGCCGAAAGCGGCAGGCGAGTAGCGCCGCTGAAAGAACAGCAGGTTCCTCACCGGGCTTTCGCCTGGTGAGGAATGACAAATTTGTGTAAGTAATCGACACGAGAACAATTATGGACTGGCGACAACTTTGGGAAATTTGCTCGGCTCCGGATAACGTCCCGATCGTAGGCTTGATCCCGCTGTTGGGCTTCTACATTTATCTGGCATGGAAGCAGGCGCACGCCAACGACCAGTTGATCGAGCAACTCGAAGGCGATGCTGCTCTCGCCAAAACACACCATCGCAAGACTTGGCCCTTCAAACCCGGCTGGCAGAAGGAAGTCCACGTTTGGCCGTTTCTCCTTCGCATCGAATTTCTCGCCGCCATCATCGTCACGATCATTCTGATGGTTTGGTCGATCACACTGAACGCGCCACTCGAAGAACCCGCCAACCCTAACTTGACGATGAATCCGGCAAAAGCCCCGTGGTATTTCCTCGGACTGCAGGAGATGCTCGTCTACTTCGATCCGTGGATCGCAGGTGTCGTCATGCCCACGATGATCATCATCGGCCTGATGGTTATTCCTTACATTGATACGAATCCGCTTGGCAGCGGCTATTACACCTGGAAGCAGCGCAAGTTTTCGATTGGGAGCTTTTTATTCGGCTTCATCATTCTGTGGGTCGCGATGATCATCATTGGAACCTTCATTCGAGGGCCTGGATGGCAGTGGTTCTGGCCGGGACAGACCTGGGACCATAACCGACTGATTTATGAAGTGAATCGCGATCTGCCGGATATTTTTGGCATCACCTCGAATATGGCGAAGGGAATCTTCGGAGCAATTGTGGTCGGCGGATATTATCTGCTTGGAGGATTCATCGTCTATTCACTCTTTCGGCGATATATGGCGAAAGACTTCAAGCGAATGAGCCTGCTGCAATTTTCGATTACGCAATTTCTCTTGCTCACGATGGTGGCATTGCCCTTGAAGATGGGGCTGCGGCTTCTGTGGCACATCAAGTATGTGTGGATTACGCCTTGGTTCAATGTGTAAGGGCGGTAAACGCCCAATGAATCCGGATCCGGACGAGAACCGCAGGTTTCCCGCTCCGCTCGGAATGACAGAGATTTTCGGAGAAATGCTTTCGGAACGACAAGCACTTCCGGAATGACCAAGACCTTCGGAGGAAGCGGTGCCTGAACAACCCAACCCCGAGCAGGACCCGATCACAAGCCAGTCGTACGCCGCATATTACCTGATCGCGACGGTGATTCTGATGGCGACGCTGTTCTGGGCCTTGTGGGACGAGGCGTGGGGCCAGCGTCCGTGGAAGGCATTCCAGGAGCACTGGAAAGATCGCTACACGGCATTCCTTAATAGCGAGCGATCGGCATCGGCCGCGTCGGAGAAAGATGTCGAACAAAATCCGGACTACGTCAAACTCAGACGGGACTATCAAAAAAACTATCAAGATTCGAAGGCGCAGGCGGAAGAAGCGCGCAGGAAGCTCGACGATGCCAGTGCGCGCCTGCTTGCGGTACAGAGTGTTTTCACGGACCGCCGCGCCTACGTGAATGCTCTGACCTACGAGTACGAAACCAGCACCAGCGATTCCGCAAAGACCAGCAAGCGGAAAGAAATTGATAAGTACAAGAACGAACAGGCCACGGTCGAATACCCCGATGGCAGTAAAAGAAGATATACGTTCCCGCAACTCGAGGAGACCTATAACGAGATTCGGGACGAGCGCACGAAACTGAGCCTCGAACTCGGCGACGTGTTGAAACCAGTCACGGCGGCCAAGGCCAAGATGGATGCTTACATCTCCGAACACCTGGTCGACCTGACGCCGCAACAAATCGACGGATTGAAGAAGCGCGCGACCGAATGGGTTCCGGCAATCGTGCAGATCAACGTTGCTGATGCCAATATTGTCGATCGTTGCGAGTCGTGCCATATGAACGCGCGCGAGCCGCTGAAAATCACACCTGTGGCAATGACCCCGAAGGGCGAGAAGAAGCCGGACGAGTATGCCGAGGCGTTCGGCAGCCATCCCGGGCCCGAGTTGTTGAATATCCACGATCCGGAAGAATTTGGCTGCTCTCCCTGCCATCAGGGCAACGGCCGCGCCACAACAAGGGTGGAGAAAGCCCACGGTAACTACGAGCACTGGCTTTGGCCGTTGTTTCCGAAGGAGAATTCAGAGGCCGGGTGTCAGAACTGCCACGCCGCTGACATGGTGCTCGCCAGCGGTGATGTGCAGTGGCAAACCATCAACGACGGCAAAGACCTCTTCCGGCAGCGAGGTTGCATGGGCTGTCACCGCTATGAGGGCTACGACAAAGAGCCCGAAGATCTGAACGCGATCAGCCAGCAAATCAAGCAGATCGAGACTCAGAAGAAAGACAATCTGAAGCAGACCGCGTACTTGATGAAACAGGCCGATGCAGCTCCGTCGAACGAAGAGGCGAATCGCCTGAACGGCCAGGCGGTTGACCTGAGAGTGGCGAACAGCAAGCTGGACGGACGATTGCAGCAACTCGATTTTCAATCACACAGTCTGATGCAGGACATGAAGAAGGTCGGTCCGAACCTGAAAGATGTGCGGCTGAAACTGAATCGAAACTGGATTCCGGTCTGGCTCAAAAAACCGACTGATTTCCGGCCCACCACGAAAATGCCGAACTTCCGACTGAATGATCATCAGATTCAGGCGATCTCGGCATACATCTGGCAATCGGGATTCACCGATCCCCTTCCCCAACACAAGGCGGGCAACGCCGCACACGGAAAGGAATTGTTCGAAACACGCGGATGTCTGGCCTGTCATTCGATTGGCGAAGGCAATCAGATGCAGGGTGGAACGTTCGCTGCAAATCTGAGTCGCGTTGGAGAAAAGGCGAATTATGATTACCTGGTGCGCTGGATTCACAATGCACGCGAGCGCACGCGCCCCTACTGCCCCTACGAAAAGAAAGATATTGGCCCGGAAGATTACGCCAAGAAGGGGCTTCCCTATCAGTTTGATCTTGATCACAGCCAGTGTCCAAACGACGGGCATGAATTGCAGGTTCAAAACATGACGGTGATGCCGAGCCTGCGGCTTAGCCCGGAGGACGCGGATGATATCGCAACTTATCTGATGACGCAAAAGAGGCAGGACCCTTCCTCGTATGCCGATGCCTCATTTATGGACGATCCGAAGCTGAACGAAGAGGGCAAAAAGTGGGTGCGCCATTTCGGCTGCTCCGGCTGCCATGAGATCGCAGGCTTTGAGGATGAAGGACGTATCGGCACCGAGCTTACTTACGAAGGCAGCAAGCCCATCGAGCGTCTCGACTTCGCATTATTCACTGAGACCGCGCAGCGCGGCGGCAAAGACGCGGAACCGATCAAGGATAAGGAGGATCTCGCCCGTTTGCCCGACGGTCCTGCAAAAGATCCCTGGTACGACCACAAAGGATTCTTCGAGCACAAACTGGCGGAGCCTAATATTTACGATCAGGGCAAGGTCAAGAGTGAGACCGAAGCGCTCCGCATGCCGAACCTACACCTCACCCAGGATCAGGTGCGCCACCTGACAACTTTCCTGATGGGTAGTGAAGAGACTTCCCTGCCTGCGAGTTATCAATACAAGCCGGGTGATGCGCGGCACGATATTCAAGAGGGCTGGTGGATCGTCAAGAAATACAACTGCATGGGCTGCCACCAGTTCATTCCCGGTCAGCGGACTATTCTGATGGGATTGCAGCAGTATCAGGACAACCAGGAGCAATTGGCTCCAAAGCTCTTGACGGAAGGTGCGCGCGTTGATCCCGAGTGGCTGCGGAAATTTTTATCGAATCCAGCACTCAGTACAACCGATACGAATCGCAACGGTGTGCGTCCTTACTTGATGGTGCGCATGCCTACCTTCTCCTTCTCCGACAATGAACTGCGAAAGCTGGTGCGCTTCTTCCAGGCGCTCTCGCAGCAGCCGCTCCCTTACATTCCGGAGCAAGTGCCAGTGCTCACCACGAGGGAATCGGATATGGCGCGAAGTCTGTTCTCCAGCTCCGCTGCTCCTTGCCTGAAATGTCATGCTACCGGTGATCCTGCGCACGACAAGATCGCGACCGCGCCAAACTTCCTGCTGGCGAAAGAGCGTTTGAAGCCGGACTGGGTCGAGCGCTGGATCACTGATCCGCAGGCCGTCAGCCCTGGCACATCCATGCCATCTGGACTATTCAAACAGCAAAACAACCAGTGGGTGTTCGCCGGACCTACGCCGCCGTCGTTCAATGGCTATGACGGGGATCATCGGAAATTATTGACCGATTACATTTTCCAGTTGACGCCGGAAGAACAGAAAAAAGTGGCGGCGTCGATGCCGAAGGCCAAAACGGCGAGCCTCCGCCGGCCAATCGATCGCAAGCAAGCTGCATCGCCCTCGCACCACACGGCGAACGGCGGTTCGCGGTAAAATTGTCGGTGAAAATAGCGCCGGTACAACTAAAGATCAAGCCAGTCCTAACCTCCCATAGAAAGGGCGACATCATGAATAAGAAAACAAATCTGAGGAAAGCGGCGGTCAGCGGGTTGGCACTCTTTGCCTTGCTGCTGCTCGCCGCATGCAACAAAAAAGAGAACACCGAGCAATCAAGCAACACCATGTCCGAGAAGGAAGCGGCTCCCGCGCCGGCGGCCACGCCCATTGATCCGGCAACCGTGGCCACCGTGGATGGCACGGTGAAGTTTGATGGCACCGCGCCAAAACCCTCGAAGATCGACATGAGCCAGGATCCAGCCTGCAAGGGCACCAATGAGGCCGAGAACATAGTGGTCAGTGGCGGCGACCTCGCCAATGTATTCGTCTATGTAAAAGACGGCCTGGGAAGTCGCACCTTCGACGTGCCCAAGGACGCTGTCGTGCTTGACCAGAGCGGCTGCAAGTATCATCCGCACGTGCTGGGCGTAATGGCGGGCCAAACGGTCGACATCAAGAATGACGATATGACCACGCACAATATCCATCCCACGCCCAAGGACAATCGCGAATGGAACGAGTCGCAACCGCCATCGTCGCCCGCCATCGAGAAGAATTTCGCCCGCGAAGAGATCATGCTGCCGGTCAAGTGCAACCAGCATCCGTGGATGAAGATGTACATCAATGTGGTGAAGACTCCGCTCTTCGCCGTCACCGACAAGAGCGGCAAATACGAGATCAAAGGCTTGCCGCCGGGAGATTACACCATAGCCTTCGTGCACGAGAAACTGGGTGAGCAGGACCAGAAAGTAACGGTCGGTCCGAAAGAGACCAAGACAGTGGACCAGAGCTTCAAGGCCGGCGGCGAGTAGGTTTGGGAAATCGCGCCATCTTTTGCTGCCCTCACTCGGAGGTCGTCTGGTAAACTCTCCTGTTTGGAGTAGCGGGCTGGGCTAATAGGCACGACCCGCGCTTTTCAAAGCGGCGGGCTTTCGACCCCGCCCGTCCAAGGGGAATACCTTGAAAGCCGTCCCGGCAGCTTACAATCGCGCCCATCATATATTCGCAGTGTTCACGGCATGCGCGGCGTTCGTGGTAATCACCGCCGGAGCGCTGGTCACCAGCAACGACGCCGGTCTATCGGTGCCGGACTGGCCAACCTCATTCGGTTATCTGGTGAAGGTTCCACGCTTCGTGGGAGGTATCCGTTACGAATGGAGTCATCGCATGGTGGCCGGGACACTCGTGACGCTGACCTTGGCGATCGCCATTTGGACTCTACTGGTGGAGCGTCGGCGGTGGCTGCGCTGGCTGGCCGTTGGCGCTTTCTGCACTGTAATCGCCCAAGCCATTCTTGGCGGGCTTACGGTTTTGTTCCTTCAACCGCCGGCAGTTTCCACGGCGCACGCCACCGTGGCACAAACATTTTTCTGCATCGCCGTTGCCATCGCGGTGTTCACCGGACGCAAGTGGATCGAGGAGCAACCCCAGGTGGAGTTCGACTCGCGGCGACCCAGCCTCTACAGGCTAACTTGGCTTTCCATCTTCGTTGTATACGTGCAACTCATTCTGGGCGGAATGTTTCGCCATCATGGTATGAGTTGGTGGCCGCACGTGCTGCATGCAGGGATTGTGGCATTCGTGGTGGCCTGGACTGCGGTGCGAGCGCTTTCTGTGTATTCACGGATCGAAGCAGTCCGGCGCCCGGCGATCATCATGCTGTCGCTTTTGATTATGCAGCTCTGCCTGGGATTCACGGCCTTCTTGACGCGCGTTGCCTGGGGTAAAGACGCGGTTCAACCGGAACTCCCAATGGTGGCAGCGACGGTGGCACATGTCGCCGTGGGCGCGCTATTGCTCGCTACGACGGTGGTTTTGGCAATTCAGGTTTGGCGCCACGTTCCGGTGGCCTTTGAAGAGCGCGTACCGCAGGCACAGCGGGACGCTTCGGCGGCCTGAAGGGCTGGTGAGCGCTTAGTTCGCGGCCTTTTATTTATTTGCTGCTTTTATCCATTTCCACGATGTTCTGCAGCGTATCGTCGTAAACTAGTTGTGGGTTCACTCTAGGACAATTCTTGGCATCCAAAGTATCTGCATTCGCCGACGCCGCTTCAGAAGCAACGCCTGCTTCCACCGCTCCGGTCATTTCGGTACAAAACCTGGTGCATCGCTATGAAAACCGCACAGCTTTGAACGGCGTCTCGTTCGACGTACGAAGAGCGGAGCTGTTCGGCCTGCTCGGTCCAAATGGCAGCGGAAAGACGACACTGTTTCGGATCCTTTCTACGTTGATGATTCCGAGCGGCGGGCGGGCGATGATCATGGGCTGCGACGCGGCGCAGGAGCCGGGGCGATTGCGGCGGCAAATCGGTGTCGTGTTTCAGGCGCAGAGCGTCGACTTAAAGCTCACTGCCTATGAGAATCTTTGGCACCAGGGCCATCTTTATGGCTTGCGCGGAGCAGCGCTGAAGACGCGCATTTACGAAATCCTCTCCCGCGTGGGCCTCGCAGATCGCGCCAGAGAGCTGGTCGAGAAATTCTCCGGGGGGATGCAGCGGCGCATTGAATTGGCTAAGGGATTGCTTCATCATCCCGGCGTGCTGCTGCTGGATGAACCGACCACGGGCCTCGATCCCGGCGCGCGGCGCGATCTCTGGCAATACTTGCAAATGTTGCGCGATGAAGAACATGTTTCGGTGCTCGTCACCACTCACTTGATGGAAGAAGCGGAACGTTGCGACCGGCTGGCGATCATGAATGAAGGCAATCTGGTGGCGCTGGGTACGCCGGAGGATTTGAAGAGCGAGATCGGCGGCGACGTCGTAATGCTGCAGGCCACCCAGGACGCGGGAGGCTTGGCTGAGCGCATCCGGGCCCGCTTTCACGTGGACACCACGGTTCTGGAGAAGCAAGTGCGCATCGAGCGCGAAGGCGCACACCGTTTCGTAACAGAAGTTGTCGAAGCTTTTCCCGGAGAGATCGAAGCGCTTTCCGTAAGCAAGCCGGCACTCGAAGACGTATTCATTCGCCGCACCGGACATAAATTCTGGAGCGAAAAGGACGAAGCGGAGTCTCCCTCAGAAGATCACAGGAGGTAAATTTGCTTCCCATGATGCTTATTCTTTCTCTCGTGCTGGGCGTACTGCCTCTGGTGGGTGTGGCCTGGACGCTATCCAACGGGATGATCACCACTGTCGATGGCCTGTTCATGAGTTTGATCCTGCTCACACTTTCCGCCGTCTTTCTGTTGAACGCTTACTGGGAGATGCGGGACGCTGGCATGCTCGGCAAGAAGAAAGCTGCCGTTCCAGCAAGTAAATCCACTGCAGTGAAAACGAGTTAGATTTTCGTGGCGACTCAGACTGCCTCATTCTCGAGACCGATCGCGCCGACCTCCACCGGCGTGTTGCTGCCTGCGTTCACACTGTGGTGGCGCGAGATCGTTCGCTTCTACCGTCAAAAATCGCGCGTGGTCGGCGTGCTGGCATCGCCGCTGGTCTTCTGGGTCGTGATCGGCTCCGGATTCGGCACGTCGTTTCGCTCGGGCCGCGGCCAGGGTCAGCAGAACTACCTGGACTATTTCTATCCCGGTGCGTTGATCATGATTGTGTTGTTCACTTCCATCTTCACTATGATGTCAGTGATCGAGGATCGCAAAGAAGGATTCTTGCTCTCCGTGCTGGTGGCGCCGGTGCCGCGCTCGGCGATTGTGCTGGGTAAAGTTTTAGGCGGCACGACGCTATCTGCCATTCAAGGGATGATCTTCCTCCTCTTCGCGCCCTTCGCCGGTGTAGATCTGAATCTGGCTCAGGTTTTGCTGGTGGCTGTGGTAGTCTTCCTGATTTCATTCGCACTCACGGCGCTGGGCTTCGCCATCGCCTGGCCGATGGATTCTACCCAGGCATTTCACGGCATCATCAATTTGTTTCTAATTCCGCTATGGCTTTTGTCGGGCGCGATGTTTCCGATAGCCAGAGCCTCGGGCTGGATTCGCATCCTGATGTACGTGAATCCTCTCACCTATGGCGTTGAGGCGCTGAGGATTCTGCTTTACCCGGGCACGGATGCGACATTCCCACTCGCATCGGCGATGGCGACGTTGCTTCTGTTTTCGCTGGTCATGTTTGGGCTCGCATTTCTGATGGCGAACCGCCGCACCACGAGGCCGGCTGCGTGATCCCGGAACAATACGCATTCTTCCCTGCCCTGATTGCGAGTTTGAACGGAGCCAGCGCGGTCCTGCTGCTCGTTGGCCGCAGCTTGATTATGCGTGGAAAACTGGCTGCGCATCGCGCCTGTATGATTGCCGCCGTCATCTCCTCAGCTTTGTTTCTGGCATGCTATGTATATTTCCATGCGCACGTCGGCGACATTCATTTTCTGGGCCAGGGCGTGTGGCGGACGATCTACCTTTTGGTCCTGATCCCTCACGTTACACTCGCCATCGTGATCGTGCCCATGGTGATCATCACGCTGAGCCGCGGATTGCGTGGCCACTATGATAAGCATCGCGCCATCGCACGCTGGGCCTGGCCGCTGTGGATGTATGTCAGTGTCACCGGTGTGCTCGTATACTTCATGCTGTATCAATGGTTTCCCCATAGCTGAATCATTGTTGATTGACGATTTCTTGATGTTGATTCAGAGTCAAGTCTGTTGCAAGATGGGTTTCAGTCGGCAATCAGAAATCAACCATCATAAATTTACGTATGGCGATCGTGCGATTGAAAATCGATGTTGCGGGAACCGTCGGCGACGAAGCTTGGCGGCAAATCAAGCAGTTCGATCAGATTCAAAGTGCAGACTTCGGCCCGCAGTTCGGCAGCGGCGGACGCTGCAATCACGCGCCGGATAAACCCCATGCCAAAGCCGAATGGATTGGCGCCGAAATCCAGCTCCAGACGCCCCTTCTGGCCCAGTATGCCGTTTCGCATTATCTGGAGCAGGAGCGCGTGCTCGACGCCGATGTCGTGGAATAGCTGTTGAGTAATTCCTATCTGCCTGATGCGCGCCGAACCAATTTCGCAACCCGACACTACGCAGAGGCGAAGGCCTGGCATGTCTCGCACTCAGAAGCTTCTTTTCTTCCTGACTGCGTGGCTGATCTGCTTGATGCCGTTTCTCTTCTGGTGGAACACATGGTTTGGACGGAAGCTTACGGACCAGCAGTTGAACGAGTATCTGCACGATGCCAAGAAGCCGCGACACATTCAGCAAGCGCTGGTGCAGGTGGGCGAGCGCATTACACGACGCGATGCCACGGCCAAACAATGGTATCCCGACTTAGTGAAATTGTCTGCCGACCCGGTGGAAGAAGTGCGCAACACCGATGCCTGGGTCATGGGACAAGACACAGCCGGCGCGGGGCTTCACGAGGCGCTGCTGAAGATGCTGAATGACTCGTCGCCAATGGTTCGTGGAAATGCGGCACTGTCGCTGGTGCGCTTTGGCGATTCCAGCGGCCGACCGCAGATCGTCGCTCTGTTGCAGCCGGCGCACATCACTTCACCGGAAGCCGGAAGCATCGTCGATGCCGATCGTCCGGGCACGGCCGTCCATCAGGGCGGATTAATTGCGAAGCTGCAATACGGTCATCAGCAGATCGCGGAAATTCGCTCGCCAATTCCGGGGCGAATCCGATCAGTTGCAGGAACCGGGGCTAACATCACCGCAGGCGCGGAAACCGCGATGGTGGATCCCTCGACCGAGCAGGTGTGGGAAGCGTTGCGAGCGCTTTATCTAATCGGACAAATCGAGGATCTTCCCGCCATTGTTCCGTACGAGCGCGATCTACCGGACATATCAAATGACGTGCGACAGCAGGCGGCGGAGACGGAGAAGGCGATCAGGGAGAGAGCCAAATAAGCATCGTCGGAAACGCCCTGCCAAGCTATCGGCATACGCAGGCTGGAAAGGAATCCTTCGACTACGGTGTGGAATTCGCTTCGCGAATTTCACGCCTCCGCTCAGGATGACAGGTGGGGAGGCGATGCATCAGGAAGAGGGTCAAGCTAGTGTAGTGTCCAACATATAACTGGACATATAAAGTGGGCTCAGATATGCTTTGTCGATGCCGCGTTCCGTTCCTCGCTCCTCCTCAAACCCTCCGCTCAGGAGCAGATTCACCAATGGTTGTAAGCGTTGGGCACTCCTCAGCGTCGGCAGTAAAGGCGAAGATCAAGCGAGCGCACGTACTAGTACATCGTGCAGATAGTTCTTTATATTAACAATAACTTCTGGTACGTTGGAGCATGGCCCGAGTCGCGCTTCCGCTCCAACTCGATGTCCAGACGCGTAGCACTTTGGACAAGTTCGTCCATTCCTCCTCGACGCCCCAAT
>JBEKUD010000014.1:0-65599 GCA_049515395.1 Candidatus Sulfotelmatobacter sp. | reverse complement strand
ACGCATGGGCCGCATCGCTTAGGGCGATATACGGCGCAGGGCGCAGCGATCGCTGCCGTAAAAACGGCGCCGGCAAAGGCTGTGGAAAAGACGCTCCGTGGAAAAGTCCAAAAGCCGACTTTTCCACCTCGCTTGGAAATCTCGCAAAACCCGCGGGATTCCCACTTTCCCACCGCCTCGGCGGCGGCGGGAGATTAACCAAGACCGGACATTTCACTTGCTACGAAAAGCGGACGTTTTAACTTGCTAACAACATAGGGAGTCGCATAGGTCGCATAGGTCGCATAGGGAGTCGCATTAGGATTAGGGAGTTGCGGTAATCGCGGTAATCATGTACTTCACTGACTAAGCTGGCCATGGTCGTACGCTGGACAGCGTGAAAGGACCCCCTTGTCATTCCGGCGCGCGCGCGCAGCGAGACCGGAGGAATCCGCTTTCTGCTCGGAGCCCATTCCATTCGTGCGGGCGCGCCGCTACACTTCATCGAGAAGGCCGGTCCCCTGGCCGATTTTCCCTTCTGCAGGCAGCGCCGGCTCTACATCCGGTGATCGCCGCGAACCTATTAAGCGACGTGCCAGTTGTTCCTTCGCCTCTCCCTCAGTACACTCTTCATTCGCGAGGTGAGCATGGAGAAGCTGGGAAGGTGTTTTGCATTGCGGAAAAGAAGCTCATGGTTTGCGATTTTTCGGCTTCGGAATGCCGTTGTTCTCGGCGTTGTTTTGGGCGCGCTCTTACTGACGAAACCGTGTTCCGCCCAGACCGCTTCCGATTTGCCGAGCGAGACACCCTCCACTGTCACGCCCGTGACGTCGAGCTTCTCCTACAGCAAGCGCGATGTAATGATCCCGATGCGCGACGGTGTGAAACTGCACACTGTCATTGTTCTGCCCAAGGGCGCGAAGAACGCACCGATCTTGCTCACGCGCACCCCTTACAGCGCGACGGCACAAACCAGCCACGCCGAAAGCTCGCATCTGGGAGCGATTCTGAATGGCTACGACAATGCGACCGACGTGATTGTCGAAGGCGGCTACATCCGCGTGGTGCAGGACGTTCGCGGCAAGTACGGCTCCGAGGGCGACTACGTCATGACTCGCCCGCTGCACGGTGCGCTAAACCCCACTCCGGTGGATCACTCCACCGACACTTACGACACCATCGACTGGCTGGTTAAGAATCTCCCCGAGAGCAATGGCAAGGTCGGCATTCTCGGCATTTCCTACGATGGATTCACCACCCTGATGGCGCTCGTCAATCCGCATCCCGCGCTCAAAGTTGCCGTACCGATGAATCCCATGGTCGATGGCTGGATAGGCGACGACTGGTTCCACAACGGCGCCTTTCGCGAGCAGAACATGAATTACATCTACCTCCAAGAGGCGACTCGCGGGTCGGAAGAAAAATGGTGGACGAACCACTTCGACGATTACGACGTTTTCATGGAGGCTGGCTCAGCCGGTGAACTCGGCCGTCGCCACGGATTGGAGCAAGTCGGCTTCTGGCGCAAGCTGTTGGATCATCCCAGTTACGATTCATGGTGGCAGGCGCAAGCGATGGATCGCAT
This sequence comes from Candidatus Sulfotelmatobacter sp., assembly GCA_049515395.1. Lineage (GTDB taxonomy): Bacteria > Acidobacteriota > Terriglobia > Terriglobales > Acidobacteriaceae > Sulfotelmatobacter. The sequence continues at coordinate 64,035 of JBEKUD010000014.1, read as the reverse complement.
CCTTGCGGCCCAGCCGTTGAAAGTGCCCACCATGCTAGTTGATAGCCTGTGGGATCAGGAGGATATTTACGGAGCCCCTGCGGCTTACAAAGCGCTCAAAGCCGTGAGCGCCAACCAGGACAAATTGTTTCTCGTGCTGGGCCCCTGGCACCACGGACAGGAGATTGGCGACGGCAGCTCCCTGGGAGCCATAAAATTCAATCGTGATACCGGACTCTATTTCCGGCAGGAAATCCTCCGGCCTTTTCTCGATAGGTATCTGAAGGAGGGTGAGCCCAAGGCTGACATAGCGCCGGTTACGGCTTTCGAAACCGGAACCAACACGTGGCGCCGCTTACCCACCTGGCCGGCCGGCTGCGCGAGTGGATGCACCGTTCAAGCAACGCCTCTGTATTTCGCCGCCGGACTCAAGCTTAGCTGGGGCGCCCCTAAGGCGAACGACTCTGCGTTCGACGAATATATCTCCGACCCGGCCAAGCCCGTACCGTTCCGCGCTCGTCCCATTCAGCCCATTGGATACGCCAACGGCCTTACCTGGCCGGAGTGGCTGGTCGACGACCAGCGCGAAGCTTCTGGGCGTCCCGACGTTCTAGTTTTTACTTCCGACGTCCTGACCGCTCCTATGAAAATCAGCGGGCAGCCGGTCGCCAACCTGGTGGCTTCCACGAGCGGTACAGATTCGGATTGGGTCGTGAAAGTAATCGACGTATACCCCGATGAAGTAGCGGAGGATGCCCCCATGGGTGGGTACGAGTTAATGATTTCAGCCGATATCTTCCGCGGCCGTTATCGCGAAAATCTCGCGACTCCCAAGCCCATCGCCGCCGACCAGCCCTTGCTCTACCGCTTCAACCTACCCACGGCGAACCACGTATTCCTGCCTGGCCACCGCATCATGGTGCAGGTTCAATCAAGCTGGTTTCCGCTTTACGACCGTAATCCGCAAACATTTGTTCCGAACATTTTCTGGGCCAAGCCGGATGAGTATCGCACGGCCATACAGCGCGTGTATCACGCTCCCGGTCTGATGAGTTTCGTTGAATTACCGCTGGTGGCGACGCCCTAGAGTTCCACGGATTCCACACCCGCGCGGCGATTCGCTCACGGGCCGATCGCGGAGCGACATCTCACGCGCTAGCTCTTTGGAAGTAACTTTCAGCCTCTGCGCCAGTATCACTGCCAGGGAGAGATAAAAACGGGATGCAAGTCCCGGGAAAGCCGCAAATATTGCCCGCAGTTCGCATGCTTCGACTTCGTCGACTTCCACTTCCTCTTCGCTGGCGATTATCGCCGCCGTTGCCTTGCCCTGTTCCAGAAAGGACATTTCGCCGCAGATGTCGTCTGGCCCGAGTGCCGCCACAATCGCCCGCGAACTGCTTCCTGCCAGCTCCACGGTAGCTTGCCCTCGACGGATTATATATACGCAGTTAGGGCATTCCCCCTCTTTGATTATCTCTTCCCCCAGCTTGAAGGTTTGCCGCGAGGCCTTCGCCTGGATCAAGATCCAATCGTTCCCCGTCAGATAATGCAAGCCATTGCCCGCCATACCGACAGCATCGGCAAGAGTGGCGGGATCTGCAAGTTACTTCTGGCGAGGAATGGGACGAAGATGCCGGACGCGTCCGATTTTCGGAAGACTCACCGGCTGTACTGATTCTTCTTCTTGTCCGCATGCCGCTGCAGCCCAAACTGAATCAGTCTGTCGATCAAGTCCGGATACTCGAGCCCCGACGCGGCCCACAGTTTGGGATACATACTGATCGATGTGAATCCCGGCATGGTATTGATCTCGTTCAAATAAATCTTCCGGGTAAGCGGATCCATCAGAAAATCGACGCGCGCTAAACCGGAGCAATCCACGGCTTGAAAACAACGCACAGCCAGCTCCTGAACTTTTTTCGTTTCCGCCCTGGTAAGCTTCGCAGGAATGATGAGCTCAGACCCTTCGTCGAGATACTTGGCGTTGTAATCATAGAATTCTTTGATGGGAACAACTTCCCCGGGAACTGAAGCGACTGGCTCATCATTGCCCAGAACCGAGCATTCGATCTCCCGCGCTTTATGTTTCTTTCCGCCTACTCCCTGCTCGATGACAATCTTGCGATCGAATTTCGCCGCTTCCTCAATGGCCGGTCCGAGTTCTTTGCGATCGTGCGCCTTGCTGATACCCACCGACGATCCTAAATTCGCGGGTTTCACGAAGACGGGATATTTCAGCTTGCTCTCGACAATCTTTTGAACCTTCCTGGAATCCTTCTCCCACGCGCTGCGCAGAATCGTGACGTGCTTCACCATGGGGATTCCAGCGGCAAGAAACAAAGACTTCATAATGTCTTTGTCCATGCCGGCGGCTGAACCCAGCACTCCCGCGCCCACGTAGGCCAGGTCCGCCAGTTCGAGCAGCCCCTGGATCGTTCCGTCTTCCCCGAATGTGCCATGCAGCACAGGAAAAATCACGTCTACATTGATGGCGCGATCACTGGCACGACGCGTGAGCGGCGCGTCCGTCTGGAACGGCACCAGCCCACTTTGCCGATGTACCGGTTCGGGCGGGACCACCACGGCTTCGCCGCGAGCGAGCACCGCCGCGGGTTCCGTGATTTCCGGATCCCCTGCGCGCAAATGGCGCGCTTCCAGAACCAGTTTGCCCTGCAATAGGTTCTCCGCTTCCGCGGCAGTCAGCCACCGGCCATCCTTGGTAATGCCGATCGGCACAACTTCATATTTATCTTTATCAATCGCTTGCAGAACGGATGCAGCAGAAAGCAAAGACACTTCATGCTCTCCGCTGCGCCCGCCAAAAAGAACTCCAACCCGAAGTTTTTGCATAAGGTTTTAAGGTGGACGCGGAAGAAATCCGCATCCGGTACAGAAGGTACCGCTCCCCTTGCTCTCCCCCCTACTTCCCCAGAAACTCCAGCAGCGCCTGGTTGAATTCCGCCGGTTTTTCGATTTGCGGTACGTGGCCGCACTTCTCCAACACCACTAGCTTCGCCCCGGAAATACCATCGCGAAGCTTTTCTCCACTTGCCACCGGAATCAACTCATCCTCTCGCCCCCATACTAGTAATGTTGGCCCGTGAATGGAGCCCAGCTTTGTATCGTCAAACTGGGGTGTGGCAAAACCGGCCAGCGTGCGCTGGATCGTGTATCCGTCGTTGTTGCGCATACGGTCGACAAAGACTTGCCGGACAAAATCATCGGTCACCATCTTTTTGTCGTAGAAAAGCGACTCAAGCAGCGTGCGAGTTGCCGCTTCGGAGGAAGGATTTAAGTCGACGGTCGCGTTAGGCTTCATCCAAGGAAGTCCAGCGGAATCCACCAGCACCAGCCTTTCCACCATTGCCGGGTGCTGCACCGCGAAGTCCAATGCGATCCAGCCTCCCAGCGAGTTTCCCACGAGTGTCGCCTTGCTGATGTTTTGCGCCTTCATGAATCCCTCAAGAAAATCCACGAACGTCGCGATCTTGTAGTCCAGTAGCGGCTTGTCAGAATGGCCAAAGCCAATCTGGTCGATCGCATAAACGTGGTAGTTGGGGGCAAGGGCCGCAAAACTCGGCATCCAGATTTCCTTGACGGCACCCAGTCCGTGCAAAAAAATCACCACCGGACCCTCACCCGCCTCGTCGTAGCAAATGTTTTGACCAAAAACGGAGGCCACCTTCTCCATCGGCAGAGCAGCCTGACTTTGTGCAAAGGCATTATGCGAGAAGGCAAACAGCGAAACTGCGGCCAACATCGCAGCCCGCGGCATCGAGCGGGAACGTAAGTTCATCCGAACCTCACTTCAGCACGATTGTCACAGAATCTTCTTTCCGAATGCCGAGAGCGCCAACTCCACCGCCAAGTCCGCGGTCTGATTATGCTCGTCGATCACCGGATTCACTTCCACGATTTCGAAACTTAGCATGCGTCCGTGATCGGCAATGATCTCCATCGCAAGATGCGCCTCCCGGTAAGTCGCACCGCCGCGCACCGGAGTGCCTACTCCAGGAGCATCCTCGGGATCAATCCAGTCCATATCCAGCGAGATATGATATCCGGCAGTCCCGCGTCCGGCCATGCGCAGGGCCTCTTCCATCACAGTACGCATGCCGCGCTCATCGATGTCGCGCATGGTAAAAACGCCGATTCCGGCGCGACGAACATGTTCTTTCTCAATCGCGTCGATGTCGCGCACTCCCACCAGAACACAGTTCTCCGGCTTCACCTTCGGGCAAAAATCGAAGATGTTGCACAACTCTGGCGGGCCGAGCCCCATCAGCGCGGCAAGAGGCATCCCATGAACATTGCCGCTCGGCGAGCTCTCCGGCGTGTTGATGTCGGTATGTGCGTCGATCCAGATCAGTCCGATGCGCTGATTCTGACGACGATAAAATTCCGCTACGCCCGATACCGTCCCCGCCGCCATCGAATGATCTCCGCCCAGCGCCAGAGGAATTTGCCCCGCTTCGAGCGTCTTCACCACCAACTCCGCGTGCTTCGTACACGTGGCGGTAATTTCCTTCAAATACTTGGCGTGCGTGTCGCCTTCTTTTTTTTGTTCCGGAATCGCCACGGGAACATTGCCACCATCTTCCACCTGGTGCCCCAAGGCTTCCAGCCGCGCCTCTAACCCCGCCACGCGCACGGCCGAAGGTCCCATGTCGACGCCCCGGCGGGATTGGCCCAGATCAAGCGGTACTCCAATCACACGAATCTTCTTCGGCGCGATATTGGTGGTGCTGATGGTTGTCGTCATAGATTCTCGAATCGAATTATGGGTACAGCCGATTTAGCATTCTCGGAAAAGGAATCGTCTCCCGCACATGCTCGAGGCCGCAGATCCAGGCCACGGCCCGCTCAATGCCCATGCCAAATCCGCCGTGCGGTACGCTACCGTACTTGCGCAAATCCAGATACCACTTGAACGCTTCCTCCGGCAAACCGTGCTCCTGGATGCGTTGCAACAGCAATTCATGTGACGCCATACGCTGGGACCCGCCAATGATTTCTCCGTAGCCTTCCGGCGCTAGCACATCCACACACAAAGCCAACTCCCGACGCTGCGGATCCGGCTCCATGTAAAAGGCCTTCACCTTTGCCGGATAGCGATGCACCATCACCGGTTTGTCGAATTGCGCAGAAAGATACGTCTCATCGGGCGAGCCCAGATCACCACCCCACTCAAACTTGGATTCCAGCACGCCCTTGGCATAGCCTTCCTGCAAACTCTTCACCGCATCGTCATAACTGATCCGCGGGAAAGGCGGCTCGATTTTTTCGAGTTTCGATAGATCGCGGCCAATTGCCAGCAAGTCCGGCCGCCGCCGCTCCAGGCAGCGCTTCACGACGAAGCTGATCAGCCCCTCCGCCAGATCCATCAGGTCGTCGAGTTCGCCATAGGCAATCTCCGGCTCGACCATCCAAAACTCGGTGAGATGTCTCCTGGTCTTCGACTTCTCCGCGCGAAACGTTGGACCAAACGAATACACCTTGCCCAGCGCCATCGCCGTGGCTTCAATGTAAAGCTGGCCAGACTGCGTCAGATACGCCTGCTCTTCGAAATAGTCGACTGGAAAAAGTGTGCTCGTGCCTTCACAAGCCGCCGGAGTAAGAATGGGCGGATCGGTGAGCGTGAAGCCACGCTCGTCAAAGAAATCACGCACCGCTTTAATGATTTCCGCACGCACCCGCAGAATCGACGCCTGCCGCTGCGAGCGCACCCACAAATGCCGGTGCTCCATCAAAAATTCGGTGCCATGCTCTTTCGGAGTAATCGGATATGGATCGGACTCCGGCACGCGCTGAATCACCCGCACATGGATCACATCGAGCTCATAGCCGCCAGGCGCACGCTGATCGGCGCGAACTTTCCCTTCGACGATCACGCTCGACTCCTGGGTGAGAGTCTTAATCGCCGCAAATACTTCCGGCGTCACCGCATTTTTCGGCACCACCCCCTGGATCACGCCTGATCCGTCGCGAAATTGTGGAAACAAAAGCTTTCCACTCTCGCGCAAGTTATAGAGCCAGCCGCGCAGAGTTACCGGTTGGCCCTCATGCTTTCCAATTTCCGCAATCGTTGTTACCGGTGAGGACATAATTTAGAAACCTGCTCGAGAAAACCATTTACCGCAGAGCACGCAAAGGCTGCCTGGAAAATAATTGCGCTGCCCGTCTTTGCTCGGTGCTCTGGGAGTTCTGGGCGGTGAATCGTTTTTACGCCGCTTCCAGCTTCTCGAAAGTTTCCCACAGTTTTTCCAGCGGATTCACTTTCTCGTTCTCCCCAAGCTCCAGCATCAAGGACGGCGTTTGCGGCGCCGATCGCAGCAGTTGCATCGCTTCCTTCCAGTCAATGTTGCCCTGTCCAGGCCACAAATGAGAATCCTGGACTTTCGCATTGTCATGAACGTGCGTGGAGTAGATCTGCTTCCGCAAAATCTCGAAGGCCTCGCTCACCGATCCCATGATGTGGGCGTGCCCGAAATCAAAGCAGATCCCGACATCGTCAAAATGAGCGCTCCGAATCATTTCCACCAACCGCTCTGGTGTCGAAAGTTCATTGGGAATATTTTCCAGCAGAATACGCACGCCCAGCGGCTTGGCAAACGCCCGCAAGTGTTCGATCGAAGTCATTGCCGATTCAAACTTCTTCTCGCTGAAGCTTTCATTGGGCAATCCCAAGTGCTGCACCAGGAAGCGAAATGGAATCTGCTCCGCAATCTCCAGCGCGCGCTTCACTTCATCCATGGCCACCACCAGCCCGGCGCGATCGGTGGATGCCAGGTTAATCGGTGGTGCTCCGGCCCGTCCCCACTCGTAATCCGCATACAGAGGCGAATGCACGGAATTCAGAGGCACTCCGCTTCCGCGAAACCACTCCGCAATCTCTTTCACATGCGCCTTGCGGTTGGCGTAATCGAGATGCTGCCGCGCCGCGAAGATCTCGATCGCTTGCACTCCGCTGCGAGTCAGCCCATCGAGAATTCCCGGATGCAAACGCTCTTTCACGTACAAATAAGTTGAGACTGCCTTCAACATGCCGGATCCTTATCAACAATATTGCCGATTGTTGATCGCTGATGGTTGATGGAAAAACCGATCAAGGCGGATATGGTTCCAATCCACCAGCAACGATCAAGAAATTAGCAATAGTTTCTAGTAGCCAACAGCCTTCCCATTATCCCGATAATCGCTTGCGCCCAGCCGGTCGCCTGTCTTCGGGTCAACGGCGATGCATTCCGCGTCGCTCCAATAAGGAGAGACCTCGCCGCCGTTGTGGAGACCGAACTCCACGTTGTATCCCATCTTCCGTAACACCTTTACGGTATCCGGCGAAAACCATTGCTCCACGTTCAAGACGTCTGGCAGCCACTGGTTATGAAAGCGCGGAGCGTCCACCGCTTCCTGAACATTCATTCCGTAATCCACAACGCCCATCAGCACGTTCGCCACTGTGGTAATAATCTTCGAACTCCCCGGCGATCCCAGCACCAGTACGGTTTTCCCGTCGTGCACCACGATGGTCGGGGTCATCGAGGAGAGAGGCCGTTTCCCGGGCCCAATGGCATTCGCCACGCCCTGCATCAAGCCATCGGAGTTCGGCGCCCCTGGCTTCGCGGAGAAATCGTCCATTTCGTCGTTCAGCAAGAATCCCAGGCCATCGGCCGTGACCCGAGATCCGAACCAGTCGTTGATCGTGGTCGTCACCGAGACCGCGTTGCCTTCCGCATCCACCACCGAGTAATGCGTAGTATGTTGCGACTCGTGATTGGTCATCGCCTGGGGATGCGCTGCAGCGTATTGTTCCAATTCGCTGAAAATGGCAGGCCGCTTCAGATCCTTGCTGGCGCTGGCTTTTCGATCATCAATCGAATCCCGCCACGCCGCCCCGTATTTCTTATCGATGAGCTGCGCCACAGGTATCTTCGCAAAGTCCGGATCTCCCAGGAACTCGGCGCGGTCAAAAAAGGCGCGTCGGAACGCCTCGGTCGTAAAATGAATCGACTCCGCCGACCGGTCCCCGAGTTTATCCAGATCGTATCCTTCCAAAATATTCAGCGATTCCACCAGAACGGTCCCCCCCGAAGAGGGCGGCGGCGCACTGATCACTTCGTATCCGCGATAGGTCCCGCGAATTGGCTCGCGCTCCTTTACTTCGTAATGCCCCAGATCATCCACCGTGATCAGCCCCCCACCTTTCTGCATGGCAGCCGCCAACTCCCGCGCCAACGCGCCGTGATAAAAGTCGTCAGGCTTCGCGGCAATCCGCTCCAGCGTGCGCGCTAAATCCGGCTGGCGAAAAATCTCGCCCGGTTGATAGAAGTTGCCATCGCGCTGAAATATTCGCCGCGACTCCGCAAATCGGCTTAAATATTTATCATGCAAGTCGCGCGCCTCACCCCAGCTCAGCGAATACCCCTGGCGCGCTAATTGAATCGCCGGAGCCATCACTTCTTTCAGGGTCAGTGTGCCGTATCTCTGCTCGGCGTAGACCATGCCCGCAACCGACCCCGGCACCCCGATCGCCTTGTATCCATACTCGCTGGCACCTTCGATCACGTTGCCCTGCGCGTCCAGAAACATATCGCGCCTGGCTGCCTCCGGCGCCTTCTCCCGATAGTCGACAAAATGCGACTGCCCATCCGCCATCCGGATCAGCATGAACCCACCACCACCGATATTCCCCGCCGGCGAATGCACGACGGCCAACACAAATCCGGTAGCCACCGCGGCATCTACCGCATTGCCGCCAGCCTGCATAATTTCGACTCCGGCTCGCGAGGCCAATTCGTGCGCGCTGACCACGAGTCCGTGCCGCGCATGCACAGGCTCGGTGGAGCCGAAAACCGGGGATGATTTCCCCGCCACCGCCGCCGGCATCAGCAGCCAAATCAATATCTTATGTCGGAGTCGAGTCAAGATCGAAGGCGTCCAGGAATGGGCGGACTCTTGAGGCTAGCCGACGGCGGCAAGCAGAGTCAAATCAAGGGATCGTGGGGAACGGCATTCTAGCCGTCAGCCCTATCCCGGAAGGGAAAAAGTCACACCCTCTTTCTCTGCTTCGGATGGGCCCGCTTCGACGCGCCTCTTTTCTTATAGGCCTTCTTCCCCGGCGTCTTTGCCGCCACCATCTCATAAGACGCCTGAATCAACTCCCGTAATTCATCCCCCCGCACCGCATCCAGTCGATCCAGCATCACCCACTTGTACCGCCCCACATAAGGCGCCGGACGAATGTCCTCTCGCTCAATCAGTTCGGCAAAAGTTTCTGGCGTGCATTTGAAACACAGACGCGGATCGTCGAGGCCAAGCATCAGAAAAATCTTCCCCCCTACTTTAAAGCAAAGGTCGTCACCCCACTGCAGGTTCTCTTTGGCCTCGGGAAAGGTCAGCGAGTATTCGCGAATCGTATCGACATTCATCATGTTTCAATTCTGAATCGCATCGCCGCCAGCATCAATCGAAACTGATTAAGGAGATTGAAATGCAAACTCGTAAACTTGGCAACTCCGATCTGCACATCACGCCGGTCGGCTATGGAGCCTGGGCCGTCGGCGGTTCTGGATGGCAATTCGCCTGGGGATCGCAGGACGACAACGACTCCATCGCCGCCATCCATCGTGCACTCGAACTGGGCGTGAACTGGATCGATACGGCCGCCGTCTACGGCTTGGGACACTCCGAGGAAGTAGTGGCCCGCGCCCTCAAAAACTGGCTCGGCGCCAAACCTTACGTATTCACGAAATGCTCGTTGCGCTGGGATTCCCATGGTCAGGTTCGCAAAGTCCACCGTGCCGATTCGATCCGGACCGAAGTCGAGGAGAGCCTGCGCCGGCTTTCCACGAATGTGATTGACCTTTACCAGATGCACTGGCCTCCGGATGATCCTGACTCTCCTGCCCTGGAGCAGGCTTGGTCCACTCTCGCCGACCTCAAGCGCGAAGGTAAGGTTCGCTGGATCGGCGTCTCCAACTTCAATGTGCAACAACTAAAGCGCGCACAGGCCATCGCTCCCCTCACTTCGCTGCAGCCTCCCTATTCTCTCCTACATCGCGAGGTCGAAGAAGACGTTTTGCCCTACTGCTTGCGTGAAAACATTGCAGTGATTGTTTATTCCCCGATGGCGTCTGGCCTTCTCACCGGCGCCATGACTCCCGACCGCGCGGCCAGGCTGCCCCAGGACGACTGGCGAAAGGGCCACCCGGACTTCACGGAACCGAATCTCACTCGTAATCTGGAGCTGGTCGCTCGCCTGCGCGAGATTGCCCAACGGCACAACCGCTCAGTTGGCGAGGTCGCCATTGCCTGGACCCTGCACAATCCCGCCGTTACCGGAGCCATCGTCGGAGCCCGCGACGCCAGGCAGGCCGAAGGCGTGATGCGCGCCGGCGACCTGCAACTCAACGACCAAGAAATAAACGAAATCGAGGAATACCTCGCCGCGGCCGCAGCGTAGAGAATCTCACCACGGAGTGGTGGAAAATCATTGCCATTCCTCGTCACGAGGAATCTGTGCTTGCCTCCGTCCGATCAGACCTCGCCCACCTCCCTGATCACCGTCACCTTGCTATAAGCCACGCTAAACCCCAGCCGCTCACAGTTCCGCTGCGAGGTCGAGCCGCCCTGGGTCACCACAACGGCGTATTCGCATCCCGCCTGTGCCGCAGCTCTCAGGCGCACGCCGAGCAGCGCTGTTTGCAATCCCCGTCCCCGATACTCCTGGGCCGTTCCCGCTCCGCACAGCGCGAATACCCGATGCTCTGGAATCACGAGCCCAGCTCCACAAGCTACGATTTTGTTTTCGAAACTGGCAGCGAACGTCATCGCTCCGTCCATCTGATAGAGCGGCGTTAGCAGATCCTTGAACGCCTCCGGTGCGCCGTCGGGAAAAAACGCGCGCTCAACAATGCCTCCCAATTCTCGCGCTTCTGCCAGCCGCCCGCGACGAATCTCGCAACCGGCCGGAGCGGCAGGAAACTTCTCCGCCGCATCTAGCTTGCGGTAGAGCAGGTTGTTCAATTCGGCGATGCCATACCCGCGCTCCTTGAACATCTCAAACACAGCGGCATCGTGCAGCGGACAAAGATCCACCTGCGATGGGGCGTGGCGCGAACGATAGAACTGCTCCACGCGATCCAAATCCTGCGCCGTGAACGGACCATCCAAGCCCAGGCCGGTCGCTCGTCCGATGGGCGATCCCAATCCTGCGAATATCATATGGCCACCGCAGATCGTCTCCTCCGCGGCGCCAATGTCAGTGCGGGTTTTCATGAACACTCGCGCGTACAAAACCTGCGGCATCTCCTCGCAGGCCTCAAAACGGCGCGCCAACGCCTTATCCACAAATTGCATGTCCGTAATCCTTTCTAGATTGAAACCGCGTGAACGGCAAAAGCGGAACGCGCACACTTCGGCGCTCGCTTCACAAGTTGCAAGGTCGCGGATCTAGCGAACGGCAGTCATCGGCAGAACGGCAGAATAGCGCGGAAGCGGGGAACTTTCAAGCCTGCGATTCGAACGCAATCGACAGTCACACTTGTTCGCGGGCCTCTCCCAGGGCCACGCTCACGTCCAGCTGTTTTTTGTTTCGGTAGATCGTCACCTTCACCGTATCTCCAGCGCGATGGTTATTCATCATCTGAGAAAGTGCCTGTTCGTCCTCAACTTTTTCGCCGTCGATCGCGACAATCAAATCTCCACCTAACAGGATTGGGGTGTTCCCGAGATAGGCGCGCTCGGAGCCGGCGCGCAGACCCGCCTGATCCGCCGAACCGCCTGGGATAACTTGCACGATCAGCAAACCGTAGTCGGCGGGCAGCCCCATTTCATCGGCCAGTTCCGGGCTGATCGGAATCGTGCGGACACCGAGAGCCGGACGTCGTACCCGGCCCAGGGTCATCAGGTCGTTCAGCACAGCCTTTGCCGTGTTGATCGGAATTGCGAAGCCGATGCCGGCGTTCTGGTTAACCGGAGAAAGAATCATCGTGTTGATGCCAATCACTTCGCCGTGCCAGTTCATCAGTGGGCCGCCGGAATTCCCCGGATTGATGGCCGCATCGGTCTGGATGGCTTCGTCAATGCTTGCGCCGTTGGGCTCGCGCACGGGGCGAATCGAACTCACGATGCCGCGCGTCATCGTACCCGCAAGCCCGAAGGGATTGCCGATGGCATAGACTTTTTGCCCTACCTGCAGGTTGCGCGAGTCGCCCAGCACCGCGGGAACCAAATCGGGCGCCTTGATCTGTATCACCGCCAGATCGTGTGCCGGATCGGTTCCCACTACCGTTGCTTTGTACTTCTTGCGGTTGTGCAACGTGACTTCCACCTGACGCGCTTCGGCGACCACGTGATAGTTGGTGAGAATATGTCCATCCTTGTCGATCACGAAGCCTGAGCCTTGACCTTCCTGCGGAACCAGTCCGTAGAAGAAATCGTATGTCATGGCACGCGATGTCACATTCACCACCGACGGAATGTTCTTGCGATATACGAGGATATTATTCTGCTCTTCGCTGTCGAGCCCCTCGTTGCCGGCAGCTTCCGTAATCTCCACTTGCGCGGGATGAGATATCCAATCCGGGGGATGAAGAATGCTCGACCGAGAGTTCGAACGCCAGGTCGTGAAATAGAAGAACGCGCCGGCGATCACCAGCGCGAATATTGCAGGACGTATGACTTTCATAAAAGCAAACCCCACCGGAGGCGGACCTAGCCGGACTGTAACTCACGGCCGAAGGCCCAACTTGATTCTAAACAATGTTGGAGCGCGAGGCACGCGAGGGTTGCGGTTTACGAACCCCTGCACGCACCGCGACGCCACCCATCCAAAGCGATCGGAGCCGGATCTTTACGGGACAGGCGCAGGGCAGGGAAAGGTGGCAGTGACGGAAGTGCCGGTTCCATTCGAATGGATTTCGAAATGTCCGCCGACTTGCTTTATTCTTTCGCGCATGCCTTGAATTCCCACGCCAGCTCTCACGGCTTTCGTGGAGTAGTCGCCATGGCGCGGGACAGGCATGCCGCGGCCGTTATCCTGAATCCGGAGACAGACTTCTTCCCCGGAAACGGTTATTCCAATTCTTGCCTTCTTGCTGCCGGAGTGGCGATGAATGTTAGTGAGGCCCTCCTGCACAATTCTGAAGATGGTCATCTCCATGTCGCGCGGCAGACGTCCCAGGCTGGGCGAAACCTCAAGCTCGACGCCGATTCTGCTGCGCTCGGCAAAACCTTCCACGTACCAGTGCAGGGCCGAAGGCAGACCGACTTCATCCAGCAATGGCGGATGAAGTAGATATGAGACGGTGCGCAATTCCTTGGAAAGCTGTTCCACCAGATCGATGCTCTGCCGAATTCCTCTCGCGAAGTCAGCATTCACCTTTTGCGCCTCGGCTTCCAAGGGCGCCAGATTCATCTGCACCGCCACCAGAATCTGCCCCGAGCTGTCATGTAAATCACGGGCAATGCGACGGCGTTCTTCGTCCTGGGCACGAAGCAGGCGCCCGGAAAGATCTCGTACGGTTTCCGCCTGTTCCCGTAAGGCTTGATTCTTCTCCTCCAGTTCCTGCGTACGTAGCTTGACGCGCGCTTCAAGTTTTTCGCGTAGGTCCTTTTGCTCGGTGATGTCCAATCCCGTAGCGGCAATCATTACAAGATTTCCGCCTTGGTCGAGAACCGGACTCAGGGTGCGTTGGGCGAAGCGGGTTGTCCCGTCCGCCAAGCAGAAATAGCATTCGTCCCCAACCAGCTCTCCGCGCGCAGCTCGGGCCACGCTATCTTTCAGGATCGCGACTTCCTTTGGCAAAGGGGACCACCACGGCTCCCAGAACTTGCGGCCCACCACCTGTTCCCGCGAGCTGCCCGCGGCTTCCAGCGCAGCTCGATTCGCCTCGAGGATGGTCCCCTCCGGGGTAAGCAAGATAAAGAAGGAATAGGTTTGGCTGAATGCGGCTCGTAGGCGCGCTTCGCCCTCTTTGAGCGCCTTCTCGATGCGCTTGCTCGCAGTGATGTCGCGGGCAATCTTCGAAGCGCCCACGATCTTGCCTTCTGAATTCTTGACGGGAGAAACGGTGAGTGAAATGTTCAGCCTCTCCCCTGACTTCGTCATCCGTATGGTCTCGTAATGCGCGATGCGTTCGCCATTCCTCAACCGGCTTATGATTTTCTTTTCTTCCTCATGCAGCTCAGGGGGAATCACGATCGTGATGAGTTTTCCGATTGCTTCTTCGGGTGTGAATCCGAAAATCCGTTGAGCTCCGTCATTCCAGGTTTGGATGACCCCGTTGAGGGTCTTCGAGATGATGGCGTCGTCGGAGGATTCCACAATCGCCACCAGTCTGGATCGCGCTTCTTCCGCTTCCCAGCGAACACCAATGTCTTCCACTACGGATATGAAGTGCTTCAATTTTGCAGTCGCGTCCCGGGCCCCGGATACCGACAGACTTGCCCAGAGAATGGACCCGTCTTTTCGGATGTATCGCTTTTCCAGCACAAAGGTATCCAGAGCGCCCCTCTTCACTTTTTCGCCTTGAGCCACCTCGTCCGCAAGGTCGTCCGGATATGTGATGTCGTGAAAAGTCATCTTCAGCAATTCGTCTTTGCTGTAGCCGGTGATCTCGCAGAGTTTGCCGTTGACCCTCAGAAATCGACCATCCGGGCTCACATTCGCAACTCCAACCGCCGCCAATTCGAAAGTGGTCCGATAGAGTTCTTCGCTGTCCCGCAGGGCCTGTTCCAATGCCACACTGCGTTGCAGAATCTCTTGAAAATCCACATGACGGGTACGCTCAACTTGGGAAATTGCTGGGTCAAAGAAGGGCAGGTGCTGGCTCACCGTGTCCATGGCAACCAGTAGGTCTCTGGCGATCGACGATTTCACAACGTACCCGCGGGCGCCCGCCTTGAAAGCCTGACGGACCATCTCGGCGGATTCATGCTGACTAAGAATGAGTATCTCAGAATCCGGCAAAACCGTGCGAATCTCTTGCGCCGCTTCGAGGCCATTTAGCTTGGGCATGCTAACGTCCATCACGATGATGTCGGGAGTGAACTGCCGCGCTTTCTCAACCGCATCTTGCCCATCCACTGCTTCGGCGCACACCTCATAGTCGAGATGACTCGAGAGAAGAGAGCGGACGCCCCGACGCACGACTTCATGGTCATCGACGATCAGCACCCGCATATTCTGGTTCTCAGACACCACGCAACCACACCGGCTCGACCGAAGTTGTATGTGCCCGGTTGGTTAAGCGGAGACAACGCAGCGAGCCTGTTGGAGAGGCAAAAGCCCGCCCGACGCACGGTTGATCATACCGATTCGGATCGAAGCCGATGTATACAGTAAAACCCTTAGACTCCTCCTTCGGGAATATACGGCGTTCTTTTTGCCCTGCCCCTAATTCTTGGAACTGGCATCGGGGCGTAATTGCTCCCATATGTGTCGCACGAAGCCCCGTGTCTGATCGAGCGATCCGGAATTGTCGATCAAGTAGCTGGCAGCTTTGATCTTATCCGCTTCGGGCAGTTGCGCAGCCATGCGGCGCTCCACCTCTTTTCGTGCGGCATCGAGCGCCAACTTCTGGCGCTTCGCGAAGCGCTCAACTCGCTGTTGATCCCTGCAGGTGACCACGATGAGACGATCAAAGCGTTTGGCCGCGCCCGCCTCGAAAATGAGTGCCGCTTCCACCATGGCAACGGCACAGGGATCCTTGCGTCCGATCTCCTCCATCCACTCCTCCTGACTGCGGATCACTGCGGGATGCACGATGCGATTCAACTCCTGAATGCGGGAGGCGAGCGGAGATGGCGTACGCTCCGTCATTGTGCCAAAAGCAGCTTCTGCCAGCTGGGCACGGTTCACGCTGAGGTCGGGATTCAGAATGCTTCCGCCAAAATGCCTTACGACCTCGTTGTAGACGGGCTGACCGGGGCGCATCAGTTCGTGAGCAATCCGGTCGGCCTGAACGAGGTGGGCGCCTAGCCCGACGAACATCTCACCTACCACCGATTTGCCCGACGCGATGCCGCCGGTGAGGCCAACTTTCAGCATAAATTTCAGTGGCCCATGGTCCGTGATTCGTGGCCAGTCCAACAAAAAACTCACTGCGCGCTTTCCTCGAACCTCCTCCGAGCTATTCAGGAGTTCGCCGTGAGCAAGATGCAGGTTGTCGGATCACTGGTCAATCGCCACTGACAAAGTTCCCCGCCGCATTTTCGCCGCTTTCACGGTGTTGTACATCAGCATGGCGATGGTGAGTGGACCTACTCCTCCCGGAACCGGTGTGATTGCTCCCGCCACTTGGGCCACTTCGGGATGCACATCTCCTACCAGCGCGGCGCCCTTCGTGCGGAAAGATTCTTCGCGCTTCGAATTGCCCCCGAACAGCCGCTGAAACTCTCTTTCGTCCGTCACTTTGTTCATGCCGACATCAATCACAGTGGCGCCTGGCTTCACAAATTCGCGCGTAATCATGCCAGCCCGGCCGATTGCCGCCACCAGGATATCCGCCCGCCGGCAGACTTCCGGCAGATCATGGGTTTTCGAATGGCATACCGTTACCGTAGCGCTGGCGTTGAGCAAGAGCATCGCCGCGGGTTTTCCGACGATGTCGCTGCGCCCCACGATCACGGCTTCTTGCCCGGCGATGGGAATTCGGCTACGGCTCAGCATCTCAATCACTCCGGCCGGCGTGCAGGGGACCAATCCCGGCCGCTGAGTCGAGAGAAAACCTACATTCAGCGGATGGAACCCGTCGACATCCTTCGCGGGATCTACGGCCAGCAACAGCTTTTTCGAATCCACTCCCGTCGGCAACGGTAACTGCACCAGAATGCCATCCACCTCTTCCCGGCGATTCAAATCATCCATCAGAGCTAACAGCTCTGCGGTCGTCGTGGTTGCAGCCGGCGTGTGTTGTTCGCTGTATATGCCGACCTCTTCGCAGGCTTTGACCTTGCCGCGAACGTAAATCTCCGACGCTGGATTATGCCCGGCCAGGATAACGGCCAGGCCGGGACGAACTCCGGCAGCGGCCATCTTCTTCACTTCCGCCGCCACTTCACCACGAATTTCACTTGCGATGCTGGTACCGTTGAGGATTCGGCTCGACATTCGTTCTCCGGGCTTTGGCCCAGGGGCTTTGGTCATGGGTCTTTGGCTAGAAAATATTACACTGCCAAGCGACCCAGTGCGGCGCGCGAGCCGACCTTCGCCCTAAAACTCTCTGTGCTGTCCTGGCACCGCGCGCTCAGGATTCCGGGTCGCTCTGTGTCTCCGTGAGCAATGGATCCACTCCAGGAGGCGTACAATGCCACCCATGATTGCCAAGGAGTTGCGGGAAATTCTGGTTTGCCCGGCGTGCAAGCAGGCCCTTGAATACCGGGAAAGTCCGGAGAGCTTGAAGTGCGCGCAATGTCGCCGAGTGTATGCGGTGAAAGACGACATTCCCATTATGTTGATGGACGAGGCAACGATCGAGAACCCTTGATTCGACGGCCGAGCGCAAGAGTTCGACGACACGTCCAAGTCCTCGCGGTTGGTCGGTCAAAAGCCCGCCAGGCAGCCCTCCGCTCACCCCCCGGCGATATCCCGCCACCACGGTGAACTCACTTGTTTCATGGCGACCCCCATTCCCGCCCGCCAATGACACTTCGTGTCAGTCTTGAAACACCCTGAAGTACAAAAGGCACCTTATGGAAGCCCGGACCCTCGATTGCGTTGCTCGCGCAACTTCCGAAGTTCACAGGGGTTTATGAATCTAAATCGGCTTTCCACACGTATATGGAACTAGAGGGCAGCCGCGGCAGCAGAATTGCATGCAACTTGAATGGCTGCCGATGAGTCTAATAAGCAAAAGTGGTAGGTAGGTCGGAGTCGGGGGTGATGACGGCCATGTTTGAAGACGCAATGAATGACATATGCAATTCCGATGCGATCCATAACGACAAAGACAGGTTCACGGCGACCGAGCTGGCAGCTTTGCGGAGCGATCTGATGCAGGGCGGCATGATCGATTCTTACGAGGCGGCCGAGTTGCTGCAAGTCTTCCTGATGGGACGAGGCTATGGCGTGTCCCCAAAGGCGGCCCTGGACGCGGCTGGCCGTGTCGAAATGGCGGGGTGCGCCCTGCCGGTCCTGCAATATGAACTGGAAAATCTTGCGCTCGTGATGTAAAGCATTTGCGCGGGTGGTGACCCCGCGCAACTCTGGGGAACAATTGACATTCTGGGCCGGGTGATCGAAACAAGGCACGCTCGCCAGTCCGACGTGAACAGAGTCGGGCCAACCAGCCCAGCTTCCTGGTCCTCGGGCTCTGGTCTCTCTCCCTGATTCCTCCGCTTACTTTTTGCGGGTTGTATCGGCGGCCCGGGCGGCCCGTTCCTGGAGGGCCAAAGCCACCACTTGCAACATATCATCCTGGGGCGCGGGTTTGCCGGTCCATATCTCGAACTGGCGGGCGGCCTGGTGGACGAACATCTCGATCCCCGGAATAATCTGCGCGCCTCGCTCTTTTGCCAGTTGCAACAGGCGAGTTTCCGGGGGATCGTAGACCATGTCGAAGACGTAGCGCGCGTTGATTTCCTTTTCCTGCAGCGGAGTTTCGCGCAGGTTGCCCATGCCGACCGGCGTCGCATTGATGATCACGTCGAAGGCGTGCTTTTTCAGGTCCGCGCGTTTCACCGATCGTGCGTGCGCCCGCCGTGCAAGCTTCTGCGCCGGGGCCGCACTGCGATTCAGGATGAAGACTTCGGCTCCTCGTTCCTTTAGTCCGAAGACTGCGGCGCGGGCCGCGCCCCCCGCACCCAGCACCAGGATTTTCGCATCCTGCAGCGTACTTAAGCGGCGCTCGAGAGGGCGCACCACTCCAGAGGTATCGGTGTTGAATCCATAGAGTTTGCCATCCTGGGCCCGAACCACCGTGTTGCAGGCGCCGATCTTCGTGGTATGGGAATCCGTGTTGTCCAGGTAGGGAAGAATGGCTTCCTTGTACGGCATCGTGATGCTGAGACCATGAATCGGAATCTCGCGCACGCAGGTGAGCAGGTCTTTGAGGGTCTTGGCGTGCAGCGCCAGATAAACGGCGTTCACGTTCTCACGCCGGAAAGCCGCATTCATGATCGCTGGCGATAGAGAGTGCGCGACCGGATCGCCGGCGACGCCATAAACTCGGGTGGCGGCGTCCACCTGCTCGATGCGGTACACGCTGCGCAGCTCCTGCCCGGTCGCTTGTCCGGGAGCGGTTGCTTCTCCTGGACTCACGGCGGCGAAGGTGAACACGCTGCCGGCGCGAACTCCCAGCACACGGCTGATGATTCCCTGTTCGCCCATGCACAAGCCAACAATGGAATGGTTATCGCTTTCCCGCCCCAGAAACCGGATCATGGAAACGTTATCGGTGAGTGTCGTGGCCGTGCTCACTACTTTGTAGTAGTCGGCCGGAAACTCTCGCATCGTTTTCAGAGTCTCGTCAAGCCGCTTCGTTCCCCGAAAGTCATGAAAGGATATGATCAAGCCAGAGCGTTCCCGAAGTTTCTGCAACTGCCCAGGCTTGCATTTCTGCGCAGTTTGCAGCTCTACATCGACCAATTGGCATCCGGCAGCCGAGGCTTTCGCCAGGATGTCAAGTTGCGAGACGATGGAGCCCCGGAACTTGCCTCCGTTGGCGACTCGTCGGCAGGTGGCGATCACCGTGATCCCGGCGCGATTTGCCAGAAGCTGCTTGACTTTCGCGAGCGCCAATCCTGGCTTCGACAGGTGATCTAACCTAAACTCTAGAAAAGAGTTATCACGGATTAGGCCTTCTACCTTCTCCACCAATTCGGCAGGATTTGAGGCGGCCACCGCCACGCAGACCCGCGGCAGTCGCAATGGCAACAGGCGAGGCGCGTAGCTTTTCACAGCAGAAATCATCTTGAATCAATAGCTTCGGATTGAATCAATTACTTTCGGCGCGAATCTTACAGGGGTCGAATTATAGATGCAACAGGGATTCGCAATTTCCCGAAAAACTGTTTGCGCATCCTGGCTGACACCCTCGTAACCTTGACCCCCACTTACCCCCTTGTTACCTTCCAATGGAAGCAATGTTTCCATGGCGTTTGACTGGCGAAGGCTCGTCCCTTCTCGGAGATAACATGAAGAAAATAGGATGTTTACTTTTACTCGCCGCGACGGCTGCCTGGGCGCAATCAGGAGCACCGACAGCTGCAGTAGGTTTCACCGGACCGGAAGGAACCGCCCCCACCAAGGAGAGTTTCCCAATTCAGCGCGTCCAACTACCCACTTACTCCGATGTTTACTGCGCTGGTTTCATCAATCGGCAAATGCTGCCCGACGCCAACTTCGTCGCCGGAGGCCTGGACACTCCCGAAACCACCAAGTTCGTCAGAAACGATCTCATTTACTTGCACGGAACAGGCTATACACTCGGCGCGGAGTATGAAATCATCCGAGCTCTCCGCGATGTCAACAAATATGAAACCTATCCCGGCCAGCGAAAGTTGCTGAAGGCTACCGGGCAGCCCTATGGAGAAATCGGGCGCATTCGGATTGTCGATCTCCGCAGCAAGGCTGCAATCGCTCAAGTCGAATATACTTGCGACCCCATCAATCCCGGAGACACCGCCATTCCGTTCGCCGAGAAGACCATGGTGCCATTTCACCCGCCAGTGCGTTTTGACCGCTTCCTGCCCACCGGAAGCAAGGTGTCCGGGCGCATCGTGATGGCCAGAGATTTTGACTTGGAGCTGGGCACCGGGCAAAAAGTCTACATGAACGTGGGAACGAACCAGGGCGTGAAGGTGGGTGATTACTTCCGCGCCACACGGACCTACGAAGTGGACCTGCACGATCCTGTCGATTCGCTTTCGTTCAAGGCCCAACTCAGTGAAGATACCCAGATGAGACAGCCATCGGTCGATCCTGACATGTTGACCAAAACCAACGGTCCGGAGATTCACGTCCGCGATTTGCCGCGGCGCGCGGTAGGCGAGATTCTCGTCATCGGAACCACGCCGACCACCGCCACCGGAATGATCGTATTCGCCATGGAAGATGTACATGCCGGCGATAACGTCGAACTGGACGAACAGACGCAGTCACAAGCGCAAGCACAACAGCCATAACCACTTCTTACCGTATGGAACCCAATTGATCCGGGGACGGGAAACTTTCCCCGGTTTTTCTTTGCCGGTAAATGCGCGCATCAAGCCGATTCAAGGCCGTGTCAGAATAGCGGGATGACCACCGCGCCGTCCTTGCCGATTCCCCATTTTCTTTATGGCACTGCGTGGAAAGAACAGCGCACGCCTGCTCTCGTAGAACTGGCACTGCGTGCCGGTTTTCGAGGCATCGATACGGCGAACCAGCGGCGTCATTATTTCGAGGAGGGTGTGGGGCAAGGATTGGACACCGTCTATCGCGCAGGCATGGTGAAGCGCGCCGATCTTTTTCTGCAGACCAAATTTACTTACCATCCCGGCCAGGACCACCGTCTGCCCTACGATCCCGCCGCCAGTCTTTCCCTTCAGGTAGCGCAGTCGATGGCCAGTTCGCTCGAGCATCTCGGCACCGATTACGTCGACAGCTACGTCCTCCACGGTCCCTCCTCAGGCTACGATTGGACCGATGACGATGCCGAAGTTTGGGAAGCGATGAAGCAGGAGCGCGATGCCGGGCGCACGCGCCTACTCGGAGTAAGCAATGTTTCTCTATCCCATCTCGAGCAGATGTCAGCCCTCCACTCCGAAGGTCCAGCGTTCGTGCAAAACCGCTGCTACGCCCGCCTCGGCTGGGATCGCGAGGTGCGATTATTTTGCCGCGAGCACAATATCGTTTATCAGGGATTTTCTCTGCTCACCGCGAACTTGGAGGTGTTGCGGCATCCGCTGCTCGTCGGCCTGGCCGCGCGAGCGCGCGCGACTCCGGCACAAATTGTGTTGGCGTTCGCGCGCGCGGTCGGGATGCTGCCACTCACCGGCACTTCCAATGCCGAGCACATGAAACAAGACCTCGCCAGCTCCACCCTGACACTCCCGGCCGAGGAGGTGCACGGGATTGAAACTCTGGCCGGCTAGCCTAGACCCGTGCTACTTCAATCCCGTCACAACGTACGCCTCGGAGAGCGTGCGAACGTAGACGTATGCGTACGCTGTCCCGTCGCTCGAAAAATGAGGCGCGCCCGTTTCCGTGACCCCCGCTCCGGCTTCCGCGCCGAATGTTTTCCACAATTCCATTTTCCCGGTCTGCGAGTTGACCCGATAAACCTTCACAGCCTTCTCGCTCCGGCTGGAGGCTACGTAGATCGATATCCCGTCCGGAAACCAACCGGCCACGTAATATTTCGAGTCCAGCCCC
Source organism: Candidatus Sulfotelmatobacter sp. (assembly GCA_049515395.1). Lineage (GTDB taxonomy): Bacteria > Acidobacteriota > Terriglobia > Terriglobales > Acidobacteriaceae > Sulfotelmatobacter. Next base: position 41,699 of record JBEKUD010000014.1, on the reverse strand, counting down.
GGAATTGGATGAATACCGCCCCCCTCCAGTGGCCAGATTCCCCATTTCCCGTCGGGCCCCAGCACCGCCGCGCTCCTGCCGTCCGGTGCAAGATGCACCCCGGAAACGCCTTCCGGCGTAATGGGCTTGGAATCGCCATTACTCAAATCGATCAGGTAGTCGCGCCTGCCATGCCCGTTTTCAATTCCGCTGGTCAGCAGATGTTTGCCATCGGGTAAAAAGCGAACGGCTCCGTAGTCAACCGCATCATGCGTCAACGTCCTGGACTCGCCTGCTCCCGTTGGCACCAGGCTCAGCGGTCCGCCTTTCGCCGGTTTCGTGATCACCCATTTCCCATCCGGAGAGATGGCGCCCGCCAACCCTTCGCCAATCTTCGCAGGAGGCGACCCATCCGTATCGCGAAGGAACACGGTGTAGTTTGGCCCACCGCCGTTGCCTTCCTCCTCAAACAGAACCTTCCGGCCGTCTGGGCTGATGTCGCGCGCAAGCGACCACCCGAACCAACCCAGTTCGCGCTCCTCTTTCCCACCCGGTTCCAATCCGCGTATTCCAATCCGTTCCTGATGCCTTACCATCAGCGCTGTCCCATTCCTCAAGTCTTCCAGCCACACGCCACCGGGAACGTTCGTGATCGTCCTCACCCTGCCGGAAAAGTTTACCGCGCGGGGGTTGAGAGCACTGCCACTATCGCTTGATGTGAACCAGATCTCATCGCCCGCTGGAGACCATAGGATTCCCTCCACTGACTCCCAGCCGGAAGAAAGCTTCTTCTCTTTCTCCTTTCCATCGGCGCCAATCACCGCCACCGAACCCTCATCGTCCCCTCCTTGATTCTCATGATCGGCAAAGGCCACCCACTTGCCATCAGGAGAAATCTTCGGGTCGCTGATCCAGCCGATGCTGTCGAACAGAACTTTGCCAATGGGATATTCCAAGCGCCAGTGACTGGTTTCCGGAACATACCGAACCACCGCCATGCTGTCGCCGTTGGCGGACCAGTCGGCGTCCTGCACGTTCTCCAGCACCTCCCGTGGCGTGCCTCCGCTGAGTGGCAGCCGCGCCAGCGTTCCGCTTCGCGCATAGCCGCTGTAACGCACCGTATTGAGACGAATCGCGAGTTCTCCACTCTTCGAAATCGATAGCAGCTCCGCGTCCTTCAGCCCCAGCTCGCGCGCGCCCGGATCATCGGTGCGGGACAAATAAAGCTGGTCGTCGCCGCCATCCCAGGACGCGCTGTAAACGATGCTGCCGTCGGGAGTGAACCGGGCATTCCCCATCGAACCGGTGCGAAACGTGATCTGCTTGTACTCGGCCTGCGGTGCGCCCCCATGGCGTCGGCCCAGCCACCAACCCAGACCAAGCATCAGCAGTGCCATTCCCACCGACCCCGCGATCCACACCAGCAGCCTGCTCCGTGGCCGGGCACTCTCCATCGTCGCCACTCTCGCACTGGTGCCGGAAACGCCGGTGAGATGTTCAAGGTCGAACGCAATGTCACTGGCCGAATGAAAGCGCTGCTCGGGATTTTTCTCGAGGCAGTGCTGCACAATGCGTTCCAGCGCCGGAGAAACGTTGCGGTTCGTTTCGCTCAGGTCCGCGGGATCTTCCTTCAAGATCGCGCTCATCGTGTCGGCCGCGGTATCGCGGTGAAAAGCGCGCTTTCCGGAAATCATCTCGTACAGAATCGCCCCAAACGCGAAGATGTCCGAGCGTGCGTCCAGCGCAACGCCACGGACCTGCTCCGGCGACATATAGCCCGCCGTCCCCATCACCACGCCAGCTTCCGTGGCATGAGTCATGGTTGGCAGAGAAGTGTGCGCACCCGATTCCCTCTGAGTCAGCTTCGCCAAACCGAAATCCAGAATCTTGACCCGTCCATCTTTGGTGAGGAATAAATTCTCTGGTTTCAGATCGCGATGGATAATCCCCTTTTCATGGGCCGCCGCCAGTCCATGCGCGATTTGCAGGGCGTAGTCCAAAGTCTTGCGCACCGCAACCGCTCCGCTGCGCAACCGCTCCCGCAGCGTTTCGCCCTCCAGCAGTTCCGACACTACGTAAGGCGAGCCCTCATTTGTTCCGATATCGAAAACCGCCAGAATGTTGGGATGGTTCAGGGCGGCGGTAGCGAGCGCTTCCTGTTCAAAACGACGCAGCCGGTCGGCATCGAGTGAAAGCGCTTGCGGCAATATCTTGATCGCCACATCGCGCTTCAGACGGGAATCGCGTGCGCGATACACCTCGCCCATGCCTCCGGCGCCCAACAGGGAAACGATCTCGTACGGTCCTAGTTTTGTGCCCGTGGTCAGGTTCATGAGTGGGCCGGATTATAAACCAGCGCTCGCCCCGACAGGCTATTTTGCATGCTCAAGCAGCGCGAGGGCTTCGTCTGTGCTGCGCAGTCTTGCCCCCAGACCTTGTAGCTCCGCGACGGTGCGTCGACCATCTTCCGCCTTTAAGGTTTCGATCGCATCCTGCACCAGCGAAACGCGGCGGCCACGATCCAGCAATCCCTTGGCGGCGAAACGGACGCAATATTCCGTGACCACGCCAAACACAACGAATTCAACATCGTCCCCGAACTGCTGCAGCAATTTGCCCACGTGCCGGCTTTCAAAGATGTCGAGCGTCTGTTTTTCGAGAAGGACCTGTTGATATTTCGAAAGATCGCGCGGCAGCCCAGCGCCCGCCTCGTTCGGTACCGTGACAACCTTGTCGGTCAGAGCCTCAGTAACCAATGCGGAGCCGTCTGTGCCCTTGATGCAATGTGGCGGAAACGTCTGGAACTCGGGATCGTCTTTGACGTGGTAGCACCCATGGGAGACCAGAAAGACGCGCCCCTGGCGCGCAGCGTCGGTGAGGCTGCGAATGTTAGGCAGCAACCGCTCCGCCCCCGGAACATACAGTTTGCCGCCCGGCAGCATGAAGTCCTTCTGCGTATCGACTTCCCAGAAAACTACGTTGCGAGATAACATTGCCGTTTCGCCTGACCGTTGTGGCGTAAGCCGTATAGCATTGTGCAAGCGGGCTATCCTCCCGAGCAAGCGTTCTTTACGCAGCGAGGGACCCGGGCGGGCCGCGCCTTGCGACGCGTTGTTTGCGTCGCGATCATCGCGCGTGGGGCTCGCTTCCTTATTGAACTCACAAGCAAGCGAGGTGCGCCGCATGGCTCAAGACGATCCCCCCAAGACGAAGACGCTGTCGCGACTTTTGATCCACAACATCGGCCTGCTCCTCAGCGGCGATGTCGAGACCCCAATCCTCGAAGCTGATGCTGTCCTGGCCGTCGACGGCAATATCACCGCCGTTGGCAAACGGAAAGACATCGATCGGGATTCTGCAACTCTCGTCATCGACGCCAAGGGCACAACTCTTGCACCCGGCCTGATCGACAGCCACGTGCATCCCGTCGCCGGCGACTGGACGCCGCGGCAGAATCAAATCGGCTGGATCGACAGCTACCTGCATGGTGGAGTCACCACCATGATCTCCGCCGGCGAAGTCCACACCCCCGGCCGCCCGAAAGATGTCGTCGGGCTCAAGGCCATGGCGATCTTTGCTCAGCGCGCCTTCTCCGCCTTTCGCCCCGGTGGCGTCAGAATTCACGCCGGCGCCCCCGTGATCGAACATGGAATGGTCGAGGAAGACTTCAAAGACCTGGCGGCAGCCGGGGTCACCATGCTTGGCGAGGTTGGCCTGGGCAGCGTGAAAGACGGCGCGACCGCCCGCCAGATGGTAGCGTGGGCGCGGAAGTATGGCATGCAAAGCACGATCCACACCGGCGGCCCTTCGATTCCCGGCTCGAGTCTGATCGATAAAGATATCGTGCTCGCCGCCGACGCCGACGTCATCGGCCACATCAACGGCGGCCATACTGCGCTGCCCGACGATCAGATCGTCACGCTGTGCGAGCAGTCCCCGCGAGCTCTCGAAATCGTTCACAACGGCAACGAAAAAGCCGCCCTGCTTACTTTGCGCACAGCCCGAGAACTGAAGAAACTAGATCGAGTAATTCTCGGCACGGATTCGCCCGCGGGTTCCGGAGTGCAGCCGCTCGGCATCCTGCGCATGGTCTCAATGCTTTCGTCTCTCGCAGACGTGCCGGCCGAAGTCGCTGTCTGCTTTGCCACGGGGAACACCGCAAGAATCCGGAACCTTGACTGCGGCCTGATCAAGCCAGGCCGCGCCGCAACCTTCGTGATGATCGACAAGGCGCAGCACTCGCCGGGAAAAACTGTGCTGGAAAGCATGCAGCGTGGAGATTTACCGGGCATCGGCATGGTGATCATCGACGGAGTGGTCAGCGCGCAACGCAGCCGCAACACCCCGCCCGCGACGACGGTGCCGGTGGTCACGAAGCAATAAACTTCTGGATGGCCGTTCTCCCCATCACGGCAGGCCCAACGAGGCCGCAATTGCCTTCTTGTACTCGCGCGCCTTCGCCATAGCTTCTTCTTCGTTCACGGTCAGAATTTTTCGGTCGCGCATGACGACTCGACCACCAATGACGACCGTTTGTACGTCGCTGCCTTTCAGGGAATAGGCCAGTTGCGCGTAGATGTCGTACATCGGAACAGCGTTCGGCTCGTCCAGACTGATCAAGATGATGTCTGCTTTCTTTCCCGTTTCCAGGGAACCAATCTCTTTCTCCATGTGCAAGGCTTTCGCACCGTCGATGGTCGCCATTTCCACTACCGCCATCGCGTTCAATGCCAGTGGGTTCATCTTTGTAATCTTCGCTAGCTTGGCAGCTAGGTCCATCTCCTCCATCAAGTCCAGGTCGTTGTTGCTGCCCGCCGGTCCGTCGGTTCCGAGCCCCACGGCCACTCCCGCGGCGCGCGTTTCGGGTACCGGAGCAACGCCACTGGCGATCATCATGTTGCTCGATGGGTTATGGATGCACCCCACATGATGCTGGGCCAGAGTTTTGCGGTCGGTCTCGTCCACAAAAATACAGTGCGCGGATACAACGTCGGGACCGAGCAAGCCGATCTTGTCCAGATACTGCACCGGAGACATTCCACTTTGCTTCTGGCTGTCGTCCCACTCTTTCTTCATTTCCGCGGTGTGAATCAGAATGGGTGCCTGGTATCTTCTGGCCAGCGCAGCGGCGTCCTCTAGGGTCTTCTGCGAGCAAGTGTAAATCGAATGCGGCGCCGCCGCGGCGTGAATCAAGGGATCGCCCTGCCACTTTTTCAGAAATTTCTCTGTATAGGAAAGCGCCTCGGCTTCGGTTTTGTTGTCGGGTGCGGGAAAATCGATGAACGTCTCACCCAGGACGGCGCGCATTCCCGCGCTTTTGGTCTCCAGGGCTACGGCATCTTCGAAGTAATACATGTCAGCGAAAGTGGTCACTCCTCCGCGCATCTGTTCCGCCACCGCCAGCCGCGTTCCCCAGCGCACGAATTCTTCGTTTACGTTCTTCGCCTCGGCGGGAAAGATATATTTGTAGAGCCAGTCATTCAGCGTCACATCGTCGTGAATCCCTCGAAACAGTGTCATGGGTACATGCGTGTGGCCATTGATGAACCCGGGCAGCACCAGCGAGCCTTTTGCATCGATCGTTTGACCGGCCAAATACTTGCCTTCGAGTTCCGTGCGCGGCCCCACCGCGACCATCGTGTCCCCGCTCACGGCAATGATTCCGTCGTCGTAGACTTTGCGAGATCCGTCCATGGTCACGACGGTTCCGCCGGTGACGATCAGATCGACCTTCTCCGGCCTTGTCTGGGCTGCGAGGGGCGCAAGAAGCAAGCAGGGAAAGACGAGAAGTACAACCGAGGACCGGTGGAATATCATTTGCCTCTCCAGCGGCTGAGGCCGCAACCATTCGATTTGAAGATCGTTACCGCAACCCGTCTTCGCCCTTGATCTGATCCTTGGTCAGCCCTCCGACCCGCGCCAGCGGCCGGCCGCTATCCGTCACCGCAACCGCTACAACGATTTCGTTGGCTCGGGGAGCATCGTTGACTCGCACCTCCATGCCATCGAAATGACTGCGCACGAAAGCAGCGTCTTTGTGCCCCAGCGGTATGTCGAGGACGACGCCCATTCCTCCGCGTTTCTTGGAGGAGGGAATGAGCGCAGCGCCTTTTCCCAGCACTCTCCGCACCGGCGCGCCAAGCTTCGGATGCAGAATTGCCGCAGCATGTTCGATCTCGCCATTCTCGCCGACGGCGGCGGCCTTGCCATAACTCTCGACGCTCGTCGCCGGCATGCCAAGAGCCGCAACCGCGCGCCGCGTGAGCAGTTCCCCCAATTCCTCGCCGATCGTCATCAGCGCCGCCAAATCTTCTACGTACTTTCCAGCGCAAGGATTTTCAATGACAGCCACTGCGGCAGCGCGCAGTGTCGGCGGATCAACCGTCCGACCCATCTCCGTCCGCGTCTCCTCCACGAACGTCACCAGCTTGCGAATCCGGGCTTTCATCGCAGCCCGTCCTCTCCCTTGATCTCCGACGCTCTCAGGCCGCCGACGCGGGCATGAACGCGGGGACCTGTGGTCATCACCAGCGCCAGCAGAATCTCATCCGCCCGCGGAGCGTCGGCCAAACCGATTTCCATGGAATCGAAATGACTACGCACGTACGAAGCATTGATGTGCGTGATGGGAACATCGAGCCGAGTGCCCGGGCCGCCCACTTTTTTGGTCGAGGCCACAATCGCCTTGGCGTCGCCGAGAACCTCACGCATGGCATAGCCTCCAGGCACGTGCCACAAAGCGCCATGCTCAAGCTCCCCCGCCGCACCGACAATCGCGCCCTTGCCATAGCCTTCGACAGTTTTGCCATCTCCCCCCAGCGCCGCCACCAGAGCACGCGCCATTTCCAAACCCAGCGGTTTCAGATCATCCATGAATCCCGCAATGTCTTCCACATACTTGCCCGCGAAAGGATTGTGGATGACGGCCAACGAAGCTGCACGTCGCAACGGCACGGACGAGACCGGACCGCCTTCATGGAAAATCTCCTCGACTGCCGTAAACTTTTTTCGAAGCTGAACCTCAGGCATGAATGCGACTCCTGCTGGACTTCTCGCCCCTGTCAGCGAGGCCGGCTAACGAGGTTTCTGCATCAACGACGCACGTCTCGCCACGAAGATGCAGCGCCGCGGCTCGTATCAGTCCTTCGGAGAGCAGCGACTTGGCGACCCCCAATCCTCGGTCGAGAGCTATGGCCACCTCGCGGGTGGAAAGTTCCCCGACCTCTTGTGTCACCAACCGGTCGCCAAGGTCACAATCCGGCGCGAGCTCGCGCGCAGGAACACGCGTCACGCTCGGATGATCGGGCAGGTCTACAGCATTCGCGATCATCGTCGCGGCCGCGTCCGCCATGGCGGCACGGTCTGCAAGAACCGTGACCGCGTCGGCGATGCCCAGTGAGAAGCTCCGGCCTCGCCAGCCACTGGTCGCAATGCCTCTGACCGGCTCGGTCGAGTGCAACTCAACTTTGCCGAAGAGGGATGGACGATCCCGTCGCTCAACCATGCCCACGACAAAGTGCTCGCCCGGCGCAAGATGCAACGCAATGTCGCCGCCATTATTCACATAGGCCCGGGTCAGCTTTGCCGCACGAGTCATGCGGTGCAGAACCTCTTCCGCGACGGCGCCGGCTACTGCCGCCATCGGCGTAATGAAACTACGTTCGCTGTATGGCAAAACCGCGGCCATCATGCGTCTTGCGATGACCCCTACTGGCGGCGGACCTCCGATTCTCGCAGCCTGCCGCAGCAATGGAAGCTCGCCGCAGAGCTCATCGAGCACGGTGACGAAGCGTTCCGCCGCCGCTTGATACCCAACCTTAATCTCACCCGCCGGCCCGAATGCCTCGACGATCCCATCGATCGGTCCGTCGTGCAGGTGCAAGCGGCGTCCGTCCGCCAAGAGTCTTATCTGCGCTCGGTCTCTCACCGATCCGGCCTTGGCGTTTTCGTCTGGGACAGCGGCCACGGATTCTCCGGATTGGCGGAAACATGACGACGCCCTTGCAGGATGGAGTCAAGCGAACGGACGTGGTCCAAGTAGCCGCCGAGCGCCGCATAGTCCTTCAGCCTGAGCGTGAATTCGATAGGAGCGACCAGCGCCGGCGTGGGCACGTAACCGAACGCATGCTCGGGCATCCGCGTCACCTCCACCATGAACGTGATCCCGCCTCCCGGCCATACGTAGACCGGCGCGCCCCCGCAAGTGACGCGGGTGAGCGCATCCCTCACCGAATGCGTAAGCCTCACGGGATTCTCCGTCACCCCTGCCCTCAAAGAACCTCCAGCTCCGCCCATAAACAGAACCGTGCACAGCGCGGCTTCGCAATTCTCTTTGATCCGTGCGACCGATTCGTTCAGCTCCGCGGGCAACTGCTTTTCCACCGGCCGCAGCGCTTCGTCCAGTTCGAAATAGGCGCAGTGCTCCCCCGTGGTGCTCACCATGAGCAGTCGAAGTCTCGGCCACGCAATCTTCGGATCGAACTCTTTCAGAATCGACAGAGGATCTTCGATGTTCGTGCCGCCCCATGCCGTGCCCGGCTCAGCCACGCGGAAGTAGCGCCCGGGAGTGGAGCGGCGTCCCTTCATCTCGATCCCGGTTTCTGGAATGCCCAGTAACTTACCAGCCTGATGCTCCGAGAGAACCCCGGTGATATGGTCATCGACCACAACAACTTCATCGACCTTGCCGTGCCATTGCTTGGCAAACATCCCGATGGTGGCTGAGCCACAGCCCACACGCATCCGCTCCTCCTGAACACCATCCACCACCGGCGGTTTGCCCGCCTCTGCAATCAAGGTGGCGCCCTCATCGATCGTGAATTCGACCGGCTTCCGGTCGCAGAGGTTCAGCAGGGTCTCGCAAGTCACCGTGCCTTCTCTGCGGCTGCCTCCCGTCAGGTGCCTCACTCCTCCCAGGGAAAGCATTTGCGAGCCATATTCGCTGGTGGTGACATGTCCAACCGGCTCTCCCTGCGCCCGCACCAAAGTCGCTTCTGGACCCAAATATCGATCTGTATCGATCTTCAATTTGACGCCGCAATAGCTGAAGATGCCCTCAGTCACTACCGTAACCATATCCACACCCTGCACTGCGGAGGAGATAATGAATGGCGCGGGCTTATAGTCGGGATACGTAGTGCCTGCGCCAATCGCGGTGACAAAGGTGTCCGGACCACTCACGATGTTTCCATCCCACTCGCGATGGCGATCGAGAAACGGAACAACGGAATCGCCACGTGACAGAGCACGGTCAAGAACAACGTGCGGATCAATTCTTATTAACTGCCCATTGTCATTCGCGTAGCGATCGCATGCCCCGGTCCGCCCGGGCTTGATGTAACAGAGTACCGGGCAGGCGTCGCAGCGGATGGCATCATCGTCAGCCACGGGAAACTCCAGTCTGGCCGCTGGAAGCGCCGGCAACGATGGCTTCATGAATGCGATCCGGTGTAGCTGGGATCCGCCGCATACGAACGCCGGTGGCGTGGTGAATCGCATTCAGTATTGCCGGCGCGGTCGGGATGACAGCTTGTTCACCGATTCCCTTTGCCCCGAATGGCCCGATCGAAGAAGGATCTTCAATCAAGATGGATTCGACGGCGGGAATGTCGCCCGCCGAAGGTATCAGGTAGTCGTGCAGGTTCTCGCCTTTACCGGGGAAGAACTCTTCCATCAGCGCCATCCCCAGACCTTGGGCCACGCCACCCTCGATCTGACCCTCAATCAAAGTCGGATTAATGGCGCAGCCTACATCATGGGCTGCCCGGATCTTCAGAACCCGCACCGTCCCTAATTCCATGTCCACTGCAATTTCAGCCATGTGGGCGCCGAATCCATACACAGCATAAGGAATGCCCTGGCCGTTTGCATCGAGCGTGCTGGTCGGTGGATCGAACGTCTGCTCCGCAGTCAGCACGTAGCCGCAGCGATCGAGCGGGAGGTCTTGCAAGTCAACTCTGCGCCGCGTCCGGCCTTGGCGGACTTCAAGAATGCCTCCGCCAAAATCGATCATGGCATCTTCATCTTCATCTTTATCCTCCTCTGCACGAGCTCTGCCCGCGGAAAGCAGTCGAAGGATCGCACGCCGCAACTCTTTCCCCGCAGCATACGCAGCTTTGCCGGTAACAAATGTCTGACGGGATGCGGAGGTCTTGCCGCAGTCGGGTGTGATCGAAGTATCTCCGGAGATCAAATCAAAGCAATCGGTTGACGCACCTAATGCGTCGGCGCAAATTTGCGTCACGATTGTATTTGAGCCCTGGCCGATGTCAACCGCTCCTTGGTGCAGCGCGATTCTGCCATTGCGCTTCAGTCCGATGCGCACCGTCGAAGGGTTGGGCAGCGAAGTGTTTCCGCACCCATACCACATTCCCGCGACGCCAACGCCGCGGCGAGTCACTCCGGTATTCTTTGCATTGAATTCCGTAGCTTCCGCACGTCCGACTTTCCAGCCTGGACGCAAGGCTTCAAAGCACGCACGGATTCCGACGCCTTCTCCCATGACTTGCCCCGTGACCGTAGGAGTGTGACGGTCGAGCGCGTTCAAAATGCGGAACTCCAGCGGATCGATGCCAAGGCGAATCGCAAGATCGTCATAGAGTTGCTCCTGCGCGATCGCCATCTGCGGCACACCAAAGCCGCGAAACGCGCCTGCTGGAACCAGGTTGGTGTGAATCGCCCGCGTCAGCGCCCGATAATGTGGAACCGAATACGGTCCGGAAGCATGCACGGGAACTCGCGCCGCAACCGTGGGTCCCCACGACGAGTATGCGCCGGTATTAAAGTCAGCGGCAAAATCCAGCGCCAGAAGTTTCCCGTCTTTTCTGGCTCCAGCACGGCAGCGTATGCGTGCGGGATGGCGCTTGGTGGTGCACATGATGGACTCGATGCGCGAATACACCATGCGAACGGGCCGCCGCAGCCGCCATGCGGCGAGCGCAAGAAACGGCTGAACCGACAAATCGAGTTTCGTTCCGAAGCCGCCGCCGACGGCCGTCGGGATAATCCGCACGGCTTCCGCGGAGATTCCCAGAAGCTTCGCGATGTCCGCGCGATCCATGTAGGGCGACTGGGTGCAGGCTTGGATTTCGATCTGATTGCCAACCCGCCTTGCGAAGCCTGCCTCAGCCTCGATGCAGGCGTGCTCGACGAAACCAGTCTCGAATTCCCCCTCCACGACCACGTCTGATTCTCGGAAACCTTGATCCACAGATCCGCGCGCAACACGCCCACTGGTAAGAATGTTATGCGGTCGATGAGAATGGATCAGCGGAGCGTCCGGCACCAGAGCTTCCTCGATCGTTCGGAGCGCCGGCAACTCTTCCCAAGTAACAGGGAACGTCACCGGGTCAAGATTTTCAATCGCCTCGCTTTCACCCACAATCGCAGCGACCGCTTCTCCGCGAAAACGGGCGCCGTTTTCTTCATGGGCAAATACGGTTTGGTCGGCGAAGCGCGCAATCACGCCGTAGCAATCTTCTCCGGGAACATCCTTGGAGGTAAGCACCGCCTGCACTCCCGGATGCGATGCCGCGAATGCTTTCAGATCTCCGAGGCGAAATTTCGCCCGATCATAGGGGCACCGGATGACACGCAGAGTGAGCGCTCCCTCTGGAATCTCGTCCGCGCCGTAAATTTCCGTGCCTTCAACTTTGTGTTTTCCATCCACCCGGACAAGGCGTCGACCTACGGACCTTCCGGCGAGTGGGGGCGCGAGGTCGCCACCCTGCGAGCGAACACCGAGAACGGCTGTATCGAGGATGGCATCGATGATCTTTCGATATCCCGTGCAGCGACACAGTACGCCGCCGATCGCATCCATCACATCTGCTTCGGAAGGGCACGTTTTTTTCTCGAGCAATGCCGTGGCGGCCACCAGCATACCCGGGGTACAGGCCCCACATTGAGCGGCCCCGTGACGGAGAAATGATTTTTGCAGGCGATCGAATCGTGGCGCCCTCGATTTCAGGCCCTCGACGGTCGTGATCGAACTGTTTTCGACCTGGCCCACTGCAACCAGACAGGAGCACACCGGCTCTCCGTCCAGCAATACCGTGCATGCACCGCAATCGCCGGCGTCGCAACCGACCTTTGTGCCGGTCAATCCCAGCCGCTCGCGTAGAACTCGGGAAAGCCGCTGAGCCGGAGGTGCCGCCACTGACACTTCTCCGCAATTCACGACCAACTTGAGCTCGCGCTTGGTTTCTGACTGGGGAACAATGGCCGCCATTCATTGACTCCTGGCGCATTCATCGAGCGCGCGCTGCACCAAGCGCAAAGCTGCGCCCCGGCGGTAAGCCGCAGTCGCACGGAGGTCATCGATGGGCGATAAACTCTTTAGGTGGTCCGCGGTGGCGAGCGACCCCAGCCCCACGGTCGCCGACTCGCCCATGAGTCGGCGCTCCAGTTCGGGAAGCCGCTGCGCTACGATCGAGCACGATCCCACGCTGACCCGGGCTTCGCGCACCATTCCGATGGCATCTTTCTCAATCACAACCGCAACCATCACAATGGAAATCACCAGATAGCGGCGCACTCCCAGCTTGAGAAACGTTGATGCGGCGTTCTCGACGGTGCGCGGAACAAATATTTGAGAGAGGATTTCGCCGGGCTGGCGCCGCGTCTTTCGATTGCCCACAATAAAGTCAGCAAGCGGAAGGCGCCGCGTACCGGCATGGGAAACGAGTTCCACTTCGGAGTCGAGCGCGAGCAGCGGTGGAACGCTGTCTGCAGCCGGAGATGCGTTGCATAGGTTTCCCGCGACGGTTCCGCGATTCTGAATCTGAATCCCGCCAATCTCTCGCGCCGCTGCTTTCAACCCATCGAAGCATCTTGGCAGTCGTGCTCTCCCCAACTCCGTCCAGGTCGTTAGGCCGCCTATCCGTATGTGGTTCGTATCGTGGACCACACCTTTGAGTTCCCGGAGTGCTGAAATGTCGACCACAGCTCCGCTCACCGGCCGCTCCCCCAGGGCGGGGAAGAAATCGGTGCCCCCCGCCAGGATTTGTCCGCCGGAGTTGGCGAGCACGTTCACCGCTTCGCTGAGCGTCTGGGGTCTGAAGTACAGGAAGAACCCTCGCAGGTAAGGACTCGAATCTTTGGCAGAGACAAATTCTTCTACAAATGGCCGGGTTTGTACAGTCTCGTTCTGCGGCGTGACGCGCGAGAAGCGACAACCACTCGATCTCGACTACGCGGAACGGTCGCGCAGGCGCGGCAACTTTGGACGGGGAAGAGAACCGCCCAAGGTCAATTCGCAAAGACCTTCGACAAATTTGGGGGTCAAGCGAAGGTGCTGGATGAGGAATCGCATATAGATGGGCCCGTAAAGCGAATCCAGGAGAAGATCCATGTCTATGTCCTTGCGCAGCTGGCCCCGCTGGATTGCGCGGCGTAGCGTGGCATAGGCTTCCTGGCGGCGTGGCATGAGAAACCGCTCCCGAAAAGCTGCAATGAGATTGCGATCGCTTTGCCCCGCTCCTAGCATGGCCGAGACGATGCGTCCACGCCGGCTGCGAAGAATCTTTACCAGCTGGCGCATTTGCCGGCTCATATCTTTTCGGACGGATCCGGTATCGGAGAAATGAAGTTTTCGCGTGGTGCTGCTGGCAAAAGCGTCTGCGATGAGCGCGGCTTTGTCGGGCCACCAGCGATAGACTGTGGCTTTGCCCACACCGGCATGGGCTGCCACGGCTTCAATCGTCAACTCCGAAAAGCCCTTTCGTGCCAGAAGTCTTAGCGTACTGCGCAGGATGGCCGATCGCGCTTCTTCACTCCGTGGTCTTCCCGGAAGACGCTTGGGGTCAGTTCCGTTGCCATTGCCGTGACCCTCCAATTTCGGGCGCATAGTGCTACCCTACCATATAATCGGCGCTAGGCTTTAGAATCCAATACGGATAGTATCGAATCTAAACCAAAATTGCGGATTGGCTGCGCATCCGTGCAGGCAAGCCCTCTTTCGACTTATCTGAATTCCGGACGGTGCGCGACCGATGTGGATTGTAGCGTTAGCTCTAAGGCGTCCTTATACATTCATCGTGATGGCGCTGGTCATCATCATGCTGACGCCGATCACAATTCTGCGGACGCCCACCGACATCTTCCCCAACATCGACATTCCAGTGGTTTCGGTGGTCTGGTTCTACACCGGGATGTCGCCCCAAGATATGGCCGACCGTATCGTGGCCAACTCCGAGCGCGGCATCACCACTACCGTCAATGACATCGAGCACATGGAATCTCAATCCGTCTACGGATTGGGCATCATTAAAGTCTTCTTCCGCCCGGGCACGAACGTGCAGGGAGCCATCGCACAAATCACGGCCATCGCTCAAACCACCGTGCGCGGGTTGCCTCCAGGGACCACGCCGCCGTTGATCATTTCCTATAGCGCCTCCACGACACCGATCATCCAGCTGGGACTGAGCAGCAAAACTCTCCCCGAGCAACAACTCTTCGACCTCGGGCAGAATTTTCTGCGTAACTACCTGGCCACCGTGCCTGGAGCCGCTACGCCGTATCCCTATGGTGGAAAGATTCGTCAAATTCAGGTGGACCTGGATTTGCCCAAGCTCCAGGCTTACGGTCTCCAGCCGAATGACATCGTCAACGCTGTCAACGCGCAGAACATCATCCTACCCAGCGGCACTATCAAAATGGGCTCACTGGAGTACAACGTCGAGATGAACGGGACCCCGCAGACCATCGCGGAGTTGAACGATCTTCCCGTCAAGACGACCAACGGTTCCACGCTTTATATGCGCGATGTTGCCCACATACGCGACGGTTTCGCACCGCAAACCAACATCGTGCGGGCGGATGGAAACCGCGGCGCCCTGATGTCGATTTACAAGAACGGTAACGCGTCCACCCTGCAAATTGTCGCTGGTGTCAAAAAAATTGTTCAGCAGGCGGCGCAAGCGCTACCGCCGGCGCTGAAGATTACCTCCTTGTTTGACCAGTCTCTGTTTGTGCGGGCGTCGATCGAGGGGGTGCTGCGAGAGGGGTTGATAGCGGCGGCTCTTACGGCCGTCATGATCCTCATCTTCCTTGGCGATTGGCGTCCCACAATCGTCATTTCTATTTCCATTCCGCTCTCCATCTTTGTTTCGATCATCCTTCTAGGCGCGATCGGACAAACGATTAACATCATGACGTTGGGAGGATTGGCCCTCGCAGTCGGCATCCTGGTCGATGACGCCACCGTGGAAATCGAAAACATTGAGCGAAACCTGGCCATGGGCAAGGAGATGAGACAGGCCATCCTTGACGGCGCCCAGCAGATCGCCGTGCCGGCCTTTGTATCCACGCTCAGTATCTGCATCGTCTTCGTGCCTATGTTCTTTTTGACCGGCGTGGCAAAATTCTTATTCGTGCCGCTGGCCGAAGCCGTAAGCTTCGCCATGCTGGCCAGCTACCTGCTCTCACGAACTCTGATTCCGACGTTGGTCATGTACATCATGCGTGGCCATGAGCATCGCGCCGAAGCACCCAAGTCGTTCCTGGGCCGCTTCCAGCGCGGCTTCGAGCGGAAGTTTGAAGAGTTCCGCCGCGGCTACGAACAACTGCTGGAGACCACCCTCGAGCACCGGGGCATCTTTGTCGTTTGCTTCCTGGCCTTTTGCCTTCTGTCGCTCGGGCTGTTTTTTCCCCTGGGAGAAGACTTCTTTCCACAAGTGGATGCCGGCCTGCTACGTCTGCATGTACGTGCGCGGCCCGGCTTGCGCGTGGAAGAGACGGCTCGACTCTGCGACGAAATTGAAGCTGTACTGCGCCAGGAGGTTCCTAGAGGCCAATTGCAAACGGTGCTCGATAACATTGGTTTGCCCAACTCTGGCATCAACCAGTCTTATAGCTCCAACGGAACGATCGGCAGTAGCGATGCCGAGATTCTCATCGCGCTAGACCCGGAGCATCATCCCCCCACCGCCGACCTTACCCGAAGTCTTCGCGAAGTGTTGCCGCGGCGCTTTCCTGGGGTAGAGTTCTTTTTCCAGCCCGCCGACATCGTCACGCAGATTCTAAATTTTGGTTTGCCCGCACCCATTGATGTGCAGATCATAGGCACTGACATGGAAACGAGTTATGGGATTGCGCAGCAAATCGCCAATAAAATGCGGCACGTTCCCGGTACCGCGGATGTGCACGTGCAGCAGTTGCTTTCCTTGCCCACTCTGCATATGGACATCGAGCGCACGCGAGTTACGCAAGTTGGGCTCACGGCGCGCGACGTAGCCCAGAGCGCGTTGGTCTCGCTCAGCGGCAGCTTCCAGACCGCTCCGAATTTCTGGCTGAACCCGAAAAACGAGGTCACTTATCAGATCGCGGTGCAGTCGCCGCAATATCGCATGACCAATCTGCAAGACCTGATGGACATTCCGGTAACTTCGCAGCAAGGCCCCCAGCTCATGGGAAATCTGGTGCAGGTAACGCCAGTCGCGCGGGCCGCTACCGTGAACCACTGGAACGTAGCGCCTGTCATCGATGTTTACGCCAGCACACAGGATCGGGATCTGGGTGCCGTGGCTGCGGACACCAATAAAATACTCAAGAGCTTCGATGGTCATCTGCCACGCGGTACAAACATTGTGGTTCGCGGGCAGGTGGCCACCATGCGCTCGTCGTTTTTCGGCTTAGGCGTGGGATTGATCGGCGCCATTCTTCTGGTCTATCTGCTGATTGTGATCAACTTTCAGTCCTGGCTCGATCCTTTCATCATCATCGCCGCCCTGCCGGGAGCGCTGGCAGGAATCTGCTGGTTTCTGTTGCTCACCCGCACTACCTTAAGTGTGCCCTCCCTCACCGGAGCGGTCATGTGCATGGGCGTCGCAACCGCCAACTCGATTCTGATGGTAAGTTTTGCGAGAGAGCAGATGGACGAAGGGGTACCCGCCGTGAAAGCCGCGGTTTCTGCGGGATATACGCGCATGCGTCCGGTGCTAATGACCGCACTGGCCATGATCATCGGAATGGTGCCGATGGCGCTGGGATTTGGAGAGGGCGGCGAGCAAAACGCGCCGCTCGGCCGAGCTGTCATTGGAGGGTTGCTCTTTGCCACAGTTGCGACGTTGTTCTTTGTCCCAAGTGTGTTCGCCATCTTCCATGGCCGCCGCGAGGCCAAGCGGGCGCGAGCGAAACAGTCTCAAGAGTTTTTCTGAAAATCGGAGTCCGGCATGAGTGCAGAAAACAAGTCGAACCTAACGGCGGATGAGCAGCGGCTCGAAGCGGGCTCCAATGCTCATCCGTCGGAGCAAGGCAAGAACGAAGAGCATCATGCTCTAGGGGTTCAGGCACAGCGCGACGAGGAGATCGAAGAGATCCAGAAGCGCTCCCGGCACCAGCCTCCGGGACTCCAGCCGCCTCCCGAACTTCCGCCCGCCCCTCCGCGCAAAGCCTTGACCATCGTGGGAGCAATGTTGCTCGTGTTGTTGCTCGCCGGTGGCCTCACCCTGTTGGTACGGGTTAGCCACGAGCGTGCTTTGGCCAAAGAAACTGAAATAGAGACGGTGCCGACCGTCGCCGTAATTCATCCACTGCCGGAAAAGCCGGACGAAGATTTGGTTCTGCCCGGGTCCCTGCTGGCTTATGAGGAATCCCCGATCTACGCCCGAACCAGCGGCTACCTGGTGCGCTGGTACAAGGACATTGGCAGCCGCGTGAACAAAGGCGAGTTGCTGGCCAAGATCGACACTCCTGAGGTCGATCAGGAGCTGAATCAGACGCGAGCCGCGCGTCAACAGATCGTTGCGCAAATGGAATTGGCGAAAATTACCGCCGACCGATGGGAAAACCTTCGCAAGACCGATTCCGTCTCCGCTCAGGAAGCCGACCAGTATTCAAGCGGATACAAGCAGAGCCAGGCTAACCTGGCTGCTGCCGATGCCAACGTGCGTCGCCTCGAACAACTTGAAGGCTTCAAAGATGTTTATGCTCCCTTCAGCGGGGTGCTGACCAGACGCAATGTCGATCCGGGCGCGCTTATCAACGCCGGGGCACAGGCTGCCGGCCGCGAGCTGTTCGACCTCGCGCGCGTCGATCCATTGCGGGTCTACACCAGCGTGCCGCAGGCTTACGCCCCCTTCATCAAGGTCGGCGCGAAAACTTATGTCACATTGCAGGAATATCCCGGCCAGAAGTTTGTGGCCACGGTGGCAAGGACAGCCGAAGCCATCGACACGGCCACTCGCACCCTCCTGACGGAAGTGGATGTGCCCAATCAAGACGGCCGTTTGTTACCCGGCTCGTTTGGCGAGGTGCACTTCGCCGTCGGCTCGAACGTCGACAAAGTGACCGTGCCGGTGAACACGATGCTCTTCCGCGCCCAAGGCGCGCAAGTCGCCGTCGTCGGTCCGGACAACAAGGTGCAATTGCGCCCTATCAACATCGGACGCGACTATGGCACCACCCTGGAAATCCTCGGCGGCGTGTCCCCCATGGATCAAATCGTAGTCAATCCTGCGGATTCGCTTGAGCAGGGTCAGCAAGTGAACGTGGCGCAACCGTCTCCGGACCGGCAGCCCGGTCAAACGACGCAGGCGCAGCCGCAAGGTGGCGCATCGTGACGCGAGCCGCATTCTCGGCCACTTTGATTGTGTTGGCATGTGCAACCGGGTGCACCGTCGGTCCGCGTTACAGCCGACCTGCGGCCGCAACTCCCGCGCCGAATGCGTGGAAGACCGAACCGCCGTGGCAGGAGGCCGCTCCTAAGGATGCCATTCCAAAGGGGGAGTGGTGGAAGATCTTTAACGACACGGACCTCAATGCCTACGAACAGCAACTGCTGCAGGCAAATCAATCCCTTGTGGCGGCGCGCGACCGCTTGGATCAGGCTCGTTCCCTGGCCCGCGTTGCAACCTCTGGATTATTCCCGCAGCTTTCGACCGATCCATCTGCTGTTCGCGAACGCGGTTCCGGAAATCGCCCGCTGAACGGCGCCGCGCCGGTCCTATTCAACGGCGTCGCGCAAGCGGTCCCTCCCTACACCGAGAGCGTTTACACCATTCCGTTCAACATCAATTATGAGGTCGATGTTTTCGGACGCGTGCGGCGCAATGTGGAAGCCGCGAATGCCACGCTCCAGTCCACGGCCGCTGACCTTCAGAACGCACAGCTGGTGTTAACCGCGGAACTCGCTGCGGACTATTTCTCTTTGCGGGAGTTGGACGCCGAGTTCAATGTGGTGCAGGAGTCTGTCGGCTACCAGCGCAAGGGTTTGGACCTGGTAAACCGGCAACACCAAGGGGGCATCGTTAGCGGACTCGAAGTTGCCCAGCAGGCCGCGCTTCTCGACGCGACGATATCGCAGCTGGCGCTCGTGCAACAGACGAGGGCTCAATATGAGCACGCGATAGCGGTGTTACTGGGACAGCCGGCTTCGAGCATCAGTGTGCGCGTGGCGCCGTTGGCAGCTACACCACCGCCGGTCCCATTAGGGGTGCCCTCTGACGTGTTGCAACGTCGGCCGGATATCTCCTCGGCAGAGCGACAGATGGCGTATCAAAACGCCCGGGTCGGGGTCGCGCGGGCCGCCTTCTATCCGCAAATCACGCTCAGCGGTTCTGGAGGTTGGCAGAGTACCGAATTGGCGCCACTCCTCAACGCGCCCAGCCTCATTTGGTCCCTCGGAGTGGACGCTTTGGAGCCCCTCTTCGAAGGGGGACGAAACCGTGCAAACCTGGCTGCCGCGCGTGCAGCCTACGACCAGGCTGTTGCCAACTACCGCCAGTCCGTGCTGACCGCGTTCCAGCAGGTTGAAGACGGCATCAGCAATCTGAGCACTTTATCGCAAGCTCTGAAGACGCAAGGTGCCGCTGTCGAGGACGCACGCCGCGAACTCACCATCGCCAATAACCGTTACATCGGCGGCGCCACCAACTATCTCGATGTCATCACGGCACAAACCACCCTGCTGAGCAGTGAGCGGCTTGAGACGCAACTGCTCGGCCAGCAGATGGTAAGCTCCGTATATCTGGTAAAAGCTTTAGGCGGGAGCTGGGACGCCAGCGAAATCAACGACCAGCCGGTCCATCCCCAGGCGATTCAGGCGTTGCAGCCGTAAACAGTGCGCGACAAGTTGTTGTAGCGCCCGACTTTCCGTCGGCTCGTGTCCCCAATTTCACCACAAAGGGCGCCAGGATACACGAAGGAGTGCGGTAGCAGTGCGGCTTCGTGCACCTTTGTGACCTTCGTGGTTGATTCATGAACTCCCGACACTCCCGCCGTCCGTCCGCGCCATGTTGACAAAGCTGTCGCGCGAGCCTAGCATTGAGGTTGAGGCTTTATCTCTTCTCTAGGCATTACGTCGGCCCTTTCTAGTTTTTTCTTTGCACGTTAGCAAGTCTTTGAGCGGAAACTTGCGAGACCGCTCTTGAGTCGGCTGGGGGAGAGGTTTCTCTCACCCCCGTTTGTCTTAATGTTGCGCTAAATCGTCCGAGCCAAAGGGAGCCCATGAAAAACACGAAGTTTTTGGTGAAAGTGAATCGCGGTGGTGCGCGTGCCGCCGAATACGTCCTGCGAATTGACCGCACGCCCATCCAGACCACAACCAACAAGAAATTGGCCTTGGCCATGGGACGCTTCACGGCAGAAGACGCAGTCAAACTAATGCAGAATTCCCGCTGCACCCCGGAATTGATTTCAATACAGGCTTAACGCGCGGCGATCCCCTCGCCGTTCGACGGTTGAACTGCCACACTTAGAATGCGCGGAGCTGGTTCCGCTAGCTCCGCGCGTGGCGTTCGCTGTTAGGTTTGGAACCGCTCAGCGCGAAATAGAGAATATAAAGATAGCAAATGACCGGCAGGAAGAAGGCGTGATGAATGCCGATCCGGTCGGCAATCGCACCCTGCGCTAACGGAATAATGGCTCCCCCGACAATCGCCATAATCATGATTCCAGAACCGTCTCCCGTCAGGGGGCCAAGCTCCGCCACCCCCAGGGTGAAAATGCTTGGGAACATGATGGAATTGAAGAATCCCACCAGGATGATGCTATACATTGCGAAGTGTCCCGTGCCGATCATCGACATGGTCACGAGAGCAGCCGCGCACACCGCGCAAATGCCAAGCAGTCGCCCAGTATTCACCTTTTGCAACAGCCCTGATCCGACGAAACGCCCGACCATCGCTCCACCCCAATAGAAGGCAACAAAACTCGCCGCAACCTTTTCGGTCAGGCCGCCGATCTCTGGCTGACTGAAATAGTTCACCAGAAAACTCCCGATGGCCACCTCGGCGCCGACGTAAACGAAGATGCCGATGGCGCCAAGGATCAAGTTCGGGTGTCTCCAGATGGAGTCGTTTACCTTCTCGCCGACTTTGTGTTGAGCCTGAGGAATTTTCGGCAACTTGAAACTGCCGATGGCGATCGCCAGAACCACAAGAGCGATACCCAGGCCCACATACGGAGTCTTGACCGTCGCCGCTTCCTGCAGCCGATAGGCCTGCAGAGCATCCGGAGCCATCGCGCGGATCTCGTTCATGGCTTTCGGTGCTGCGCTCAGAATCAGCAAGCCGCCGAAAAAAGGCGCGAGAAAAGTTCCCAGAGAGTTGAACGCTTGCGTCAGGTTCAGTCGACTGGAGGCCGTCTTGGCAGGGCCGAGCACGGTAACGTAGGGATTCGCCGCGACTTGCAAAAGAGTAATGCCCGCAGCCAGCACGATCAGTGCGCTCAGAAAAAATCCGAATGATGGAACCTTCGCAGCGGGAACAAATAAAAAAGCGCCCGCGCCCATCGTCAGCAGCCCCACCACCATCGACCGCTGATAGCCAATCCAATCAATTATTTTGGCGGATGGGATGGAGAAGAGAAAATACGCTCCAAAGAAGGCAAACTGAACCAGCATGACCTGCTGGTAATTCAGATCGAAAATTGACTTCAGGTGCGGAACAAGAATGTCATTCAGGCAGGTGAGGAAGCCCCACATGAAGAACAGCGTGGTCACGATCGCCAGCGGTACCGTGTAAGAAGATGGCGCGTCAGGAGAAACTGCGGTCGAACGGCTTGGTATGGCAATTGACATAGTTATGGTTTCCCACGTCTGCCTCGGAATAATAGCACTGGGGGCCACGGCTGGGGATTGCTCTGCAAAGAACCTGATCGGTTCTCCGCGCGATTATGAGAAGCATCAAACCCTGAGTTTAAGCCTGAAGTTTCACCAGCCAGTTCGCGGGTTCGGGAAGAATTGCGAATGTCGGCAGCTTGCCGCGCACCATCGCGACTTCATCGCACCGGTGAAATCTGGGACACACGTGACAATCTTTATAAATCTTGTCCGGAAGATCTTCCCGCTGCGCGATCAGAAACCCTTGGCGAGCAAAAAATTCCGGAGCGCGTGTGAAGAGGCAGACGCAATCGACGCGGTGCCGTTTCGCTTCCGCGACGAGAGCTTTCATCAGCCGGCTGCCACCCCCTTTCCCCTGAACCTCAGAGCCCACCGTGATCGAACGAATCTCCGCCAGGTGCGTGCCATAAAGGTGCAGCGCGCCGCATCCCATGATGCGACCTTCGTATTCCAAGACCACAAAGTCTCGAACATTCTCGCAAATCTCCGCCAGCGTGCGCGGCAGCAGAGTGCCGTCGCCGGAATAGGCTGAGATCAGTTCGTGGATGTGCTGGGCATCCGGCAAGATGGCTTTACGCGTGCGCATGAACCTCCTTGCGCAGGGACTCAATTTTCTTTTTCGCGGCGGCAATCCCCTGCCTCACCCTGGCCGGTGCGGTGCCGCCAACCACGTCATGGATCGCCAATACCGCAGCCGGTTTCAGGCAGCCATGAAAGTCTTGGTCGAAAGCGGGATGCAGAGTTCGCAACTCGTCGAGCGTTAGGTCCTTAAGCTCGCAATTCTTCTCCAGGCACACTTTCACCGCCTTGCCGATCTGTTCATGCGCCAGGCGCGAAGGCACGCCACGGTTCACCAAGTAAGTTGCCGCCGCCCAGGCGTTCATGAATCCCGACTGTGCCGCTTGCTTCATGCGCGCGTAATCGAACTCGACCGCCTTCATCCATCCCGCGACCAGGGGCAACAACCCGAGCACCGTGTCCGCGGCATCCAACAGAGGCTCCTGCGTCTCCTGCAGGTCTTTGTTGTAAGCCAGCGGCAAGCCCTTCAGCGTAACCATCAGAGCCGTTGCGGCACCGATCACGCGTCCGGTCTTTCCCCGCACCAGTTCCAATAGATCAGGATTCTTCTTCTGTGGCATGGCGCTGCTGCCCGTGGAATAAGCCTCCGGCAACTGCACGAAACCGAATTCCTGCGAGGAAAGGAGAATCATTTCCTCCCCCCACCGGCTCAAGTGCAGACACAACAGCGCAATCGTACTGACGAATTCCAGAATGAAATCGCGGTCGCTGGTGGCGTCGATGCTGTTTGCCGTCGGACCGGCGAAGTCGAGTTCCTCCGCCATAAGAGCCCGATCGATCGGCAGAGTCGCCCCCGCAACGGCGCCTGATCCCAGTGGACACAAGTTCAACCGCCTTCGGCCATCGGCAAGCCGGTCGGCATCGCGCAAAAACATCTCCACGTAAGCCAGCAGCCAATGCGCCACCAGCACAGGCTCCGCGTGCTGCAGATGCGTGTAAGCCGGCATGGCGGCATTGCCGGCTTGATCGGCCCGATCGGTGAAAACACCACAGACCTCAGCCAGTTGATTTTGCAGTTCATCGATCGCGGCACGCACGTAAAGACGCAAGTCGGTGGCAATCTGCTCGTTGCGGCTTCGTCCACTGTGCAGTTTGTAGCCGGCGTCTCCAATCCGCGCGGCCAACTGCTTCTCGACGAAGTGATGCACGTCTTCGGCTTCATCGTCTTTGACAAATCCCTTGGCGGCAGCGGCCATTTCGCCGATCTGCTGCAGCCCCTCCAGCATGCCGATGAGTTCCTCCGCAGAGAGAATCCCGGCATTTTTCAGAGCGCGGGCATGCGCTGCGCTCGCTTCAAGCTCGTAGCGCAGCAGCCGCCGGTCAAACTCGAACGACCGCTGCCAGCGTTCGAATTGCGGGTTCAGCGGCTGCCGGAATCGCCCCGACCACATCTTCATCGTGCCACCTCCTGACGGGTTCGAGCGCGGGTGCGGGACGGCAGTCCGAGGATGCGGATAAATCCCGCCGCGTCTTTCTGGTCATAGCTGTCGCCCATGGTGAACGAGGAGAGATCGGTGCGGAACAGCGAATACTCCGACTGGCGGCTCACCACCGATACGTTTCCCTTGTACAAAGAAAGCGTCACCCTGCCGGTGATTTCCGCCTGCGTACTGGCGACGAAAGCATCCAGCGCCTCGCGCAGCGGCGTGAACCACAATCCGAAATAGACCAGCTCCGCATACTTGAGTGCCACCTGCTGCTTGAAATGCGCAAGCTCGCGCTCCAGACACAGCGCTTCCAACTCACGATGCGCCGCAATCAGCAGGGTTCCACCTGGAGTTTCGTAACATCCGCGCGACTTGATTCCTACGAACCGGTTCTCTACCAGATCCACTCGACCCACCGCGTTGCGGGCACCGACTTCATTCAACAACTCAACCAGCGACACTGGATCGAGCTTCATCCCATTGACGGCGACAGGAACCCCTTTCTCGAAACTGATCGTGACTTGCTCGTCCTTGTCCGGCGCCTCTTGCGGCGAACGCGTCATCTGCCACGTGGTCGACAGGGGAGCATTGGCGGCATCTTCCAGTTCTCCGCCTTCGTGACTCAGGTGCCATAGATTGCGGTCGCGGCTATGAATCTTCTCCCGGCTCGCCTCCACCGGGATGCCGTGCTGCTCGGCGTAATCCAGGCAATCTTCGCGGGACTTCAGCGACCACTCCCGCCACGGTGCAATCACTTTCAGCTCCGGCGCGAGCGCCTGGTAGGCCAACTCAAAGCGCACCTGATCATTCCCCTTGCCGGTGCAGCCGTGCGCCACGGCCGTCGCTCCCTCGCGCAACGCAACTTCGACCTGACGCTTCGCAATCCCAGGCCGGGCCAGCGACGTGCCCAGCAGATACTTGTGCTCGTAAACCGCACCCGCTTGCAGCGCCGGAAAAACATATCCCGTCAAGAATTCCTCGCGGAGATCCTCCACGACTACCTTGCTCGCTCCCGTAGCGTGGGCCTTCTTAACCACGGCTTCGACATCGTCGCCCTGGCCCACATCGCCGACCATCGCGATCACGTCGTAGGAGTGATTCTCTTTGAGCCACGGAATAATGATGGAGGTATCGAGCCCGCCAGAATAAGCAAGGACAACTCTTTCAGGCATGAGCACTCCTTGCAGGCAGACGATCGCCGCCGCCCAGCAGTAAATAAAGAATGGCTTTCTGTACATGCAGACGGTTCTCCGCCTGCTCGAAAATCAGAGACCGCTCCGAGTCCATGACTTCGTCCGTCACTTCCAGCCCGCGATGAGCCGGGAGGCAATGCATGAAGACTGCATGGGGCGCGGCTTCCGCCATGAGTTCCGCATTCACCTGGTACGGCGGAAAGATCTGCGCTCGCTCGTCCGTTTCCTTTTCCTGACCCATGCTGACCCACGCGTCGGCGTAAATCGCATCCGCCCCCGCAACCGCATCGTGCGGATCGGTCAGCCATTGAATCTCCGCGCCGGTCTCTACCGCAATTTCCCGCGCCGCGGCGACAATCTGCGGATTCGGCTCGTAGCCCAGCGGAGTCGCGATTCGCATCGACGACCCCAGGCAGGCGCAGGTAAGCAGCAACGAATGCGCCACATTATTGCCGTCGCCGACGTACGCCAGACAGCGATTTTTCACATCTCCGAAGCGCTCCGCCAGCGTGAAATAGTCGGCCAACGCCTGGCACGGATGCTCCCGATCGCTGAGCGCGTTGATGACCGGGATACACGCGTGCTCCGCCATCCCCTCCATAGTCTCCTGCGAAAAAGTGCGCAGCACGATCACATCCACCCAGCGCTCCAGATTGTGCGCCACATCGCTCAGGGTTTCGCGAGCACCGAGGCGTTCGTGAGTCTGGTCGACGAACATCGCCGAACCGCCCATGCCCGTCATTCCCGCCTCGAAAGTCAACCGGGTTCGCAGTGAGGCCTTCTCGAAGAACATTACCATCTGTTTGCCGGTGAGCGCTTTGCGAAAATCGCCTGGTCGCGCCTTTATGATTCCCGCGAGATTCAAAACTGCTTCCACGCCTGCAACTCCGAGATCGCGCGTCGATACCAGGTCCGGACACCAAAACACTTGCGGCTCCCTTGCTGGAGCAGCCGCGGCCCTGCCTTGCACTTGAGTATTCAACTGCGACTCCTTCTTCTGCGCGTGTGTATGCGGATGTGATTTGTGATGTGCGGCGACGGAGGGGTTCATGAATATGTAACCTCCGTACCGCAGGAAAGCTTGGTCCGATAGAACTGCGGCAGAACCTCCACCTCATTCGCCGGCAAAATTCTCACTCTCCCCACTCCCTGTTTCAGCGCCAGCCCGCAGGCTTGCAGCTTGGGTAGCATGCCGCCGCTGATGATCGAAGTGGCCGCCAATTCCGCCGCCTGCTTCGTACTTAGCCACGGCATCACGCTGCCTGCCGCATCTCTTACTCCGGGCACGTCGGTGAGAAAAATTAAAGTGTCGGCGTGGCAAGCCGCGGCACAAGATGCCGCCATTTCGTCGGCATTTACGTTGTAGTATTCGCCGTCGGCTCCGAGCGCCAGCGAAGCCAACACTGGAATCGCTCCCTGCCGCCACAACGCTTCCATCCAGCAGGGCTCGGCAAAACAAATCTCTCCCACGAATCCCAAGTCGTGTCCCTGAACAAATTTCTTCCGTGCGCGGAACGTCATGCCATCGCCACCGCAGAATCCGATTGCCGGCATGCCCGCTGCCTGAATCGCCGCCACCAGTTTCTTGTTGACCATTCCACCCAACACCATGAGCGCGATATCCCGAGTCTCGGCATCGCTAACCCGCAGCCCGTTTACAAATTCGCTCTTTTTCCCGAGTCGCTCCAGCACCCGGGTCAGCGCACTGCCGCCGCCATGAACCACGGCCACGCGATGGGCATCCTGAGCCAACTCCGCGATGGCTTGGGCACACTTCCGCAGGGTCGCAGCATCTTCAATCGCCGCGCCGCCAATCTTCACCACAATCGTCACTGCAAGCCCTCCCGCTCTTCCCATCCATACATCAGGTTCATGTTCTGCACGGCTTGTCCGGCCGCGCCCTTCCGCAAATTGTCCACGCAGGAAACCAGCACCAGACGCTGGCCATCCTCTGCCAGGCAGAAGCCAAGATCGCAATAGTTGGTGTGCAGAGAGAACTGCAACTGCGGCAACTGCGGTGTCGCAAACACCCGCACCCAGTGTTTGCCCGCATAAAAATCACGCAGACACGCTTCCACTTCCGCCGGGGTCATCGGCCGCTTCAGAGACACGTAAATGGTCGACAAAATCCCGCGCGGAATTGGCAGTAAATGGGGAGTGAAGGTCAGCTCCGCGTCGTCCAGTCCCAACTGCTCCACCATCTCTCCCAGATGCCGGTGATTGAACACCGCGTAGGCGGAAAAATTGTCCGCCACCGAAACGAAATGCGTGCGCGACGTAGCCGCTTTGCCCGCCCCCGACACGCCCGACTTGGAATCGGAGATAATTCCGCGGCTCCGATCAACCAGTTTTGCCTGCAGCAGCGGCGCCAGCGCCAGAATCACCGAGGTCGCGTAGCAGCCCGGGTTCGCCACCAGTTGGGCTGGAGCGATGCGGTCACTGTTCAACTCCGGCAAGCCGTACACTGTTTTCTCGGTCAACTCCGCAGCAGTGACGGCGTTCGCATCCTGGAACGAGTAGACAGCCCGGTGCTGCGCCTGCTTCAGCCTCCATGCCCCGCTCAGGTCAATCACACGCAGCCCCTGCGCAACCGCCTCCGGCACAAGCGACCTGGAGGCTTCATGCGGCGTCGCCAGAAAAAGCAGCTGCACGCCCTGGCGCTTCAATTCCGGCCACGACAGCGATCGCAGGGGATAACCACCATTGCCTGACAACTCCGGAAACATCTGCGCCAAATCTGTAGCAGCGTCACTGCCGCCCTCGCGACGCAGCAGGACAGGCTTTTCGAGTCGCGGATGGCGCTCGAGAATCCGGGTCAACTCCAGCCCGGAATAGCCGCTGGCTCCGAGAAGTGCCGTTTTGAGCTTCGCCGGCATCAGCCAAGCATCTCCTCGATCCGGAGCGCAACCTTCTTTGCGCCATCCTTGTCCGGACAAACGATCAGTATTGTGTCGTCCCCTGCGATCGTCCCCACCAATTCCCCCCACTCCTGCTCATCCAGCGCCGCCGCCACGGGCTGCGCGCTGCCGATGATCGTTTTCACCACCAGCAGGTTCTGCGCGGGCCTCACATCCAACACAAACTCGCGAACCAGTCGTTGTACCGGGGGCAAAGCCAGACCCGCCGCGCCATTCCCTTGCGGCAAGTTGTATCCAGCAGCAGTCTTGCTCAGATTCAGCTCTCGAATATCCCGCGAGAGCGTCGCCTGCCCCACCTTAAAGCCCCGCTTCCGCAAAGCCCGCTGCAGGTCTTCCTGGTTGGCCACGGGCCCTTGTCTTAACGCTTCTAGAACGGCTCTCTGCCGTAAGACTTTATTCATTATGGATATTTATTCACCTGGATGAATAAATATTCTCCTATCTTACAGGCTGTGCTCAGCCTGTCAAGGGCAGAGCCTGTATTTTCCTGATCCTTTGGTGACCGCCGAGGGTTCGGCTTCGTGTAGCGCGAGGGCCGCACGGTCTGAAAGGCCAAGCACTCCCTCGAATTCTTGCTAGACTACTCGCGGCTCGGAAGACCGCCATTGCCGAGCGCAGGGACGACGGATTGAAGAAACCAAGCCTGATGGCCGAGTTGATCGCCGAGTTCCTCGGAACCTTTGTCTTGATCTTGTTTGGCAACGGCGTGGTCGCCATGGTTGTTCTGTTCCCCTCAAACGCTCCGCTTACCGCCCACGGCGGCTATACCAACATCACGCTGGGCTGGGGCCTGGCCGTCACCATGGGAATTTACGTGGCGGGAAAAGTTTCCGGCGGCCATCTTAATCCCGCGGTCACTCTGACGGTGGCCGTCTTCCGTGGCTTTCCCTGGCGCAAGGTTCTGCCTTATTCCATTGCCCAGACAGCAGGCGCATTCCTTGCTGCGGCGCTGGTATATCGAAACTACCTGCCGGCCTTCCATCAATTCGACCCGTCGCTCGAAAAAACCGCCGGCGTGTTTACAACTTTCCCCGCATTTCCAGCGTGGCCGCAAGCCGGATTTCTGGATCAGGTGATCGGCACCGCTCTGCTGCTGTTGCTGGTGCTGGCGATTACTGACGAACGCAATGTTCCTCCCGGAGCAAACCTTGCGCCCGCGATGATCGGGTTGGTGGTCGTTGCGATTGGGATGAGCTTCGGGGGCATGCACGGCTACGCGATCAATCCGGCCCGCGATTTTGGTCCGCGCCTTTTTACGGTGGTGGCCGGATTTCGCAACAATGGCCTCACGGACGGGCCGCGGGTGTGGTGGGTCCCGGTGCTGGCGCCGCTGCTGGGAGGTCTTGTTGGCGCTGCGGTCTACGATTTTGGCATTCGACGGTTCTTGCGCTCGTCTCAGCTCTCGTCCTAGACTTCGCAAAAGCAGGAGGCCCTTTTGCCTTACATTCTTTCGCTCGATCAAGGCACGACAAGTTCTCGAGCCCTGTTGTTTGACGATCAAGGCGCAGTTCGATCTCTCGCCCAGCGAGAGTTCACGCAAATTTTTCCCCAGCCGGGATGGGTCGAACACGATCCCGAAGAGATCGCCGCTTCGCAAATCGCAGTGGCATTGGAGGCGCTGACAAAAGGCGGCGTACAGGCCAGGGATGTTGCCGCCATCGGCATCACGAATCAACGCGAGACCACGCTCGTATGGGATCGAGAGACCGGCAAGCCCATCTGCAACGCCATTGTCTGGCAGGATCGCCGGACGGCTGCGTATTGTGAGCAACTCCAGGCGCAAGGCCACGAGAGCCTCATCCAACCGCGCACTGGTTTGTTGATCGATGCATATTTCTCGGGCAGCAAAATTTCCTGGATTTTGGAAAATGTAGCAAACGCTAGACAGCTCGCGGCAGCTGGCCGGTTGGCCTTCGGCACCGTGGATACTTGGCTCATTTGGAAGCTGACCGGCGGTCAACTGCACATTACCGACGCCAGCAACGCATCCCGCACCATGCTTTTCAACCTGCATACGGGAACTTGGGACGGCGAATTGCTCGATCTCTTTCAAGTTCCCGCATCGATGTTGCCCGCAGTCCGGCCATCCAGCGAGATCTACGGAGAAGTTAGTTCAGCCCCAGGACTTAACGGCATACCCATTGCAGGCATCGCGGGCGATCAGCAAGCCGCGCTGTTTGGACAAAGATGCATCACTCCCGGTCTCACCAAGAATACTTATGGCACCGGTTGTTTCATGTTGCAGAGTACGGGCACGCGGCCTCTCGCATCGACGAACCGCCTGCTCACGACGGTGGCTTGGCGAATTGGCGATACAACCCACTACGCGCTTGAGGGCAGCATCTTTGTGGGCGGCGCCGTGGTGCAGTGGCTGCGCGATGGCCTGGGGATCATTCGTAAGTCAGCGGAGGTGGAAGCTCTGGCGTGTTCTGTCCCCGACAATGGGGGCGTATATTTCGTTCCTGCCTTCGTCGGCCTCGGTGCTCCGCACTGGGATCCCCACGCCCGTGGGGCGATTGTCGGCCTCACTCGTGGCAGCAGCGCGGGTCATATTGCGCGAGCTGCCCTGGAAAGCATCGTGTACCAGGTCGCGGATCTTATGGACGCGGTACAAACTGACACCGGCACTCCGCTGGTTGAGCTCCGCGTGGATGGCGGCGCATCCGCCAACGACGCTCTTATGCAATTTCAGGCTGACGTTCTCGGAGTGCCCGTGGTGCGTCCGTCGATGACAGAAACAACCGCGCTCGGCGCCGCATACTTAGCCGGCCTGGGCTCTGGTTTGTGGAAACAGACGCGGACGATTACGGAGCTGCAGCGCGAAGAACGCAGGTTCGAACCGCACATGGCTCGCGCTCTGGTGAATGCGCTGAGAGAGCGCTGGAACGAAGCCATCTCCCGTTCCAGAGGTTGGAACTTATAATGACCGCGCAACCCCATGTTTTCAGAGTTTACTTTTGCAGCTCGCCGATAAAAACTCCGTAGGGGCCAAGGGAAATATCCTGTCCTTGGGCTTGTGATTTTTCAGTGGCGATTCGACTCTTGGCCGATGCGAATCCATCGTCCTTCAAATCCAGCCTTACCTTTTGCGGCTTATCCGACATATTCAGCGACACGACTACACCCTCGCCTTTATATATCCGCAAATAGGAAAGCACATTCGCATCACTCTCGTTGATCGCCTTGTATCTTCCGTTGAGCAGCGCCTGATTGCTGTGGCGCAGTTTGAGCACGCTCTGGTAAAACACCAGCACTGAGTCCGGATCTTTGGATTCATCCGCCACGTTGTGCGTCTTGTAAGTCGGAGGAACCGGCAGCCACGGCGTCGCTTTGGTAAATCCCGCATTTTCGCTGCTGTCCCACTGCATCGGGGTGCGCTCGCCATCCCGTCCCTTTTCTTTCGGCCACCCCTTTCGCCCGATGGGATCCTTCACATCCTCCTGGCGCGTCGGCGGAGTAGTTTTCATGCCAATCTCTTCTCCGTAATACATAATCGCACTTCCGCGCAGGGTGAGATAAAGCGCAGCCATGAGCTTTGCGATCTCGTCATTGTGCTTGCCATCGCCATACCTGTCATAGGAGCGCACAATGTCGTGGTTGCTGATCACAAACGTAGGCCAGCCGGAAGCGGCGTCCACCGCCGCAATCTGCTTGCGGAATTCCGCCGGCGACAGTTGATTCACCATGGTGAAAAGAAAATCCATGGGCAACTGCAGTTCGTTATTACCCTTGCCGTAATACTGGTTGAGTTCGGCAACATCAGCGGTCCAGGTTTCGCCGATCAATACCGCGTCATGTTCATCCGCAACCTTGCGCAAGCCGCGCAAAATATCGTGAACCTCGGGTAGCTTCGTGTTGTATTTATTCTGCTCGAAAGGATCGCCGAAGGCATTCTTGCCGGGTCGCTTGATGGGATTGTCTTTCAGCTTCGGATCTTCAAACAGCGTATCCACCGCGTCCAGGCGGAA
This sequence comes from Candidatus Sulfotelmatobacter sp., assembly GCA_049515395.1. Lineage (GTDB taxonomy): Bacteria > Acidobacteriota > Terriglobia > Terriglobales > Acidobacteriaceae > Sulfotelmatobacter. Next base: position 9,575 of record JBEKUD010000014.1, on the reverse strand, counting down.
GCCCGAGACGCCACGCTGGTACCACCATCGGGTGATATCGAACATGGCATCTTTCACCGCCGGATTGCGCCAGTTCAGATCCGGCTGCTCGGGATAGAAAAAATGGTAATCGTACTGATTCGTAGTGGGATCGAATTTCCATGCCGACCCGCCAAACGTCGAGACCCAATTGTTCGGCGGCTGTCCCGGCCCTTTGCCATCCCGCCAGATATACCAATCGCGATAAGCTGACGTTCGCGAGGACTTCGAATCCAAAAACCACTTGTGCTGATCCGAAGTGTGGTTCACGACGAAGTCGAGGATGATGTGGATGTCTCGCTTCTTCGCCTCACTGGCCAAGTAATCGAAATCCGCCAACGTACCGTACATGGGATCGATATTTTCGTAATCGGAAACATCGTAGCCAAAATCCACCTGCGGCGAGGGGAAGCACGGCGATATCCAGATCGCGTTCACGCCCAGATCTTTCAGATAATCCAGCCTCGATGCGATGCCTCTCAGATCGCCCACACCGTCATTGTTGCTATCCGCGAAGCTGCGAGGATAAATCTCATAAAAGACCGCGTGCTTCCACCAGGCATGGTCTTCCACGTCCCCTGCAGCCGAAGACGCCTGCGCCACGGCGATTGATCCTGCCAGGCAAGCACCCACCAGAAACGCAACGAACATCCATCTGATTCTTCTCATGCACCAACCCTTCGAAAAAATAGAGTAGCGCCGGTGTCGCGCCGAAGGAACTTGCAAACCCTTGGCTCACTCTAGGTCAGAGCTAGGGGCGAATTCTAGCACGAGACAAGCCGGCAAGTTTTCACTTCTCCCCAGCTACAACCGTCGCCTCCGCCACGCCCACATTAGCGTCCGCGCCACCGTAGTAAAACAGGTATCGTTTCCCTCGCCGCACCATGCCCTCCACGAACACCACGTTCGGAACCTGCCCGACCTTTTCCCACTGCTTGTCAGGAGCAAAAATCGGAGCATTCGTCCGCCCGATCAGCACTCGCGGATCATTCCGGTCGAACATGGCAACGCCGGTACGGTACACCAGTTTGTCGTCGGCGCCGTTATAGACAAGAACGATTCCTTTCGGCGTTACGATTGGCGCCGGCCCCGGCTCCGCCACGCGAGCATCGAACATTCCCGCGCGCACCGGTAACACGGGAGTATCGGTCTCCTCCATCCAGTGTAATAGATCAGTCGATGAAGCCAGCCCGACCTGGTCATTATTGTCCTTGGCCGTTCCCAGAAAATACATCCAGTACTTGCCGCCGATCTTCTCTGGCACAATCGCTCCGGACTTCGTCCAGCGAATGTTCCAGCGCCCCTTGTAGGCGGGAAGAATCACTCCTTTTCGTTCCCAGTGGATGAGATCTTTCGAAGTCGCCAGGCATAGCTGGGCATCCTTCTTGTTGTAGCCGGTATAAGTGAGATAGTAAGTGTCGCCGAATTGAACCAGCCGCGGATCTTCCACGCCGCCATCTTTTTCATAGTCTTTCTCGGGCCAAAATACCGGCTCGCTCCTCCTGGTGAAGTGGATCCCATCTGCGCTTTCCGCATAGCCCAGCCGCGATGTGCCGCCCTTGTCCTGCGCCCGGTAAAGCATAATAATTCTCCCGTCGCGCAAAACCAGAGACGGGTTGAACGTCCCTGCCGATTCCCATCCATCCCCCTGCGGAGAAATTACCGGGCTTTCGGATAAGCGGTGCCAAGCCCCAAAAGGCCAACTTGCGCTATCCTGTGAAGCCAGCGCCAGAACCAGAGCCAGCAGCTTCACCCAGCTCTTGATGGAAATGGAATTGATCATGGTAACCGGCACCTCTGACGCCGAATGATTTTGTTCCAGAGACCTGCGCTATGCACCGATCTCAACGCGTGCGTCCCGATTCTCCGCCAGTTGCCGGGTTCCTGCAACTCTCAGCTCCCTCGAGAAAAAATCCATGTTGAGCAAGAAACTTACGGTCGTAGGTTTGGGTGAGTTGCTTTGGGACCTGTTCCCCTCCGGAAAGCTGTTGGGTGGAGCTCCAGCCAACTTCGCTTACATTACGTCCCTGCTCGGGGACGAAGGAATTCCGGCCAGCCGTTTGGGTGACGATTCGTTGGGCAGGGCAGCGATTCGTCGACTGGGACAGCTTGGCCTCTCGACTGCATTCCTTCAGCGGGATGCAGATCATCCTACCGGGACCGTGAAGGTCGAAGTAGATCGCGCCGGCCAGCCTTGCTTTGAAATCGCCCAGCCCGTTGCCTGGGACTTTCTCGATTGGACGCCGCAGTGGCAGGACTTGGCGCAGCAAACCGATGCGGTTTGCTTCAGCACTCTTGCTCAGCGATCGGAGCGAAGTCGCGCCACCATGCGTAGTTTTCTTGTTGGCATGCGGCCTGTCGCATTGCGAGTTTGCGACATTAATCTCCGTCAATCTTTCTTTACCGCTCCGGTGGTGGCGGAATCGATGAGGCTGGCAAACATCGTCAAACTGAACCATGAAGAGCTTCCCAGAGTCATGCACTTGCTTCAATTGGAAGATGGCGACGAGCATGCTTCGGCGCGCCGCTTGCTCTCTTCTTATGACCTGAATCTGGTCTGCATCACTCGCGGCACTAACGGCAGCCTGCTGCTGTCCGGTACCGAATATACGGAGCATCCCGGATTCAACGTCAAAGTTGCGGATACCGTGGGCGCTGGGGATGCCTTCACCGCCGCATTGGTGCACGGGCATCTGAGGCGAGCGCCGCTTGCGCAGATCAATGAAACCGCCAACCGCGTCGGAGCGTGGGTCGCGAGCCAGTCCGGGGCAACTCCAGTCCCGAAAGATGGCGATCTGATGCTGAGCCTGGCTGAGATCGGCTAGTTTTTTAGCATTTTTTCTTACGCTCATGAATCCAAAGGAACTCGGGAAGGTCATAGGCACCAGAGTCGTCGCGAAAATAAACCGCGTTGCCGCCCCCGTCACTGCAACTTTTAGTTTAGTCTGTGTGGTTTGGCATTGGTGTCTGAGGGGGACCCAAGTGACCATATTGCCGGCAGTGCGTCGTCTGCTCGCGTGTATTTCGATTCTGTTGCCTTTCGGATCGATCATCGCGCAGCAGATTCCCGAGAACACCTATCAGGAACTGCATTGGCGCATGAGCGGCCCGTTCCGTGGCGGCCGTACTCGCGCTGCCACCGGCGTGGCAAGTCAACCGAATGTTTTCTACATCGGTCAGGTCAACGGCGGCGTGTGGAAATCCGACGACTACGGTCGCACCTGGGACCCCATCTTCGACCACGAGTCTACGCAGTCGATCGGCGCTATCGCCGTGGCGCCGTCAAATCCCAACATTATCTATGTCGCGAGCGGCGAAGGCCTGCATCGGCCTGATCTCTCCGTCGGCAACGGAATTTACAAATCCACCGACGCCGGAAAAACCTGGACTCACCTAGGACTGCGCGACGGCCAACAAATTCCCGCACTCGCCATCGATCCCCGTGATCCCAATCGGGTCTTTGCCGCCGTGCTTGGTCATCCTTACGGTCCGAATGAAGAGCGTGGCCTTTTCCGTTCCACCGATGGCGGCCAGACTTGGCAGAAAATTATTTACAAAGATGAAAACACCGGCGCCTCCGACGTAGAGATCGATCCCTCGAATCCCGACGTGATCTACGCTTCAATGTGGGAGGTCCGCGAAGGCCCTTGGGAGGACAATAACGAAGTCAATGGAACAGGCGGCGGATTATTCAAATCCACCGACGGTGGAAACACTTGGCATGCTCTGACCAACGGCCTGCCAAAAGATCTCTCGCAGATCTACGTTGCCATCGCTCCCAGTGGCTCGCGGCGCCTCTATGCCACGCTCGGTATGGCCTCGGGCGCACTCGCCGTGTACCGCTCCGACGATGCTGGCGAAACTTGGTCCAAGGCAACCGATGATCCCCGCCCCTCCGGCCGAATCGGCGGCGGAGACCTTTCCATTCCCCGCGTAGACTCCAAGAATGCAGATATCGTTTATAGCGCCAGCACCGTAACCATGAAATCCACCGACGGCGGCAAGACCTGGTTTGGCTTCCGCGGCGCTCCCGGCGGCGACGACTATCAGAATCTCTGGATCAATCCCAACGACCCCAACATCATTCTTCTGGTCAGCGACCAAGGCGCCCTAGTCACCGTCAATGGTGGAGCATCCTGGAGTTCCTGGTACAACCAGCCCACCGCCCAGATTTATCACGTCTCGGTAGCTCCAACTTTCCCCTATCGCGTCTGCGGCGGCCAACAGGAAAGCGGTTCTGTCTGCATCTCGAGCCGAGGACGGGACGGCGAAATAACCTTCCGCGACTGGCATCCCGTCGGCGTCATCGAATACGGCTACGTGGCACCAGACCCGCTTGATCCCGACATTATCTATGGCGGCGGTCGAGGCGAAGTCTCGAAGTTTCACTGGTCCACCGGACAGGTCCAGAACGTTACGCCGATCCCGCTTCGCAACTCCAAGTACCGCACCGACCGCACTGAGCCCACGATGTTCTCACCTCTCGATCCGCACGTTCTTTATTACGCCAGCAACGTGCTCTTCAAAAGCGCTGACGGCGGAGACTCATGGCAGACGATTAGCTCCGATCTGACTCGCGAAAATCCTGGAGTTCCCGCCAGCGTCGGCACCCTCATTCCCCAAGGCGCCGACAAGCAGCGCGGCGTGATCTACGCTCTCGCGCCATCATTCAAGAACATCAACACCCTGTGGGCCGGCACCGACGATGGCCTCATCTGGCAAACTCGCGACGGCGGGAAGAAATGGAACGATATTACTCCCAAAGATCTGATCCCCTGGAACAAGGTCACGCAGATCAGTGCCTCTCATTTTGACGACGATTCCGCCTACGTGTCGGTGAGCCGCTTCCGTATCGACGACGAGCATCCTTATATCTACCGAACTCATGATCGGGGCAAGACCTGGAGCCGGATCACCGTCGGCCTTCCCGACTTCGGCCCGGTCGATACGGTCCGAGAAGATCCAGTCCGCAAGGGCTTGCTATTTGCCGGCACGGAGAATTCAGTCTGGGTATCGTTCGACGATGGCGATCATTGGCAATCTCTGCAACTCAATCTGCCGCATACCTCCATGCGCGATCTCTGGATTCACGACGACGACCTCATCGTCGCCACGCATGGCCGCTCCTTCTGGATTCTGGATGATATTGCTCCGCTGCGCGAAGTGCCAAACCTGGCTGGTTCTGCCGGTGCCCATCTCTTCACCCCGGCGCCGGCCTTCCGTATTCAGCGCGACACCAATACGGACACTCCGCTTCCACCCGACGAACCCGCGGGCGCGAACCCCCCCGATGGCGTCGTGATCGACTACTATCTGGCGCAAACTGCCTCCGCTCCCGTGACTCTTGAGATTCTCGACGCTCGCGGCCAACCCATTCGCAAATTTTCCAGCACCGATAAACCCGGGGCCACGGAAGAGGATTTGAAGAAACAACTCATCCCCCTCTACTGGCTGCGCCCATTTCACTCCCTGCCATCCGAAGCCGGCATGCATCGCTGGGTTTGGGATCTGCACTATCCCGCGCCCGATTCGACGCGCCATGAATACCCCATCACCGCCATTCCCGGCGACACGCCTCGTCTTCCGCTCGGACCTACAGCTTTACCGGGTACCTATACCGCACGTCTGACGGCAGATGGTAAGACCCATACCTCGCCCTTCACCGTGAAGATGGACCCTCGCGTAAAAACCTCCACCCCCGGACTCGAGAAAAAGTTTCGGCTCGAAATCCGGCTGGCGTCTTTGCTGAGTCAAACATCACAGGGCGTGCTGCAGGCGGGATCGATTCGGGAGCCGCTCGAAAAGCTGAGTCAGCAAACCAGCGGGACCGTGCGTGATTCTGTCCAGGCCTTCCAGAACAAGCTCTCCGCCGTGCTGGGAGCGCCCGGGGGCTTCGCTGCTCCGTCCGCCAACGAAATCACTCTTTCGCGAGTCAATGGGCAGGTTGCAATTTTGTACGGACAGGTATGGCAGGTAGATGCCGAGCCGACGGCCGCCCAGTCTGAAGCAGCAGCGGCGACGGAACGCGACGCCTCGGATGTGATGAAACGCTGGGATGCACTCCGCACCGCGGACCTTCCGGCTCTGAATCGCGCTCTTGGTGGCGCAAATCTGCCCGCCGTCAAGATCGACTCGGATCCTCACAAAGAAGAAGGCGGCATGGATGAAGAATAAGCCAGCTGCGGAAGCTTCGCAGCGCTAGGGAAACAAGGAGTCGCGTGAAGTTCTTGAGCGCCGGAGCCCATGGCGCCCTGGAGTTCTATAGCGCCGTGGAATCCTGCAGCACCGTGTGGAAGCAACGCCGCGTAAAGCGTCCATAAGTTAGGACGGCGTTAGCCGCTGCGGGATGCCGTCGTCAAGATTGCTGTGCTCAACCAACCACTACAACCCTTCCACCGCACTCTGCAACTCCCGTGTGATCTGCTCCGGATCGCTCCCTTCCGCAAACCGTATGGGACGCCCAATTCGCACTGCAATCTTCCCCGGACGTGCAAACTTCCTTCCCGTCTGCTTCACTTCAAACAATCCAACAATTTTCATGGGCAGTACGGGAATATTCAAATTCTTCGCCAGCAGACCAACCCCCGTACGAAACGGATTGATCTTCCCATCCACGGTATGCCGACCCTCAGGAAACACAAGGATGCTGTATCCACGATCCACCGCCTGACCCGCATAAGCAAAGCTCTGCCGAAACCCCGCTTGGCGAGGCAACGGAAATAAATTCAGCAAAGAAACTCCCAGCGCCCACTGCATCCGATCGTAAATTCTCCCCAACAGACTTCTGCCCGGAGCAGGCGCACGCAGTGCCTCCAATGCTTCGCCACCCGTCGCGGTTGCGATTCGACGCCGAAAGCGCGCCGGCAGAGCCGTCTGTACGAATCCCGCATCCACGTCAGCGATATGATTGCAGACCACGAGCAGCGGCCCGTTCCAGCCTCGCAAGTTCTTCCGTCCTTCGATCCGCGGCCAGCCCAGAAGCATCAGCGCTGGCATCGTTAATAAGTGCAGCGCCAGCCATCGCACCCACGTCACCGGCCACCGCAACACCCATCTTGGATAATGAAACTCGACGCGCTGCTTCACCTCACCACGCAACATCTTTTCCACATCGCCCACAGTCCGCGCCGCGCTAAAACTGGTCTCGCTCAGATCCACTTGATACCGATCCTCCAGCGTGCTGATCAATTCCACGCGATCCAGCGAGCTCAATCCCAAATCCGAGCCCAGCCTCGCCTCAGCATTCGCGGCCGTAACGCTGCGCCCGGTGATGCGCCCAATCAACTCCCGAACCGGATCATTATTTGCAACTTCCTTGGTCCCCGAGCGCAAAATCTGCCTCGCGGCGAACTCCGCAATCACATTCCGCCGTGGCTTCTGCGTGCTCGTTCGCGGGAAATCTTCTTGCGGCCAGCGCACCCACATCCGCACGCGCTGGAATTCCGCCAGCGACTGGTTCGCGTGCTCCACCACTTCTTCCGCCTTCGCTTGGTCGCGCAAAATCATCACGGCGCAGGGCTCCGCGTTTCCTCCGCGCTCAATCCCCACCACCACGCAATCTTTCACTTCCGGCTGCCTCCGCAACGCCGCCTGCAAATCTTCGGGATAAATATTCAGCCCCGCCGAAGTAACGATCACCTCTTTCTTGCGGCCCTTGAAATAAAGATTCCCGGCGTCATCCAGCGCACCCACGTCTCCCGTTCTGTACCAACCTTGGTCGTCGGCAACCCCCTCGGTGCGATCCGCTCCCCAGTACCCCGACGCTACTCCGCTGCCGCGAATCAGAATCTCGCCGTCTTCGGCAATCTTCACTTCTCGTCCGGACAGCACCTTCCCTACGGACCCTTTTCCCAACTTGAACGGATGATTCACACTGATCAGCGACGTCGTCTCGGTCAGCCCGTAACCCTGGATCGCGGCGTAACCCAGCCGATCCCAGAACTGTTCCGTCTCCGCATCCAGAGCCGCGCCGCCACAAATAAACGCCCAGAACTTCCAACCAAACTGCCGGCGAATCGCCCGGAAAATTCCCCATCGCAGCAAATAATGTTTTCCTTCCGATGTGCGAAAGCGCCGCCGAAAGTTCTCAATCTTCCCGCCGGCCTCCAAATCGCGTTCGATCTTCTGCTTCAGCGACTGCAAAACTCTAGGCACACCCACCAGCAGGGATACCCGCTCCCGCCGGATTGTATTCACAATCTCCGACGGCTTCAGCTCTTCCTGAAAAATCACGGTCCCGCCCAGCAGCGGCGGCAAGAACATTCCCAGGAATTGCCCGAAGACGTGGCTCAGCGGCAACAAATTCAAAAACCGCACGGGATGCACCCAGCGCTCATACTTCAAATAAGGCTGTATCGCACCCTCCAGCGGATCGATGTTGGCCAGAACATTGCCATGCGTGATCACCACGCCCTTGGGCTCAGCCGTCGTCCCGGAAGTGAAAACAATTTGCAGCGTGTCGTCGCGCCCGATCGCCACCTCTGGAAAAGCAAAGCGAGTGCCCCGTCCTTGTCCCTGCGCGTTTGGCAGGGAAAGAGCCTGCCCTGAGCTTGTCGAAGGGACGGGGGGCTTGATCTCTTCAAGCACCACCACCGGAGCTGCGCCGGCAATAATGTCAGTCGCGTGTCTCCGGGAACAAACCCAAAGCCTCGACTCAACCTGACGCGAGACGCGACCGGCAAAATCCGCCGCCGCCCCATCGTCCATCGGCACAATAATCACGCCGCACATCGCGCATCCAAAGAATGCCGCAACCCACTGCGCGCAGTTCTCCCCCCATAAGATCACCCGGTCGCCCTTGCCGATCCCTCGCGTCTCCAAGTCGCCGGAAAACCGAGACGCCATCTCCAGAACCTGCCCGTAGGTGAACCACTCCATCCTGTATCCGTGCCGCTGCCCATAAGCGCGCTCATCGCCGTGCGCCTGGAAGTTCGCCAGGAAAAACTGTGCTAGTGACTGGGCCATGGAGAAGCAGGTGCAAACAGATTACGCCGGAAAGCCAGTGGAGTTGCCCCACCCGCTTCAGTCGCCGCAGCCGTTTGCTCTCTTACTCGCTTTCTGGTAATGCTTCCTGACGATAGGTGATCATTTTCTAACGCTGGAAATCCGTGTTTGGGAACTGACGAACAAGGTTAATTCGATGGGATATTTGATCCTTCGGCATCATACGCTGACAACTCTCAAGCTCAGCGATGCCACTGACTTCGAGATGCAAGGGTTCAATCATCAAAATGCCCTGATGAAGCTCCGGCTGTCTAGTCAACAGCGGTCGGAAGACCCATCACCATACTTTGCCGTTGAATTGCTCGCGTGAAAACGGATCGGCGAGACGCTACGAGGCTGGCGCGCTGCCGTCGCGCCGGGGATCTAACCGCGGTCTTTGTACCCAATGAGGAACACGAGGCGCTGCGGGACCTGGTTCGAGCCCGCCAGGCGGCCAAGCAGGATCAGTTGCGGGCGCGGCCCCGGCACGAGCAAGTTCCTGTTACGCCACGGCCGACGAGTCCCCGCGGGGCTCAAGGTATGGACCCGGAGGTATCAGGACCGGGTCAAGGAGC
>JBEKUD010000013.1:0-70785 GCA_049515395.1 Candidatus Sulfotelmatobacter sp. | reverse complement strand
CCGCCACCGAGAATATTGGCCTGCACTGCCGCGCCGAGGGCAACGACTTCATCGGGATTCAAATCCGTGTGGGGCTCGCGGTGAAATAGTTCCTTTACAAGGGCGCGAACTTTGGGAATGCGCGTGGATCCGCCGACCAGGACGACTTCGTCCATCTGCTCGGGCTTGAGGCCAGCATCTTTCAGCGCCTGCTTGCAGGGGCCGACGGTGCGGTCGATGATCGGCTGAATGAGTTGCTCAAACTGCTCGCGCGTGATCTCACGCAGGTAGCGTTTACCGCCCGGCAATTCTATATCGAGTTTTGTTGAAGCTTGCGACGAGAGCGCGATCTTAGCTTCGATCACGGATTTACGAATAGCTTGTACAGCCTCAGCGTTGCGGCGCAGATCGAGTCCGAGATCGCACAGAGCGTCGTCGAGTGCAATCGTAATCAGCAAATTGTCGATGTCGTCGCCGCCGAGGTGCGTGTCGCCATTGGTGGCAACCACTTCGAAGATGCCATCGTGCAGTTTGAGGATGGAGATGTCGAACGTGCCGCCGCCGAGATCATAGACCGCGATGATGCCATTTTGTTTCTTGTCGAGACCGTAGGCCAGTGACGCCGCGGTGGGCTCGTTCACCAGACGTAAGACTTCGAGGCCGGCGATGCGCCCTGCATCTTTCGTCGCCTGGCGCTGCGCATCGTTGAAATACGCGGGAACCGTGATTACGGCTTTCGTGACTTGCGCCCCGAAGAAGCGTTCGGCATTGCGTTTGAGCTGGCGCAGAATGACAGCGGAAACCTCTGGCGGCGTGAATGTCTTATTTCCTAACCTGATTCGCAACACTTCGCCCGCCTGCAAGTCTTCCGCAAGGCGAAAGGGGAAAAACTTCAATTCTTCCTGTACGTCCTCAGACCCGCGTCCCATCAGTCGTTTGATGGAGTAGACGGCACGCTCGGGCGTCTCGCTAAGATATTTGCGGGCAGCATTGCCGATTACTGGCTGATTTTTCTCGTCGAGCGCGACCACTGACGGAACGAGATTCACCCCATCGTCGCCTGGAATCACAACAGGGCTCTCCCCCTGCATGAAGGCCACGAGAGAATTCGTGGTGCCCAAGTCGATGCCGACAATGCGATCCGTTGCCATAGCTCCAAATGCAGAAGATAAACTCAGAATGCAGAAATAAAACCGTGCGTTCTTACTTCCGTCTTCTTTGCTTATTCTCCCAACGCCTCACTCACATCCCGCAACAAGTTGCGGATGTAATTGCGGCGGTTCAGCAAATCCAACATCTTGTCGCGCGCCTGTTTGCGTTCACCTTCCGAGATGACCTGGCCAGTCTGCTCGCGCTCGATCAATTCATCCCAGGCCTTCCAATACGTCTGTAACTCATGCAGGAGCGCCTCATGCTTCTCCTCGAGTTCCAGTTTTTGACGGCCGATCTCTTCGATCGAGGCCGGATCGTCCTCGCCCATCTTTTTCTGCATGCGGAGCTCTTCGAGCTGCATGTTCAACTCGAAAACTTCGTCGAGCAAATCCGGTGGAACGATCTGCTTCTTCATCTGGCCTGTCGAACGCGCCTGCTCGGTCGCGGACTTCGACTGCTCTTCGAGTTCCACGCCCTCCAGCTTCAGCAAATACTGAGTACGCTTGACGGGATCTTTCAAGGTGCGATGAGCATCGTTGAGCAAAGAACTCTGTTGCAGGCTCCACTCTTGCTCCTGGCCACCTGCCCGGGCATTGATATCGGGATGCAGCTTGCGGCTCAGGTCATAAAAATCCTTGTCCAGGGCAGCGACATCGAGATTTAGCTTGCGCGGCAGAGCAAAAAACGTGAAATAGTCCACGGGCGCCGGGGGCTGAACTTTGCCACAGGACTCACAGAAGTGCACGGCGCGCATGGTTCCGCACGACCAGCAGGATTGAGTTTCCTCGGGAACGGGCTTCGCGGTAATCGTGGTCAAATGCGAATTGGTCATACTTCTATTCCCACTTCTGTCCCGATCATGAAGGTTACGACAAACTCCTCCTGACGAGTCGCCAGTTTCTCCCAGCCATCCGACTGAACGAGGACGGTAGCGCGATGACATTCGCGGGCGAGGGCGCCCGCGCCACACAATCAGGCGGAGAACGACGTTCCGCAGCCGCACGACTTCGTGGCCTGGGGATTCACGAAGACGAATCCCTGTTGCATCAGCGTTTCCTGGTAATCGAGGATCATGCCATGCAGATATATGAACGACTTTGGGTCCACGAACACGCGCACGTCGCTGAACTGGAAGATGCGATCGCGCTCGCGTGGCTGCGTGTCGAAGCGGACGTTATAGCTTAGACCGGAACAGCCGCCGCCTTGCACGCCCAAGCGCAATCCACCTTGTTCGGGCGAGATGCCTTCCTTGGCCATCGCACTCCGCACCTTGGCCAGGGCTTTTTCAGTGACTTGGATGCCCTTAGCCGGCGCGGCCGGCGAAGTTTGCGCGGTTTGTTCCATCACCGTTGTCATCATACGCCTGGACGCGCTGCCCGTTCAGCGACCTTACTGGCTCACGGTGGACGTAACGGGCTTGGCGCTCTCCTGCTTTTTCTTCCAGTCGCCGATCGCGGCCCGAATGGCGTCCTCGGCCAACACTGAACAATGGATCTTCACCGGCGGAAGCGACAGCTCCTTCACGATGTCCATGTTCTTGATGGTAAGGGCCTCATCCACGGTCTTACCCTTGACCCACTCTGTGGCTAATGAAGACGAGGCGATCGCGGAGCCGCAGCCGAAGGTCTTGAACTTGGCTTCTTCAATCACGTTGGTGTCGCGGTTCACTTTGATCTGCAGTTTCATGACGTCGCCACACTCGGGTGCGCCGACGAGACCGGTGCCCACGTCTGCACTGGTCTTGTCCATGGAACCAACGTTTCGCGGATTGTTGTAGTGATCGATTACTTTATCGCTGTATGACATCTGGTTCTCCTGAACTCTTTGGATGTACCTCAGGGCTAAAGCCCCGGTTCTCTTAAAACCCTTTGCGGCACGACTGAAGTCGTACCCTCACCCATCCGTGCGCTGCCCCTACCTACTTACTCCCCCGCCCATTTCACATCTTTCAGATTGATGCCTTCCTTCGCCATTTCGTACAGCGGAGAAAGTTCGCGCAGGCGCTCAACCGTCTCAATCACACGGTCGGCGACGTAATCCACTTCGGCTTCAGTATTGAAGCGGCCGATGCCGAAACGGATCGAACTGTGCGCCAAGTCGTCTCCCGTCCCCAGAGCCTTCAATACATAAGATGGTTCTAGAGTCGCAGAGGTGCACGCCGAACCGCTGGAAACCGCGATGTCGTTGATCCCCATCAGGAGCGACTCTCCCTCTACGTAAGCAAAGCTGATATTCAAGTTGCCGGGCAAACGGTGCTCCATGGTACCGTTGATGTAGGTTTCATCCAGGCGATTCATGATGCGGTCGCGAAGACGATCGCGAAGACCGCCCAACTTAACCGCTTCTCGCGACATTTCTTCCGAAGCGACGGCACAGGCTTTGCCGAGTCCAACAATACCGGGTACGTTCAGCGTGCCGGAGCGCATGCCGCGCTCGTGGCCGCCTCCATCAATGATGGGGGAGACTTGCACACGAGGATTTTTGCGGCGCACGTATAAAGCGCCAACGCCCTTCGGACCGTACATTTTGTGCGCTGAGATCGACATCAGGTCTATGAATTGCTTATTCACATCGACCGGGATCTTGCCGACCGCTTGCGTAGCATCGGTGTGAAAGATCACACCGCGTTCCCGGCAGAGCTTGCCGATTTCGGTAACCGGCTGTAGCACGCCTATTTCATTATTGGCGGCCATGATGGTTACCAGGATCGTTTTGTCATCCATGGCACGCTTCAGGTCGTCAAGATCGATCAGGCCATCCTTCTGAACCGGCATATAGGTGACGCGATAGCCATATTTTTCAAGGCGTTTGCAGGTATCGAGCACGGCCTTATGCTCGGTGACTGCAGTAATGATGTGGTTGCCTTTCTCGCGGTACATTTCGGCAACGCCCTTGATGGCGAGGTTGTCGCTCTCGGTGGCTCCTGAAGTAAAAATAATTTCCTTGGTGGTGGCGCCGATCAACTTCGCGATGCGTTCTCGCGCCGTCTCCACGCCTTCTTCTGCAACCCAGCCGAACGAGTGATTGCGGCTGGCGGAGTTGCCGAATTTCTCCACGAAAAACGGCAGCATTTCTTCGAGCACCCGCGGATCCATTGGAGTAGTGGCGTGGTTGTCCATATAAATAGGCAACTTCACTCCATCGGGGGCCGCCGGCTGCGTTGCCGGTAGCTGCTGGGGAACTTTTACGTCAGTGCTCATGATTGCGTCTCCTATCTGTACGGTCGATGTCTAAATAATCGATGTCTAAAGGATCGTTACGAGTTCGCCTGGTTTCAGGGCGTCAGGGGCTGCCTCAATTTCTTCGTTCATATGGGAAATCTTGATGCGTCTCAAAACTGCTTCGATGCTGTCATTTACCTTGCGCAACGGCTCGCGGATGTTACAGCGACCGCTCTGCCCGCATTCACCCCGAACCGTGACGCAGGAAGTAATAAATAATGGGCCATCAATCGCCTGAATTACTTCAAACGCCGAAATGGTATGGGCCGCACGGGCCAACCTGTAACCGCCATTCGTCCCGTGTTGCGACTGCAAGAGCCCGGCCTTGGCCAGCTTTTGCAAGATCTTGGCTAGTGCCTCTGGCGGAATGCCGAAAGAGTCGGCCACGTCCTTCGCGCTTGCGCTACGGACTCCTTCGTGGGCATGATCGGCCAAGTGCTTCATGGCCATCAGTGCGTAATCTGCCTTTTTAGTCAGCTTAAGCATTCCCTGGACAGCACCCGGTTCGCCGCAGAAGTCCGACTTGAACAGTCGGATTTAAGTACGACCAATTCCGTCGTAATTCATTCTACTTCCAAACTCCCGCAAGATGCAAGTCCTTCCAGTCAGCGGGATGTGTGGGCATCTAACGGTAACTATTGACGACTGAGCGGCTTAGGTTTCAGCCAAAAGTTCGGTCGGTCTTACGAGCTGAAACTCTTATCCGATGGTCGCGACCTAACCTCGCTACGAAAACAAGGTGGAAAATTAACAAAACAAGGGCTTGACAAGTGGCGAAGCAGGGCTAAAATACCGGGAAATTGCCGCGATCGATCCCTCTCTCCTTTCATGAGGGCGACTCTTTCGGATTTATGACTCCAAAGCCGTCCTCCCAGCCTCCAGATACGAAACAGCAGCCCTGCAAGCACCCGCGCGTTCAAATTGTAAGCCGTGATGAAGACGCTGAATTCGTGGAATGCCTAGAATGCCGCGAAGTCTTTGAGTCCAGCGAACTGAAAGACATGAGCATCGAAGAGAGCGGCGAAGAAGAAGCCCTTGACTCCTAGGCGAGGTTTTTGACCGCTCCGTCCCGGAAAGACACCGAAGTAATCACTGGGTTCGGTTCCTGCTTGTTCCAGCGGAAAACGCTCTGCTAGTCTGCTGGCCGGGGGCGTGCGTTTCGCACGCTGCAAAATCATGCCTGCAGTAGCTCTAGTCGTCGACGACTCCATGTTGATCCGCTACACCGTGTGCCGATCTCTTGAAGAGCGCGGCTTTCAGGTGGAATCGGCCACGAACGGCATGGAGGCTCTGCAGATTCTGAAACGCGTTCATCCCGATGTCATCGTTACCGACATGCAGATGCCAAAGATGTCGGGCAGCGAGTTGATCACAGCCTTGAAGGAAAATCCCGAGACTGCGAAAATTCCTATCATCATCGTTGCCGGCCGCGCCAGCGGCTTCGACGAAAAAGAGAAACGCGCCAACTTTGCCATCTACAAGGATATCGATATTCAAATCCAACTCGGAAAGGCGTTGGACGCAGTGATGGGAAAAGCTCAACACCGATGCGCCGGGCAGACGGACGATTCCAGCGTTTAGCTTTGCGCAGCCCACGGAGATTAGCGCAAAACCAGACTCGCCTCGGCGGAGAAATCCATTGCTGCAAAATCCTTCCGCAGGAACTTGGGATAGGCCGCCGCGGCAATCATAGCGGCGTTGTCCGTGGCGAGCCCTCGTGATGGGAAGTACACCTGTACTCCTTCTTGAGCTCCATCACCTTCGAAAGCTTCGCGTAATTCGCTGTTTGCCGCAACCCCGCCGGTCACAAAAAGAGTAGCAGCGTTGTGGGAGCGAACCGCCTCCAGGGTTTTCCCAACAAGATCTTGTACGATCGCGCGCTGGAAAGAGGCCACCAGATCGAGAGTCTTTCGATCGCAATTCGCCACGTAGTCTTCGAGCTTTGGCTTTGCAATCTTCGCGAGAGCCTTGCGGCGCATCTCGATGGAATCTCGCATGCCGTGAACCTCAACATAGCGCAGCACGGCCGTCTTGATACCGCTGTAGGAAAAATCGAAGCGTGGACGATCCCAGTGGGCTTGTTTCTTTCCCTTGCGGTCGCGGCGATCGCGGTGTTTTATCTGCGCGGGCTGAAATTTCACAGCTTCGGGATCGCCATACGTAGCAAGGCGGTCAACGATCGGGCCGCCGGGGTAACCCAGACCAATCAGTTTGGCAACTTTGTCGAAAGCCTCGCCAGCGGCGTCATCACGGGTGTGGCCGATGTTCTCGTAGGTCCAACCATTGTCCTTCTGTTCCGCCAGATAAAGATGCGTGTGTCCTCCGGAGACGACCAGCGCCAGCACGGGAAATTGCAGCTCTCGGTTGTCCTTTTGACGCTCTTCCAGCAGAACGGCATGGATGTGGCCTTCGAGATGATTGACCGCGATCATTGGCTTTTCGAGGACGAAGGCCAACGCCTTGGCGTAGCTGATTCCCACCAACAGCGCTCCAGCAAGGCCGGGTCCCTGGGTCACAGCGATTGCGTCGACAGACTGATAAGTTTGCTTGGCCTCAGACAGTGCCTGGCGAACGACGGGAACAATCGCGCGCAAATGCTCCCGCGATGCCAACTCGGGCACAACACCGCCATAAGGTTGATGGGTCGCGATCTGTGAGGCGACCACATTCGAAATGACTTGCTCGCCGGAACGCACCACGGCCGCGGCCGTCTCGTCGCAAGAGCTTTCGATGCCGAGGATGTAGGCGCCGGGCATGGAACTATGGTAGTCGATATGGGGCGGCGGGGACAGGACCGCCACGCCGTTCACATAGAGGCAGGCGGGATTATCGTGCCGAGTACATTGATTGGGTTCGTGCCTTGAAATTCGAGGTAACGCGGACGTTCAACGCTCAATTCCTCTGGACCGCAGTTTTGCAGGTTACGTTAACCTCCTGTTACGAAATCCGAACAAGAAGTAAGCCAAGGCTGTGGCCGCGCTTGCTTCGGGGCGTTCCAGTTTTGATCGAATGGAGTTGATTGGCCAAGCTGGATGGGGAGAGAATCTTGTTCGAAAATCGTAACAGACTCTCCAAGTCGACTTTTTCGGGGTAACCCCATGACAGGAAATCAGCCCCCTGTTATGATGGCGGGAACTTTCTATATGTCCCTGTCCTTCTTGGAGGCTTCCCATACTGCCGGCCGGTAAAAGTCTGCGGACTCTTCGCGAAAAGCTTGGCTTAACCATGCGCGACATCGAGACCTCAAGCGCGCGCATGGCGGAGAAATATCGCAACGAGGAGTTTTCCATTCCTCCGAGCCGTCTGTCCGACATTGAAACCAAAGGTGTTTTGCCGAGTATTTTTCGTTTGTATTCGCTGTCCGTGATCTACCGGCGCGATCTGCGGGAACTGCTGGCATGGTACGGCGTTGACATGAACAACATGGCAGCCGATCTCAGCATCATTGCACCGCCTCGATCGCATGTGTCGGAAGCTCTTTCCGGGCTGTCCTCCGTACAAATGCCCATCCGCATGGATCCCGGCTTTGATGAACATCGCACCACCAATCTCGGCCGCATGGTGGAACAGTGGGGGTTGGTGCCTTTGTCATATCTCGCTCAGTTCGCCCATAGCGAATTTACATACGGCTACGTCGGTATCCAGGATTTCACCATGTACCCAATTCTTCCGCCAGGCAGTTTCATCCAGGTCGATGAAGCAAGAAATAAGGTCGTGGAGGGAACATGGCGGTCGGAGTATGAACGTCCGATTTACTTCGTGGAAACTCGCGATGGGCACACCTGCTGCTGGTGCGGCATGCATCGCGATGACCTTATCCTGCAACCGCATCCGCTCTCGCCCGTTCAGGTTCGTATTCTGCGCCATCCTCAGGAAGCAGAGATCATCGGACAGGTTGTGGGGATTGCTATGAAGCTGACGGAGTGGCAGGCTTACGGTTCTTCTCCAGACTCGAAAGAGCCACCAGCACTGAGTTAAGGTGGCGGGCGGAGGCGGCATCTGGAGCGGGAAGCAATTCGCTGAATTGTTTCCGCATATCCTCCAGGTAGGCACTCGCAGTTTGGTGCGTAGCTCGCGTTGAATCAGACAAATCCTCTTGTAGATCTGAGATGGGCGTCCGCAGCACGGTGGACAATACTTCTGAGTGAGCCGCCTTCAAAGCGCGCTCCGAAGACTCCTCTCCATGGACCAGCGCCATCCCCCAATGCTTGTAGCCGCCTTCGCGGCGGTGCAGCGAACCCAGATAACGGAGTTTCGCGAGCAGCCCCGATATCGCGGCTAGCGTAGTCTCTCGCAGATCCCGCAAAGCGGATTCCAAGGTCATCTTGTTACGTTTTCCAAATAAATAAGAGAGCGGCGGGACTTTTCCAAAAACTAAACCGTCATGAAAGTATCACGGTCAATTTTCTGAAACAAGGAGAAAACAACCGTGAAAAACCTATTCATTGTCATCGCCGCAGCCTTAATGTTCTTCAGTGCTTTGGTGATCCCGACTCTAGCGCACGCGGACGGTGGGGGGGGCGGCGGCAACTGTGGGGGAGAAAAGTTATGCAAACCCTGATTCGCAAATAGCGTTACAGAAAGCGAACACGAATCGTATCGCTATTGTCGCCTGCAGCAAGTCGAGATATAGTTCCGGCTACGGCTATGCTGCAGGCGCACTCACCTCTCTGGCATTACCTCTGGGTCGCCCCGAATGTTTTCCTGCTCGTGCTCGCCCTCCTGGCCTGGAGACGTGGCCTACAAAAGCAATTTCCCATCTTCGTGATTTTTGCTGTAGTGGCTGCGATTGAGCAACTCACGGTCTACGTCGCCGATATCCTTCCATCTGTCACTGCGGCAACATGGTGGCAGATTTTTTGGGTAGGCCTGTTGATTGAGGCTTTTCTGAAATTCGCCCTTGTCGGCGAAATCTTCAGCCAGGTGTTCGGCCCGTATTCTTCCATAGCCAAGCTGGGCAAATTGCTCATCAGTGGGGCGGGCGTGGTCCTCATCTTGGTGGCGGCCGTGGCCGCCGCTTACACGCCGAAGAACAGCACCCACTCAATCGTGTCAGGCGTTCATATTTTTGAACAGACCATCTACATGGTCGAGTCTGGACTGATTTTGTTCCTCTTTGTATTCGCGGCCTATTTCAAATTGAGTTGGAACCGCTCACCCTTCGGCATTGCGCTCGGGCTAGGCATGTCGGCTTGCGTACATCTTGCGACTTGGACGCTGATGGCGAATGGGAAATTCTCTCCCCGTCACGACATTTCCCTCATCTTTGTGAACATGGCAACGTACCACGCTTGCGTCTTGCTCTGGTTTTACTACCTTCTCGTTCCTCACAAGGCTGCCCAAAAGTCTGAAGCTTTAGTACCTGAGCATAACCTCGAACTGTGGAACCGTGAATTGGAGCGCCTACTACACCAATGAGTCTGACACTCGCCCTCGTCGTTGCCGCCGCGGTCGCGCTGGGCGTTCTTTTGAACTTCGCCGTCTCCCGGAGCCTGCAGCACAAACAAACCTCCGACGCGGTCCGAACGATCAGCCCGATCGATGTTGTAGCATTCCGTAACTTGATTGATCCCGCCGAGAACGAGTATCTGCGCCGCTGTTTGCCGCCTGCTCAGTTCCGTTCGGTCCGACGGGCGCGGCTGCGCGCGATGGCCGCCTACATTCAGGTCGTTGGGGAAAATGCAACCGCATTGGTGCGCATGGGTGAATCGGCTTTGACCGGTGACGACCTACAGGTTGCCGCAGCCGCGCAGCAAGTAGTGAACGACGCGCTGCGTCTCCGTCGTAACAGCGCGGTGGCTCTGGCGCGGATCTATCTGGCCTTGGCGTGGCCCAACTCCGAGTTTGCCGCCGAACGAGTGGTTGATCGCTATGAACAGTTAAGCGGCTCGGCGATGTTATTAGGGAGACTGCAGAATCCCGCAGCCGCGGTTCGCCTGGCCTCTCACAGCTAGTGGTGTGACGTCAGTCACACGTGCAAAAATCGCACGAGCCCACCTTTGCGTCGGCGCTCCGGACCCTCAGCTAAAACTCCCGGGTAACTCACACACCACCCCGGATCATTCCGGCCTTGTTTTCACGAGTCGTTTTGGTATAAAACCAGCGGGGCTGCAAGTCCTGGCAATCTTGTGCGCGTTTCGGCCATCCGCCGCTGGAGTCGTTTCGCCGTTACTCGCAGCGTCGAAACCAAGGAAGACTCTATGATCCGCATGATCGCGTTCCGCAGCGTGAAGCTTTTCTTCGTTCCCACCCTTGTCCTGTACCTTTCATCCCTCGGCTACGGCCAGGGCGGTGCTGCTACTGGCGACCTACAAATCAGTGTGAAGGATCCCAAAGGCAGTGCGGTGGCCAACGCCACGGTTACAGTAAGCGATGTGGCCAAAGGTTTGGCACGCACCGCCACCAGCGACGGCCAGGGAGGCTACAGCGTCCGGCAGCTGTCACCAGGGATTTATACCGTTACAGTTGAGGCAGCCGGCTTCGCCAAGGTCGAGGACAAGGACGTGAATATCACGGTGGGCGGGCTCGTCGACTTGCCGGTCGCGCTTGCTGTGGCTTCGGGAAGAGAAGTGATCGAGGTCACCTCTCAAGCCGAACTGGTAGAGACCTCACGCACCTCGACGACGAACACCATCGGGGAGCGACGCATCGACAATCTGCCCATCAACGGACGTAACTATATCAATTTCACCCTGACCGATTCTCAGGTGGTGCGCGATAACGCACCGAACACCGGCGCCGCACCAACTTCGGGACTTAACATGAGCGGCCAACGCGCGCGCTCCAACCTGGTAAACGTCGACGGCGCCGACGCCACCGACAACTCAGTGAACGGCGTCCGCTCCACGGTGTCACAAGAGGCGGTGCAGGAATTCCAGATCATCACCAACAGCTACAGCGCGGAGTATGGCCGGGCTGCGGGAGGCGTGGTCAACATCATCACGCGTTCCGGATCGAATGATTTTCATGGAGACGTGTTTGGTTATTTGCGTAACCGCAATTTTCAAGCGGTGAATCCGTTCAGCACGGTTCCGAACCCGGCTTACACACGCGTACAGGCGGGAGCAGCTTTCGGGGGGCCGATCAAGAAGGACAAGACTTACTACTTTTTCTCTTACGAAGTCACGCGCCGGCACGAGACCGGCTTTTCCAGCATCGGTCAAAACAACTTCGGGTTGGTGCCCTTCGACGCGTCGCCCTTCTTCGGAGCTCCCGCCGGAACCTTTGACATTCAGGTGACGCCGGAGCAATCGGCCTTTCTCAGCACACCCCTGCCTCCGTCGTTGCTACCCTTGCTGCAACAGTATTCGATTCTGAGCGGGGCCACCTCCGGCATGGCCGTGAATGGCAGTTACCCGGCAGCTTTTGGAGGATTGGTTCTGGCCGGTGCTCTCCCCGTCCCCGCGAATGGAAGCAATCCGCTCGCACAATTCATTACCTCCTGCAGCACTTCCGCTCCGCTCTGCAATGGCGTTCCCGCATCCTTCACTTCGTTGAGCTCTCAGGCGGGAAATTTCCCAGTCTTTGAAGGCACCAGCCTGTACTCGTTCCGTTTGGACCACAACATCAACAGCAACAACCGCCTGACGCTAAGGGCGAACGTGAGCCCGAGTACGGTCACCGGAATTGAAGTGAGCGGTCAAGATCAGCCGTTCGGACAAAACGCTTACTCTCGCACTTCGCAACAGACCTATCGCGATGTGGCTGGCGTGGTGCAAGACACATGGAGTATTGGCAACAATAAGGTGAACGAGTTGCGCTTTCAGTATGCGCGGCGGGGCCTTTCGTATTTCTACAATACCCAAATTCCGGCAGGCTCCGATCCCGCCGTCAACATTCCCGGTTACGCCTATTTCGGCCGCGAGCCTTACTCCTACATCCAGCGCGTGGAGCAGCGCTATCAATTCACGGACAATTTTTCATGGACCATCGGACGTCACCAAACCAAGGTCGGCGTCGACTTCAACTATCTTCCTATCACCGCGACGTTCACCGTAAATTACGGCGGCGTCTACGACTTCGGCTCGGTGAGCGCAGCGAATCTGGGTTTATCCATTCCCGGCCTGACGATTCCTGGACTTTCTCCCGTGCAAGCCTACGGCGCCGGGCTGCCGCAGGACTTCATTCAAGGATTCGGCAGTCCGAGTGACTCGTTCTCCAACAAGCCGTTGGGAGTGTTCTGGCAAGATTCATGGCGCGTGAGTCCGAAGCTGACGCTAAACTACGGCGTCCGCTATGACGTAGAGTTTGCGCCGCAGTTCAAACCACCCGATGCGTTGGCTCAAGCTGGGTATAACTTCCTGGGATTGCAGAAAGGCATTCAGACCGATACCAATAATGTCCAGCCGCGCGTTGGCGTGGCCTGGGATCCCAAAGGCGATGGCAAAACCGTCGTGCGCGCATCGTACGGAATCTTTTACGATCATCCTCTCCTCGGTCTTTACTTTCTTGGCGACGCCTCTGACGGCTCGACGAGCGGCCAGTTGGCATTCGCGGGCACGGGAGGATGCAGCGGCCCCGGAAGTCCGAGCAACCTGAATGCAATTCCTATTTTTCAAGGACTGCCCATCAACATTCCCAGCCCTGCGAATCCGTGCGCAGTTTCCACCAATCCCGCGGTTACGACTGCACTGGGATTCTTGCCCAACCAGCAGCAATTTCAATCTTTGAATTTTCCGCAATCGATCTTCCTCAACCAGAATTACCTGAGTTCATCGAGCCCTTTGCCACTGGCCTTTCAGCCCTTCGGTTATCCGCAGTCGAAGAATTTCGTTTACGCCTATTCACAACAGGTGAATTTCGGAATCGAGAAGGATCTGGGTAACGGCTTCGCTCTGAATCTCGCCTATAACTTCAACGGCGGCCGTCACCTGAACCGGCCCATCAACGCCAACACCGTCCGTGGCGATTTGATGATCAAGAACTATGAAACTGCCCTCGCGGCCGGCCAAACCCCGAGCAGCCCGTTTACGGTAAGCGGCTGCGGCGTCGCGGGGACGACTCCCTATGTCGACTCCTCGCTAATGAACTTCTTCCGTCCATCGGGATTGAATCCATCGGTAGCCGCGTTTTACCTTTCAAGCGTTCCCGGTGGCGCCGCGTGCGTGGGTCTCGCGCAAAGCGTCCTTCAAGGGCTGACCAGCCAGGGCTTCAACACCAGTTGCGATCCCACAACACTCGCCAACTGTGTACCGTTCGGTGACATGGACGCCAACTACTCGAACGGCAGTTCCGTCTATCACGGCCTGACCGCAAATTTGCGCAAGCGCTTCGGCCGTCACTATGAATTCCTGGCTTCCTATACCTGGTCGCACGCCATTGACGATTCAACGGATCTTCAATCAACCCTTACGCCGCAAGACAGCTATTTTCCGTCGGCGGACCGATCCACGTCGCTATTCGATCAGCGACACCGCTTCGTGTTCTCGGGCGTTTACCAGACGGGCAAGCTCGGTGGTAATGGTTTCGGCAGCAAATTCTTCAGCAACTGGACCTTCGCTCCTCTGATCGAGCTTGGGACCGGGCGGCCTTTCAACATCATCACGGGCGGCGATGACAATCTGCAGTTATCTTCCTTGACGGGAAGACCCAACACCTTCGTAAATCCGGGATGTACCGCATTGGGGTATCCAGCGGTCGCCTCCAAATACTCGCCCACTGGTGTTTTTCAGGAGCCTTGCGGCGCCGACTTTAATGGAACGCTGCAGTCGCTTGACGGCAATCTTGGCCGCAATGCCGGGGTCACTCCGTGGACCGTGTTCAACGATATGCGCGTGGCTAAGCGCATCTACTTTGACGAGCGCTTCAACCTGGAGTTGATCGCCGATATGTTCAACATCGCCAACCGGTATAACGTCGCGGCCGTTAGCCCGCTCTTTATCAATGCCGGCCAAGCTACCGCGGCGTATGATCCACGGCAGTTCCAGTTTGCAATGAAATTATACTGGTAGTTTTATATTGGGGGCTCGGTCGCACGGATTGCACTGGTTCCGACAGAATCCCAATTCTGCGATGTTGTGTGGTCAAGGCCTCTCAGCCCCAGCCCGGATGTTACACTTTCCGTTCACCCATCCTTGGCGCTTGCCGGAGTTCTTTTTTCCATGTCACAGCCTTACACGCCCACACCTCGGACCCGTGTTGTCCGCGAAGCCAATCGCGGTGTTTACGATCGTGAAGCCGCGTATCGCATACTCGACGAGGGTTTCCTGTGCCACGTCGGCTTCGTAGCCGACGGCCAGCCTTTTGTGATCCCCACCTCTTACGGTCGCAAAGATGACTGCCTCCTTATGCACGGCTCGGCGGCGAGCCGCATGTTGCGCAACATGAAAGATGGCGTTCCGGTTTGTGTTACGGTCACTTTGCTCGATGGACTGGTACTAGCTCGCTCCATCTTCAATCACTCCATGAATTACCGCTCGGTGGTGGTCCTGGGTAGGGCGACGCTGGTGGAAGATTCGGCGGAGAAGATTGAGGCGCTCCGCCTTCTTTCTGAACACATCATTCCCGGCCGCTGGGCAGACTCTCGCCATCCGAATGACCGCGAACTGAAGGCGACATCCGTGCTGCGATTACCCATCGAAGAATTTTCGGCAAAGGTACGCACCGGCGGCGTGATCGACGATGAGGAAGACTATTCTTTTCCGACCTGGGCTGGAGTTGTGCCACTGGAGATGGTGACGAGGGAGCCGATCGCTGATGCGCGGCTTTTGCCCGGGAAAGTTGCGCCCTTATATGCAACCAACTACAAGCGCAAAGCTTGAGGGCGCAACTGCGGTCAAGGTCAAAAGCACCGGCCAACAGTGCCCGCTCCACACAAGCCTGGCTACCCGGTTTCACGGAAGCAGCAGCAGCTTGCCCGTCGTCTTTCGCCCTTCCAGTTCCCGGTGTGCACGCTGGGCTTCGGCGAGTGGATAAGTATGCTCGATTCGTAGCTTGAGTTTTCCGGAAACCATCATGCCAAACACCGCGTTCGACCGGGCCAGCAACTCACCCCGGGTGGCGATGTAATTCGCGAGCGTGGGACGGGTTAGGTAAAGCGATCCCTTTTGTGAGAGCACCACGAGGTCGAACGGCGGTACGGCCCCGCTCGATCCGCCGAAGAGCACCATCATTCCTCGGGGTCGCAAGATGTTGAGTCCCTTCTCGAAGGTAGTTTTGCCGACCGAATCGTAGACTACATCCAAGCCTTTGCCGCCGGTGAGGCGTTTGGTCTCGGCTTCGAAATCCGCCTGGGTATAGAGGATCACCTCATGCGCGCCGGCGCCTCTCGCCAGCTTTGCCTTCTCTTCGGTGGAAACTGTCGCGATCACGCGCGCTCCAATGTTGTGCGCCATCTGAACCAGGAGCAGTCCCACCCCGCCGGCTGCCGCGTGAATCAGCACCGTCTCGCCCTGCTTCAGGGAATAAGCATCGTGCGACAAATAATGCGCCGTCATCCCCTGCAGCATTGCGCCAGCCGCCTCGCGATCACTCACGCCGTGCGGAATGGGTACCAGTCTGTCAGCGGGCACCGAGGCATATTCCGCATAGGCACCCTGCACTGCGGTCCAAGCGACGCGGTCTCCCACCTTCACCGTACTCGCCTCGGAACCGAGAGCAGTCACCACGCCAGCGCCTTCCTGGCCCGGAATGAAAGGCAAAGGTCCTTTGTAACGCCCCTCGCGAAAGTACACATCGATAAAGTTCACACCCGACGCAGCCAGCTTCACTAGGGCTTCATTTGCCTTGGGCTGCGGGACCGGCAACTCCACCAATTCCAATGCCTCCGGTCCGCCAACTTTCTTTACTTGAATGGCTTTCATGCTTGCCTTGGATTCGTTCATGGAATAAAAGATTCGGTTTCAAACCTTCAGATTCTTGGAAAACCGCCTTTTCGCGAAACCGAGAACGAGAACGCATACCACCCTCGACAAGCTGTGTGCACCCGACCTACGCTCTGCTAAACTGGCACGTCCGCCGCAGGAGCCCTTCGTCATGGCCGAAAAGAAGCCCCAAAATTTGGCAAACCATGCCAAATTTGATCCGTTGTTTCACTTTGTAGTACTACCCGTCTTCTTCCTTGCCGCCATCGGTGGAACCATACATTTCATTTGGCACCCTAGCTTCCACTCCGCATCATTCTTCGTGATCTCGGTAGCCGCCGTAATTGCGGTCGTGAAGATTCGAATTTATGCGCTCAAGGTGCAGGACCGGGTCATTCGACTGGAAGAGCGGCTGCGACTCACGGCCTTGTGCCCGGAGCCGTTGCGTTCTCGCATTATGGAATTGAACGAAGGTCAGCTCATAGCTCTGCGCTTCGTATCGGATGCCGAGGTGACAGCTCTAACGGAGCGTGCCCTAAATGAAAAGCTTTCCCGGGAAGACATCAAGAAGGCGATTCAGCACTGGCGACCAGATTACTGGCGAGTGTGAGGGTCAACTGAGCGACTGCGCCTAGCCGGTCATACCGAACAACGCGTCGAAGCTTTGCCTAACGTCCGTCGTCTGACTCCGGAAGAGTAGTGCCCGTTCGCCCCGTGCCCTAAGTAACGGATGCAGTTTCTTTTCGAAGTTGACCCGCGAGTGACTGAAAGGTACGATTTTGGTAGAATTCGGCGGGAGTTCGCGCCAGAGAAGAATCCGTATCTCGTAGAAAATTATGCGAGTTGCAAACCTCCAAATGCGGATTGCCATTCTCGCCGTCTTGGCTATGGCGGCCTCTTCCTGCCACACTGCACAGAAACCGGTAGCTGTAGCACCGCCCGGAAACCCACCCTCGCTGAGCGCGAAAGAGCCGGCCCCAAGCCCGCCATCAACCCAGCCTGCGCCACCGTCGATAGATATCCACGACCAGCGATCGATCCAGACGGCTCAGGCCAAAACTGAATCCGCAGCCCTGACTCCCTCCGCCGATCAGGTCGGCGAACTTCTCGCCCGCGTCGAAAACGAATATCAGGCTGGATTGGTGAGCTATCAGGCAGGTCGCAAAGATGCTGCCAAACTAGATTTTGATAACGCCTTTAACACTCTGCTCGAAAGCAAGCTGGATATTCGCTCCGATGATCGGCTCGAAAAGGAATTCGACCGCATGGTGGAGGGAGTCAACCATCTTGATCTGGGCGACTCCTTCGCAGATTCCGAGGCACAGAAGTCCGAGCCCGCGCCGATCGATGAAGCCAATGGCATCACGCCGTCCGCGGATCCTAATGTTAGGGCAAAGGCTCAGGCCGATATCAAATCGACCCATTCCGACCTTCCGCTCATGATGACGGACCAGGTAGCTGGATACATCAGCTACTTCTCCAACCGTGGACGCGGCAGTTTCGAGCGCGCCTTCGCCCGCTCCGGCCGCTACCACGACATGATGGTTCGGATCCTTAAGCAGGAAGGCGTTCCCCAGGATTTGATCTATCTGGCCCAGGCTGAATCCGGATTTCAGCCAACGGCTGTCTCCCGCGCCGGCGCCCGCGGCATCTGGCAATTCATGAGCAGTCGGGCACGAGGTTACGGACTGCAGCGCAGCCTGTGGGTCGATGATCGGCAGGATCCGGAAAAATCCACTCGGGCTGCCGCGCAACACCTAAGGGATCTCTATGGCCAGTTCGGCGACTGGTACCTCGCCATGGCTGCCTACAACTCCGGTCCAGGCACGGTGCAGGCCGCAGTCCGGCGCACCGGCTATGCCGACTTCTGGGAACTCTACCGCCGTAACGTTCTACCCAAGGAAACGCGTAACTACATTCCCATCATCTTGGCCGTAACGATCATGACCAAGAATTTGTCGCACTACGGCTTTGATGATGTATCGATGGACGAACCTTCCGCTTTCGACGCCGTAACGATCAACTATCCGGTGGATTTGCGCCTGGTTGCCGATTGCGTCGACGCCACCCCTGCGCAGCTCGAACAACTCAATCCCAGCCTTCTGCGGCTGAGCACGCCAAAAGATGGCGCGTTTGAACTCCATTTGCCAGCCGGGACGAAACCGCAATATGAGACCTCGATCGCCGCGATTCCCTCGGGCATGCGCCTGTGGTGGCGTTACCCCATGGTGCATTCCGGGGATACGCTGGCTTCCCTGGCGCGCACTTACCACGTCACGGCTCGCTCGATCGCCGAGGCCAACGGACTGGATGGTATCGACCTTCCGAATAACGCCAGGTTGATTATTCCTGTCGCGCCCAACACTCGCGGTGTAAGCGATACCGGCACTTATGCGCGCAGGATCACGCGGTACAAAGTCAGAAAAGGGGACACTGTTCAGACCGTCGCTGAAAACTTCGGAATTCCCGCGCAGATGGTTCGTCGCTGGAATGGCCTGAGGAGCGATAGCTTGCGCGGCAGAACAGTGCTCGCGTTGCATCTGCCGGTATCGCCCAGCAGCGAACTGGCCTCGAGTTCGAGTGGGTCGACCAAACACTCCGCCAAGAGTTCCAGAACGGCCAGTGCAAAAAGTTCCTCTGGGAAGCCAGCAAATGTGGAGGCCGAAAGGGCATCAGACGAAGCCAGCGTCCTCCGTCACAAAGTGAAGTCGGGTGAAACCCTCTATTCGATTGCTACTGCCTACAAGACCACGGTCGCTGCCCTGAAGCGCAATAACCAGAATGTCGCCACTCTACGCCCCGGAATGATCCTCGTCGTGCAGCAAAACCGATAGATGCGACCTTCCCAAAGCGGTCTGCGGTTACTTCCTTAGTCCATTTTTTTGTTCGTTGCCTCCGTAGGTTAGCACTACAATCGCTCCGGCAGTTGAGGCAAACATTATTCCATTTGAAAAGGAGCTCTCGATGCAATTACGCAAGGTGCTCATTCTGTTTCTTCTCCTTTCTCTCGCCGCAGCCCTGGTTCTGCCTGCTTTCGCGCAGGACGGAGCCCCCACCTACAAGGCAAAGTGTGCCGCCTGTCATGGCGCCGACGGCCAGGGAAAGGTGGGTCCCGCGTTGAAAGGAACCAGCCTCACCGCCGATCAAATTAGCGACATCTTGACCAAAGGCAATGACGCCAAGAAGGCGCCACACAAGAAACCCGTCAGCGGAGTTTCCGCCGACGATGCCAAGGCCGTCGCCGAATACGTGAAGAGCCTGAAGTAAGCTCCGCTCTCTATTGAAATATGCGCGCGCTCCAGGCCCCAGAGCCATTGGGGAGCGCGCTTTTTTCTGTCTGGATGCGGATAAAAGTGCCTATTCTTGGCAAAATGCCTCACGAAGCACAGCTTCTTTGCCCTTTTTGCCCTTTTTTCACACGTCTTTAATCAGACAGTCACCTCTTGTTCATTTCCCTCTGCTAATTCTAGACAGCCTATCCAACCCCTAGGAGGAATTCCATGAAGGTGTATCGCATTTTCCGAGCCGGCCTGCCTGCTCTGGCACTCTTACTGGCTGCGTCAGAAGCAATCGCCCAAAGCTCTAGCCCGATCAAGCATGTCCTGCTCATCAGCATTGACGGTATGCATTCGCTCGATTTCGCGAATTGCAGCAAGGGCGTTCCGAATTCGGCGAATGACCCTTACTGTCCGCACCTGTCTGAGCTGTCATCCACCGGCGTGCATTACCTGCAAGCCCTCACTCCCAAACCCTCTGATTCCTTCCCGGGACTAACGGCCCAGATCACCGGCGGAACTCCTCGCTCGGCCGGGATTTTCTACGATGTCAGCTATGATCGCGCGCTTTCACCTCCCGCCCAGACAACGCCCTACGGCATCGTAGGCGGACCCAAGCTATGCCCGAGCGTGATTGGCACGCAGGTTGGCTTCGATGAGGAGATTGACTACAACTATCTGAAACTTGATTCTGGCAAGCCGAACGGCAGCTCCGGGATCAATGGCATCAATCCGAACTATCTGCCACGCGACCCAAAGAATAGCTGCGCGCCGGTTTATCCACACAGTTTCATTCGTGACAATACCATCTTCAACGTGGTGAAGAATGCGGGCGGCTACACCGCGTGGTCGGACAAGCACCCCTCCTACGACTTCACGAACGGGCCCAGCGGAGATGGCGTGACGGATTTGTGGTCCCCAGAGATCAACTCCATTCCGGTACCCATCCCTACGGTGCCGGGCTGCAATCCGCTGCCCGACCCAGGCGCTGCGACGTCATCGAATGCCTGGACGGACAGCTTTCAGAACATTCGTTGCTACGACCAGTTCAAAGTACAAGCTGTACTGAACTGGATCGACGGTAAGACGCACGATGGGAGCGCGAGCGCCCCCGTGCCAACATTGTTCGGCATGAACTTCCAGTCGGTGAGTGTGGGTCAAAAGCTGGTGGAAAGTTCACTTGGCCTGACGGGCGGCTATGTAGACGCGCTGGGAACGCCAAGCGATTCATTGCTAGCCGAGATTCAGTACGTGGACGGTGCCATTGGCCAAATGGTTTCGGAGTTGAGCAAGCAGGGGCTTTTGGACTCGACGATAATTATTGTGTCGGCCAAGCACGGACAGTCGCCGATTGATCCACATCGCGTGCTGCGTATTCCGGCAGATGCCCCTTCGGACGAACCCCCATCGCAGATCCTGTCCCCAAACGGCGTCGGTCCTGGCCTGCCCGTCGCACAAGCCGATGAGGACGATATTTCAATGCTCTGGCTGACTGATCAAAGCCAGACGGAGAGCGCCGTGGCCACGCTGGAAAGGCATGAAAACATCCTTGGGGAAGGAGAGATCTTTGCCGGTCCTTCCCTAACACTGCAGTTCAACGATCCGCTTACTGATTCCCGTACTCCCGACATCATCGTAGCCCCCAACGTTGGGGTCATCTACACGGGCGGGAAGAAAAAAGTATCCGAACATGGAGGCTTCGCCTACGACGACCGCAACGTTCTGCTGATCGTCTCCAACCCGGCATACCGGCCCTCTACGTTTATCGACCAGGTCGAAACACGGCAGATCGCTCCGACCATCGTGAAAGCCCTTGGGCTGGATCCCAATCTGCTGAGCGCAGTAAGGTCCGAGCACACGGAAACCTTGCCGGGTCTGCCATTTACACAGAAATAGCCCAACCGGAGAGGTTCCGAAGTTAGGGAGAAAGCGGAGAGCGCGAGCTCTCCGCTTTATCTTCGGCGGCTCTTCCAGGAAAACAACACCGTTGGCGCCCGGCTTTCGATTTGCTCCAGTCTCACGACCAGAGGAGCATTCCGAAACTTCGGCCAGCCCGCTGGCGAGGGAGCGGCCTACCGCGATTCTTCTTTGCTTTGCGCGCGCGCTGTGATAACAGATAATCAACCAAGCTGTGATCATGGTCCTTGCATTTGGCAGCAAGCGGCGTGCTATAATCGCGCGCCGTTCGACCACACGTTTCTGACGGTCTTATAATTCCCGTTCCCGGCAACCTAGCGTGGCTATTGTTTGCGCCAGGAGGTCAAAATAAGGTCAGGAGGAGCAATGACGTTCTACGATCCCACGCTTTACGGACGTGATGAAGAAGAAGAGTTCGGCGACAGCGGCGCCTACAGCGAGTCGCTCGAAGAGGATTTCGAAGAGGAAGAAGAGGAGGAGGAAGAGGCTGGCGTGCCTGAATCCGATATGAGCGAGCCCGCAACACCCACTCCTCCACCACCAGCACCCAAGCCCGCAACTCCCCCCGGCGACGGCCCGAAGAAGCCTGCGGCCAAGAAGAAAGCACCGGCCAAGAAAGCACCGCCAAAGAAGAAAGCGCCGGCCAAGCCGGCAAAAAAGAAAGCAGCTAGGAAGCGGCCCAAAAAAGCTGCGAAGAAAGCCGCCAAGAAAGCGCCCAAGAAAACGGCAAAGAAGAAAGCCAAGAAGGGCCGTCGTTAGAAGGGGTGCGCTGATCTCAATTTCGCTGAAACTTGGACCGCGGTCTCGGAGCCGCGGTCTTTCTCGTTTGGAGGTTCGCTCTCTGCCTCAGTCAGGCAACCGCTACTTCTTTCCCGCCACTACCGCCTTGCACTTTCCGTACAACTCGAGCAACTGCACTGCGTATTCATCAGGTTTCGAAGCCGAACCAGTGCCCTGAAATCCCACGCCAGACGAGGTAGTCCGCCCGTATCCTGTGGTCATCGCAACAAATTTCATTAGATCGAGCGCAATATCCTCATCGCGGCGCGCGCTCGCGTGCATCGTCGGTGCTTCTTCCATAAGTCCTTCTCCAGATCCGGAAATATAAGGAATCTCTTCTTCGAATTCTTCGTCTTCCATTTTGCCGAAGGGTTTCACAAGATTACTCCGCAGAAGATGATAACAGCCCTGTACGCGCCGCGTCCCGCTCAAACCCCGCTTGGCAATTGAAACTCCACTTGCGCCGTACGCCAAAGCCGTGCCATCAGCAGCACGGAAGCCGCAAACAGAAAGGGAGAGGAATAGAATCCGGGTGCGGGGCGGGGAAATGTCACCGAAGCCACGGTGTGCCCGAGTATGGTTGCGATCGTGTGCCCCAGGCCATTGAGAAACATGATCACCGCGTAAGCCCACGCCAGCGGCCGTAACCCACGCATGCCGCGGGCCGCCACCGGAGTCAGGCAGAATAGAACTCCACAAACCACGATAAGTGCGGCTAGCCAGTCGCGAAACTCAAATGTGGGCATGGGAAACCATCCCCAACTCGCGCGCAGGTTGATGACGGTCGGGTTATACACGGCAAGAAAGCCGGTGGTGGCTTCGTCAAAGATGTGCAGCGCGAACGCCAGGCAGAGCCCAAACCAAGCACTGCCAAAGCCCGACGCTGAGAGTGCTGGCGGTGCATGCCTCAAGGAATCGCCTATCGCGCTCATTCTCAATCGTCAGCCGACAATTAGCAACCAGAATCCTCCGGCAGTCTCCAGGAATGGCCGCAACCGGAATCAATGCGCCACCTCACACATCAGCGCCAGCAAATTTCCTTCGGAGTCGTGAAAAAAAGTCATCCACAAATCGTGCGTCGGCATTCTCGCAACCATGTGCGGTTCGTCCTCGAAATGCACTCCGCTGCCTTTCAGTTTCCCGTACGCTCCTAGGATATCGGGCACGGCGAAATACAGAACCGAGCTGGGATGATCGAACTCCGGCTTCTCTGCCCGGTCCAGCATCAGCCGCACTCCGCCACAGTCGAAAAACGCCAAGCCTGGCGGCGCCTTGAACAGCAACTTCAGTCCTAAAACGTCCTGATAGAAAGCGGCCGCCCGTTCGACATCCTTAGCATGGATGGCCACTTGGCCAAGGCCTTTGATTCCAATTCCAGTTGCAGTTGCACTCATATCTTGACCTCCGCAGAAATATTAGTTAGCATAGCTAACTATTTTCGATGGCAAAAGTCAAGATTGAATTTGTCGCGCCCCGGCTTGAAGCCCTCGAGGCTGCCGACCGCCTTCATTCCGCGGCAATTCACCTGCTGCGTCGCGCGCGCCTGCAGGACGTGGTTTCCCGCCTAGGGCCGGCGCAACTTTCCGCTCTGTCGGTCCTGGTCTTCGCCGGCCCCAGGACGCTTGGCGGTCTTGCCGCCGCCGAGCAGGTCAAGCCACCCACCATGAGTCGAGTGGTCGCTGGCCTGAAACGCAGCGGTATGATCGAGATCTCTCGTGATCCTCACGACGCTCGGCGCATGCGTATTCGAGCCTCAGCCAAGGGCATACGCCTTGTTCAGCACGTAAGGCAGCGCCGGATCGAATATCTTTCGGCCCATCTCGGCACCTTGACCGTGGGCGAACTCGCCCAGATCCGGGGCGTGGCGGATACAGTGGAGAAGTTGTTGCGCCAGTGGAAATGAGGGTTGTGAGCAGCATTCCAGGCCCTTCCGGTTTAAAATGTCAGCCCGTGGTCAAAATGAAGCCGAGGGCGATCATGCGCAAGTTATGGATTGTTTTTGCCGCCTGGGCATTTGCGGGCAGCCTCGCCGCTGCTCAAGACGAAGATTTCAGCAAAGTGCAGATGAAGGTCTCGAAAGTGGCGGGCAGCGTATACATGCTCGAAGGCGCCGGTGGAAACATTGGCGCCTCTGTCGGCGACGACGGCATCGTCATCGTTGACGATCAGTACGCGCCGTTGGCCGACAAAATTCAGGCCGCCCTGAAAAGCATCACTGACAAGCCCGTGCGTTTCATTATCAATACCCACTATCACCCGGATCACACCGGCGGGAACGCCTACTTCCAGAAGCAGGCGCCCATCATTGCGCAAGATAATGTTCGCAAACGCTTGGAGAGCGGCGGAGGAGGGGGCAACGGCGGTTCCATACACATGGACCTGAAGCCCGCGCCGCACGAGGCATTGCCCATCATTACTTTCGATCACGACGTGACGGTGCACCTGAATGGCGAGGACATCCGCGCCCTCTATTTTCCCGCCGGACACACCGACGGCGACTCGATCATCTTCTTCCCGCACTCGAATGTTGTGCACATGGGCGATGACTTTGTGACCTATGGCTTTCCCTTCATCGACGTGGAGAGCGGCGGCAGCATCAATGGCATGATTGCGGCGGTCGAGCAGGTCATCTCACAATTGCCGCCGGATGTTAAGGTCATTCCAGGGCATGGGCCGGTGTCGAGCCTCGACGATGTGCGGGCTTATCTGGGAATGCTGAAGCAGACCCGGGACACGGTGCAGAAGGCACTGAAGGATGGCAAGACTCTTGACCAGATGAAGCAGGCGAAGCTGCTGGAGCCGTGGAAGAAGTATTCTGGAGACTTCGTTAACGAAGATGTGTTTCTGGAGACGCTGTACAACTCGCTGACGGGTCAGAAGACCGGGAAGCTCATCAAGCACAATTAGTCGATCGCGCCGATATCATTCATTGGGGAGACTGGTCCTACTTTGCGTTTGACCCGCCGTGAATTTGCGCAGTCTGGGCTCGCCACTGGCGTAGCAGCAGCCCTGCCAACTGGCTTGTTCTCGGCGTGCAGCGTGTCGTCGAATGCGGCTGGTGCCGCGAACTCCGCGCCACTTGCCACTTCCCGCAACATGCGGTTCGATAGTGCCTGCGAGATTCCCTTCCCCAAGAATTTTTTCTGGGGGATGGCCACGGCTGCGTATCAAATTGAAGGATCATGGAAGGAAGATGGAAAAGGCGAATCGATCTGGGACCGCTTCGCGCATACTCTCGGGAAAATCAAGAACGGCGATACGGGAGACGTAGCCTGTCATTCCTACCATCGCTGGCAGGAAGACATTGCGCTGATGCGCACGATGAATCTGAACAGCTATCGCTTTTCGATTTCATGGCCGCGCATTCAACCCTCCGGCTCGGGACCCGTGAATCCCAAAGGCGTCGATTATTACAGCCGTCTGGTCGATGCCTTGCTGGAAGCCCGGATCCGCCCGTTTGTCACCCTCTACCACTGGGACCTGCCTCAAGCTTTGGAAGATGCTGGAGGTTGGCCTGACCGCGATACTGCTTCTCACTTCGCCGACTACGTTGAGCTGATCGCAGGCATCTTGGGTGACCGCGTTTCCGATTGGATGCTGTTCAACGAACCCGCGGCGTTCACCTACAGAGGTTATCTCCAAGGCGAACTCGCACCCGGGCGCGAGAACATTGTCGATTTTCTCCGAGCCACCCATACGGTGAACCTGGCGCAGGGCGCTGGATTTCGAGCCCTGAAGGCAACTCGCCCCTCGGCGCGAGTGGGCACCGCATTGAGCATGTCGGCTTGCGAACCGGCGACCGACTCCGAAGAAAATGAACTGGCCGCCGAGCGCG
Organism: Candidatus Sulfotelmatobacter sp.; assembly: GCA_049515395.1. Taxonomy (GTDB): domain Bacteria; phylum Acidobacteriota; class Terriglobia; order Terriglobales; family Acidobacteriaceae; genus Sulfotelmatobacter. The sequence continues at coordinate 44,825 of JBEKUD010000013.1, read as the reverse complement.
CTCATGCCATCACCAACCTGTGGTTTCTCGAGCCCGCTCTGAACTGCCGGTATCCCGAGGCGTTTACCTTCTTTCCCGAAACTGCCATGAGGATCAAGTCAGGCGATCTCGACAAGATGAAGGCGCCGCTCGATTTCATCGGCATCAATCTCTACTACCGCACGATCGCTTCCGCACCCACTGCGATCGAGCGCTTCTCCCACGCGCAGCAATGGCTGTTCCCGGTAAAGATGGTTGGCGGCGAGCAGGGGCCGAAAACCGACATGGGATGGGAAGTTTGGCCGCAGGCGCTTTATGACACCGTCATGCGTATCACTCGCGACTTCAACCACCCGGTGATTGAGATTACGGAAAGCGGATGCTCCTACAATGATGGTCCCGACGCGGGTGGAATGATTCGCGACACGCGCCGCATCGAATATCATCGGCAATATCTGCAGGCGGTCGCGCACGCCATCGCCGATGGCGCGGATGTTCGCGGCTATCATGCGTGGAGTTTGATGGACAACTTCGAGTGGGCGGAAGGTTTCAGCCAGCGTTTTGGCTTGACGTACGTGGATTTTAAGACTCAGCAACGGACGATCAAGGAATCGGGCCGCTGGTATGCGAAAGTCGTCGCCGGGAATAAGCTGCCGGCGAGCGTTGGTTAACCTCGCAAATCGCTGAACGGATTATTTCTGCTGCATCACCAGTTCGCTGTTTTGCACCTTGACGTCGCCAACGTTGTCTGGAAGTTTCATCCGGTCACGCTGCTCGGCCAGCTTTTTCTGCAACGCGGGATTCACCAGAGAAACTGGTACGTTCAGATCCCCCACTTTGAATTCCGTCGGATCGAAGGCCGCGTATCCATCTTTTGAGGAGAGATGGCCCGAAACGGTGACCCAGACGTCTTTTCCCGCGATCTCCGTCAGGAATTGGCCGTGCACGGTGTCGCCCTCGAAACTCACTTGCTGGTCTTTGATGTTTGGCTGTCCACTTCCGAGATTCGAATCCAGCGAGAGTGCTCCAGACCCCGTCGATCCTGCAGATCCTGCAAGTCCAACTGCCTGGGCCAGAGCAGCGCCCACTTCGTTGGAGGAGAGATGAACCTCCGCCTTCGGTTGTCCAGTTGATGGGACGGTTTGCGGATTCTGCAGCGGCACCGCTTGATAATCTGCGCCGGAGCTTGCCGGGGCCTGCTGCACAGCCTGTTCAAACTGCTCCATCTTCTGGCCGAACCGCTCGGCGTTGACGGCGATGGCGGCTGGAGTCTGCGGCTGTGCCACGGGAGCGGGTCTTTTCAACACCAGAACAATGGCCACAAGAGAGGCCACCAGCGTGGCAATGCTGATGATGCGGTCCAGCTTGATTTTCATGAAGACACTTGAACGGTCAGCCCGGACGGAACGAGCTCAATATCATCGTATCGGACTGCGAAGGCGGGAATCAGATTGCCGAGGTCGCAGCGAGCGGATAGCACCTAAGTCACTTGGCGAGCCTGCAGTGGGTTCAGTCCAATTTCTTGGCGAGCAACTCATTCACCACTTGGGGATTGGCCTGGCCTTTCGATGCTTTCATCACCTGGCCGACGAAGAATCCGAGCATGGTTGTCTTGCCCGCGCGGAATTGCTCAAGTTGCTTGGGATTGGCGGCGATGACTTCATCGATGATTTTCTCCAAGGCAGAAGTATCGCTGGATTGTTGGGGCCGGCCTTCTTCTTCATAGACCTCCGGGAAGTCTTGGCTGCGCTCGAAGCAGAGATCGTAAAGATCCTTGAGCATCTTGCCAGAGATGACGCCGCTTTCGACGAGGTCGGCGGATTGGGCAACGCCTTTCATCGAAATCGGAGACTGCTCAATCTCCGCGCCACTGGCCTTCAGACGGCCCATGAGTTCGCCCTGAACCAGATTGGCGACACGCTTTGGACTTTTAGCTGCCTTCGCCGCCGACTCGAATTGATCCGCGAGCGACTTGGAAACCGTTAGCACCTGCGCATCGTATTGGGTGATGCCGTATTCTTTCACCAGGCGCGCGCGGCGCGCTTCTGGAAGCTCCGGCAAAGTTTTTCTGATTTCTGCTCTCCACTTTTCATCGACCACTAACGGCAGAAGATCCGGCTCCGGAAAGTAGCGGTAATCGTGTGCCTGCTCTTTGGAACGCATGCTGTAGGTCTTGCCTTCATGCGCATTATAGAGGCGGGTTTCCTGGATGATCTTGCCCCCGGATTCAACCACGTCGGCTTGGCGAGCGATCTCATAAATCAGCGCTTCGCGGATGAAGCGGAAGGAGTTCACATTCTTGATTTCGGCCTTCGTGCCCAATTCTTTCTGGCCGCGTGGACGGATGCTGACGTTGGCGTCGCAGCGCAGCGAACCTTCCTCCATGTTGCAGTCGCTGACGCCGCTGTAGAGGATGATTTGCTTCAAGCGCGTGAGGTATTCGTAAGCTTCATCGGGCGTACTGATGTCGGGCTCGCTGACGATTTCGATGAGAGGCACTCCGCTGCGGTTGAGATCGATCGCAGTTTTTTCGGAAGCGTCGGGGAAGCCTTCGTGGAGGCTTTTGCCAGCATCCTCCTCGAGATGCACGCGGGCGATGCCGATCTTTTTCTGGTCACCCCCGTTTTTGCCGGCGGGAACTTCGATGAATCCATGCTCGGCCAGGGGCTTGTCGTATTGCGAAATCTGGTAGCCCTTGGGAAGGTCGGGATAGAAATAATTCTTGCGTGCGAAGATGGAAGTTTCGTTGATGCGGCAATGCAGAGCCATTGCAGCCAGCGTGGCAAATTCGACTGCCTTGCGGTTCGGGACCGGCAAAGCTCCGGGCATGCCGAGGCAAACGGGGCAGACATTTGTGTTGGGAGGAGCGCCGAAGCGCGTGCAGCAGGAGCAGAAAATCTTCGTCGCCGTCAGTAGTTGAACGTGGACTTCGAGGCCGATGACTGGTTCATAGGCTGCTTGAGCAGCGAGGGAGGTGTCTGCGCGAGTAGACATTATCGAGCGATTATAAGGCAGTGGTCGGTAGGCCAAGATCGGTGTCCAGGGATCAGTGGCCAGTAGCCAGTGATCAGTGGTTGAACCGCGATCTGGATTGAAAAAAGCAAGGTCGTCATTTCTCCATCGGAATTTCGAAGTACATCAACTCGGTGCCTTTGGCGTCGTTGACGCCGGTGACAAAGAGGCGCGCTCCTTCCAAGGGAGAGGAGACGTCTTCGACATCGAAGAAAAGAAATCCGGATTGGGTGGTGTGGGGCTCGACGGCTTTGGCGGCAAATTGGGAGGTCTCGATCTGGTCGCGTTCTTTCTGGCTCAGCATGCCTTTCACTTTTTTCTGCGGGATGGGAACAGGGATGGGATGCATGTTGGCGTGAGGATTCGAGAGGCGGCGGAAGATATCTTCAGTCGAGGAGGGAGTGAGTTTGGTGCGGCCGGCGGTGGTGAGCGTGACTTGCATGTTGGCGATGGAGATGGGCTGGTCGCCGTCATTGGTGACGATAAAAAAGATGGGAAGAAATCCGTGTTCCTGGAAGTTCAGGGAAAAGATCTTTGCTTTTGCGGGAGTGTCGTAGGGGTCCGCGGCGATGGCGACTTTGTCGCTCGTGTGGTCATCGTGGGCCGGGTAAGTTTTCGCTGGCTGGGCCGCTGGCTTTACAAAGTCTCTTGCCGCCAAGGATGACGAAGACACGATTAAGGTCGCCGAGGCAACGAGGATACGGAGAGGCCTGGCTTTCAGCAATCGAGGCATGGGTCGATTATAGAAGGGCGCTACGCTTCTCGGCTGAATTCCGATTCAGGCTCCAAGAACCTTCCACCCGGGGGGGCGCCAGGTTCACGGGGTAGATCGTCGCGCAGAGCGATATTTGTTTGTTTAGAATGGCTCGACTTGATTTCTTCTTTTTACAGCTTTCTTTACAGTGCGGCGCTGGGCTTGGGCCTGTTGGTGAGTCTGCCTTACTGGCTGTTCCAGATGGTGCGCCATGGCAAGTACCGCACGGGGTTTGCGGAGAGGCTGGGGGGGGTACCTGCGCGGCTTCGTTTGCCGCTAGGCGAGGAGCCGGTGATCTGGATTCACGCCGTTTCCGTTGGAGAGGTGCTGGCAGTTGGTGGATTAGTAGAGGAACTTCGTCGCCGTTTCCCGCGTCACAAAATTGTTATGTCGACGACGACCGATACCGGACAGGCGATCGCTCGCAAACGCTTTGGTGAGGCTAACGTTTTTTACTTTCCCATGGACTTTGCATTCGCCATCGGTGCTTACCTAAAGGCGCTGAGGCCGCAGATGGTTGTGATTGCCGAAACGGAGTTCTGGCCGAACTTTCTGCGGCTCGCGCATACTAGCGGAGCGCGGATTGCGGTAGTGAACGCCCGAATCTCCGACCGGTCATGGCCGAAGTACCGGTGGTTTCGAGGTTTGCTGAGAAAAGTACTGATGAACGTGGATGCCTATATGGCGCAAACGGAGGAGGACGCGTCTCGGCTGCGAGAGATTGGCGCGATCGCGGGGCGAGTGCGGGTTACGGGAAATCTCAAGTTCGATATTGCAGCGCCATCGCCGCCTGCCATCGTCGAAAGCCTGAAGGAGTCGATTGAAACAAACGAGGGCGGTCCGGTGCTGGTATGTGGCAGCACCGTGGAGGGAGAAGAACCGCTGCTGCTAAAGGCGTTTGAGAATGTGCTGGTGCAGTATCCCAAGACGGTGATGATTCTTGCGCCGAGGCATCCAGAGCGGGCCCCTGCGGTCGCCGCTTTGATCGAGCAGATGTCGATCCGATTCTTCAAGCGATCGGTTTGGAATGGGGAGGGTCTAGCGGGAGCGGTTCTGTTGTTGGATACAATCGGAGAATTGGCGGCGCTCTATGCATTAGCCGACATTGCGTTTGTGGGCGGAAGCCTGGTCCCTCGCGGCGGGCACAACATTATTGAACCGGCGCAGTACGGCGTGGCGACGGTGGTGGGCACTCACACCGAAAACTTCCGCGATATCGTGAGCTTGTTCCAGAGCCGGGACGCGGTTCGAATTGTGGGTCCGGCGGAATTGCCGCTGGTATTGCTGGAATTGCTGGCCAACGAAGCGGAGCGAAGAGAACTTGGAGAACGAGCCGCCGAAACCATGCGCTCGCAGGCAGGAGTAACGACGCGGACGGCGGACGGACTGCAGCAGTTGTTGGAACGGCCATGAACCTCAATCCCCTGTCGGGCATCTATGGCGGAATTGTGGAAGTGCGCAACGCCTTCTACAACCGCGGCCGGCGGCGGTCGAGGTCGCTGGCGGGCGCCGTGATCAGTGTAGGAAATCTTTCGACTGGCGGCTCGGGGAAAACTCCATTTGTAGTGCTGTTGGGTGAATTGTTGAAGGCTCGCGGAATTAATTTTGATGTGCTATCGCGCGGCTACGGGCGTAAGACTCACGGTGTATTGCTGGTGGATCCTGGCGGGTTGCCCCAGGATTTCGGTGACGAGCCGCTACTGATCGCCCGGCGCTTGCAGTCGCCGGTGGTGGTGGGCGCGGATCGATATAAGGCAGGCTCTTTTGCCGAAAAGAAATTCGGCCCACAGATCCACTTGTTGGATGATGGCTTCCAACATCGCAGACTGGCGCGGGATTTCGATATCGTTTTGGTGACACCGGAAGATTCGCGAGACCGGCTGCTACCCGCTGGACGACTGCGAGAACCACTGCGATCGTTGCAACGAGCCGACGTTGTGGTGCTGACCAGCGGCGCAGCGGCGGAAGAATTTCCAATCGAAGGAAAGACGGTGTGGCGGGTGCGCCGCGGAATCGTAATGGCAAGCGATGCGGCGTACTTTCCCGAGCGGCCGGTTGTGTTCTGCGGCATTGCCCGGCCGCGGAATTTCCTGCTGCAGTTGCGAACCGCGGGCATTGATCCGGTGGCGGAGGCGTTTTTCCGCGATCATCATACCTACAGCGAGAGAGACATTCGCGACTTGCTGGGCCTTCGTCAACGGAGTAACGGCGGCGGCTTCGTCACTACAGAAAAAGACGCCGTGAATCTGGCGGGATACCTTGACGCGCTGCAGCCGCTGACAGTTGTTCCCGTCAAGATGGAGCTTGAGGACGCGGCTAACGCTGTGGATACCATGTTGCGCGCGATCGAGGAGCGTCGGCGGCGGTCGTGAGAAAATGCCGGAGACGGCGACTAGACCTCTAAATGACGAAGCATTTGAAAGAAGTTGAACGGCTGCGGAAGATTATCGAAGCGTTTCCCAAAGTCACCATTACGGTGCTCGGCGACCTGGTAGCCGATGAATTCGTTTATGGCGAAATTTCGCGAGTGTCGCGCGAAGCGCCGGTGCTCATCCTGAAGCATCGCGAACGTACGATCGTACCGGGCGGTGGGGCCAATGCGGTGAACAACCTCGCCGATCTGGGGGTCAATGTTCTGCCGGTTGGCGCCGTTGGTGACGATGAGCCCGGACGAATGCTGATCAAGTTTTTCAGGCATAAGCATGTTCCAGTCAGCGGCGTTCTGAAGGATAAATCGTTTACCACGGTTACGAAGACTCGCATCCTCGCGGGCATGACGCACAATACGCGCCAGCAGGTAGTGCGCGTGGATCGCGAGCCGGAGAGTATTCCGAACCGGCATCTGACGCGCGAACTGTTTCTCGCTGCGCGGGCTTATTTGCGCGCGTCCGATGCGTGGTTAGTCTCCGACTACGGATATGGATCGGCGAGTCCGGCCATCGTGGACGCGTTGCGGCAGGCCGGACGACGAAGAGCGCCGGTGCCGTTGATCCTGGATTCGCGATACCGGTTTCTGGAATATTCCGGGGCCACGGCGGCGACTCCGAATGAACCGGAAGTGGAAGCGGCGCTGGGCATCCGCGTGGGGCAGGATTGGGAGAAGTTGAGCCAGGCTGGAGAGCAAATTATGGAGAAGATGAATTTGCAGTCGCTGCTGATCACGCGAGGGCGCGACGGCATGGTGGCATTTGATCGGGAGCGGAGACCGGTGGACATACCAATCTTTGGTTCCGACGAAGTGGCGGACGTGACTGGCGCGGGCGATACCGTGATTGCGGCATTCAGCGCGGCGCTGGCGACCGGCGCCACCACGGAAGAAGCGGCGCAGTTGGCAAACTATGCGGGCGGGATTGTTGTGATGAAGCGCGGGACGGCAACGGTGTCGCGAGATGAATTATTGCGAGCACTGGAGCAGAGTCCCCCTTCGACCAGGCCCCATTGACTGGGGTAGCAATTTGGAAAAGGAACCATTGGAAACTGGAAAAACGAGGAAAATTCTGGAGCGGCGCGAACTCCGCGAGTGCGTGGAGCAGTGGCGGCGCGGCGGCGCGGCCATCATTCTTGCGAATGGCAACTTCGATCTGCTGCATGTCGGGCATGTCCGATATCTGCGGGGCGCGAAGGAATTGGGCGGCAAGCTGGTGGTCGCCGTCAACTCTGACGAATCGGTGCGCATGCTCAAGGGCGAGGGCCGGCCTGTGATACCGGCGGGAGAGCGCGCTGAAATTGTTGCGGCGATGGCCGACGTGGACGCGGTTGTGATTTTCTCTGAACTCGATGTGCGAGCGCTCATTCGCGAGATTCGTCCGGACATACAGGCGAAGGGCACCGACTACACGGAGGAGTCGGTTCCAGAGCGCGATGCGGTGGCCGAATATGGTGGGCGCGTGGCGATCGTCGGCGACGCGAAGGAACACTCGACCAGCGAAATTATCCGCTCGCGGATGGCACCCAACCCGTGATCCCATTCTCGCCCGAAAAAAAAATGGAACGGCTGCTGATCGTGCGGTTGAGCGCCATGGGCGACGTGATCCATACGCTGCCTGCGGTTCACGCGTTGCGGCAGGCGTTTCCGCAAGCATACATCGGTTGGTTGATCGAGGAGCGTTGGGCTGAGCTGTTGAGTGCACCAGGATCTCCGCGGCGAGATCCCCGTTCTACGCTGCGTCCGCTGGTGGATGAAGTTCACACTGTGAAGTTGAAATCCTGGGGAAAATCCCTGTTTTCCGTTCCTACTCTGCAGCGGATCGCCACCCTCAGGAACGACGTGCGCGATGCCGGCTACGATGTTGCAGTGGATTTGCAGGGGGCGATAAGATCGGCGCTGCTGGCGCGCTGGTCGGGGGCGAGCGTGGTGTATGGAACGGCCGAGGCGCGAGAGTCCCCGGCCAGCCTGTGGTACACGCGAAAGGTCATCGCGAGCGGGCGACACGTGGTGGAACAGAATGTCTCAGTTGCCGCGGCGCTGGTCGAGGGTGGGAGAAAATTATTTCCGGCACAGATCGCTGATGACATTCCTCATGATCCACAGGCCGAAGAACGCATCAATCAGCGGCTTACGGAGCATGGGATCGCCGAATTCGCCATTCTTAATCCGGGCGCGGGGTGGGGCGCGAAGCGATGGCCGGCGGAGCGATACGGCGAAGTGGCGCGGGGCTTGGGGAGCCTGGGTATTTTTTCGATTCTGAACTATGGTCCGGGGGAGGAGGGTTTGGCGCGAACGGCCGAGGCTGCCAGTAGGGGAGCGGCTCAGGCGATGAGTTGTACGATCACGGAATTGATTGCACTGACGCGGCGTGCCCGGCTATTGATTGGAGGAGATACCGGACCACTGCATTTGGCGGCGGGTTTGGGGGTTCCGGTGGTGGCGATCTATGGGCCTACGGACCCGGCGCGGAACGGACCTTATGGAACTCGCAGCGTGGTGCTGCGCAAGGCAGAGAGCGTGACTTCGCACGCGCGGCGGGCGGCGCCGGAAGAGGGATTGCTGGGAATCGGGAGTGATGAGGTGGTGGCGGCTGCCCATCGTCTTCTGGGCGGAGACCCCAGGGGTTAAAGCCCAGCTTTTCTTACGGCTTGCGGCGCGGCTAGCTAGACGCCGCGCCCTTTCAGGCGGTTCAAAGCGGGCAGCGGCCTTGGTGTTCGTAAGCGATGAAGCCTGCTCTCCGCGAAACAATTTTGGAATAACGCATGGCGGAATGGTCAAAGGTCGCGCGGCGCATTCGGGTGCCGCTAGGATTTGTTTTCGCTGTGCTTTATTTTTGGCTGGCCCGGCCCACATGGCGATCCATGGCGCTGGGAGCGATCGGGGTCCTGCCCGGGCTCCTGATTCGCGCGCTGGCTTCGGGGCATGTGCGCAAGAACGAGTCGCTCGCGACTTCTGGCCCTTATGGGTATACGCGCCATCCGCTTTATTTGGGATCGCTGCTGATGGGGCTGGGATTCGCCGTGGCGGCGCGCAGTTGGTGGGTGGGGATTGTGCTGGTGGTGATGTTCTTCGCGATCTATCTTCCCGTGATTCGCGATGAAGAGAAATTTCTACGGATTAAATTTGGTGAGTTCGATGAATATGCGCGGCGAGTACCGAGGATGTTTCCGCGTCTCGTTCACGTCTCGGCGGCTTCCGGGGAAGCTTTGACGGCATTTTCCATGGATTTGTATTGGAAGCATCGGGAGTATAACGCGCTGCTGGGAGCAGTGGCCATGATGGCGGCGCTGATCGTGAAGATGACGTTGGTGATGTGACGTCGAATGCGGCTGCGGGCATCTGAGCGTGCCGGTTCGCTGAGCGTCGCAAGCATGCGATTCCACAAACCATGGTGCAAGCTCTGCTAACTGTGAGATGGATTCAACGCCTGGCGCTGATAGAAACACCATGCGAAGCCGCGGGAACCGCATCCTTGCCGGGGATCCTTCGCTCCGCTCAGGATGACAGCGCAGTGGATTATTTCTGTGCCACCAGTTCCCTTGCACGGGTCAACTCTGGGCGTGTGGAGCTTGAGCCGTCGCAAACCTTGAGCAGGAGTGCATAGTATTCGGTGGCATCGCTCTGCTTGCCCGCGGCTTCGGCGGCGCGGGCTGCGCCGTAGAGGCCATTGAAGCGGTTGGGATTCAGCTTTAGGTCAGTTTGATATTCCGCGAGAGCTTGCTGCGGACGTTTCGCTTCCAGCAGCATATCGGCTAACTGTTCGCGCGCCGGAATGCCTTCGGGTTCGTCGCCCAGCTGGTCTGCCTTATCGGCAAGGGCGCGGAGGCTCGTGATGGCGTCGTCGTCTCTCCCTTCAGCGTGCAAGACCCAGGCAGCGGCTTCCTGATGGTCTTCGCCGACCCCCTCCGCGAAGTCAGCCTTCTTTTTCGCAATAAGTTCCTTGCGAATTTTCTCGATCTGCTCCAGGTCTGTTTGGGCTTGCGCGAGATTGCCGCTGCGGGCTGCGCCGATGGCTCGAGCCAAGTAAGTGATGGATTGATCGCTGCGGGTTGAGCCCGGCACAACGTGCAGAGCCGCGGCATCCGACCAGTGACGAAGTTCGAGGTCGTAAATCGCGGGGAACTTGGAGAGGGCGTTGGTCTCGGGATCGAAGTCTGGGCCATACATCGATTTCATCGCAGGCATGGTCTTCACTTCATCGATGACTCTTTGAGCATCGGCCTCACGTCCGCTCTGCAGGTAGGCATAGATGAGGAAATCCATCGCGTGAAATTGATGACCTTCGCCACCCATGTGCATGGCAGCAGTTTTGCGCGTGGCCGCGATGGAGGCGAGGTTGGAGTTGATGTCGTCCTGCCACAGCCCCACGCGAGCGAAGATGTGGGAAGGCATGTGCAGGGCGTGAGGAGCAGCGGGCGCGACCTGGGCATAACGGCGGGCAGCGGGCAGGCCCAACGGAGCCAGCTGCGGCTTATCGTAGGCGTGAATCAGGTAATGTGCCACGCCGGGATGGTCGGGCTCGATGGCGAAAAGCTTTTCCAGGATTGCGGCCGCTTGCTTGCGATTCGCGAAAGTGGTGTCAAGATGCGGCGCGGAGGCCAGCAGAGAGAGTGCATAGAAAACCGCGGCTTCGTGATCGTCTGGGTAAGTTTCGTAAACTTTCTTCATTGCATCCGAGTAGGCCTGGGCTCGGGCTTCATGATTGAGCTTCTTGGAATCGTTGTAAAAGGCTGCGATGGCGCCGATGTAAGCCTTTTCGCGCGGCGTGGTCGGACCATCCGTGTGTTTCGCCTCTTGAGTTTCATCGCGTCCGAGCTGGATCACTTTGGCATCCGGGTTGTTCCAGAGCTGGTGCCACAGGCTCATGGCCACTCCCCAGTGCGCCATGACGCAGTGCGGATCATCGATCGCAATTTGCTGAAATTCCTTTTCGGCTTCCTCGTACCAGAAGGAGTGCAGCAGAGCGACGCCTCGCGCGAAGGGCTCCTGCACGGTGGGGGCGCAGGAGATGGGGAAGGATACGGTCCCTAATTGCGCAGGAGTCAGGTCTTCGTGGTGAGGGTGAGATTGGTCGTCGGCCACGACGCCGAGAGTAGCCAAGAAAAAGAACGCGGAAAGGAAGAGCCACAAGACTCGTTTCATCGGCGAACCCCGCTGAGAAGGGAGTTTAGCCGGGCCAGGTCAAAGGGTCAAACCGTCAGTCCAAGCTGAAAACTCTTGAAATCGATCCTGGAGATTTTCGTGCAGGAAGCGAAGAAGGCGGATAGCACAGGATTCGCAGTAAGCGTATTCTTTTCTGATGACCCCACGATTCAGGCGAATTCTGGAAGCCGCAATCTGGTTTGTTGCGGGATTCGTGGTTCATATGCTGCTGCTTCATTACCATCATCATCCCGGATAGGCCCACAGCAGGGTGCGCATCGCGATGCAAGCAGATTCTTCCCCCTGTTTCCGATCGGATTTCCAGTGAGCAGCAAAGAGCCCTTCGCTTGCGCGAAGGGCTCTTTCCGTAACAAGGGGAAGGACTTAAGCAAGGCGGCACTGAAGGGTGCAACCGATCAAATCTACTTCGGTTGTTGCTGCTGATCGGGGGTGGCGGCCGGAGTGGAAGAACCGCTCGAAGCCAACTGCTCCAGATCGTTCTTCAGCAGGCTGATTTCCACGCGGCCACCGCTCATGTGCTTAGTTTTTCCATTATCGTCAGCGTTGGCAACCGGTGCATTGCCCATGCCCACGAGATAAATGCGGTAAACCGGAATTTCGTTATTCAGCACCATGTAGCGCACGACCGACTCGGCCATTTTTTGCGAGTTGGTAATTGCAGTCTGGCCTTTGCCGGAAGAGAAGCCCTGAACTTCGATGATGTAACCGCGTTGACCTTTCACTCCATTGGCCATCTCGTCTAGAGCGTCTTTCGCGTTCTTGCTCAACATAGTCTGGCCGGGCTTGAAGCGGATCTCGGTCTGATTGGAAGCTTTGTACTGATCGATGTTGCCGACGACGGTTTCGACCGACTGAATTCGTGTGGTCGCCTGTTGCGCGCTCTGCTGCGCCATGGTGGCTTTGTTGCCAGCGTCAATCGCATGCTGGTCAGCCTCATTTGCCTTGTCAGAAGCCAGCTTGATGCCGGCCTGCGCGCGGGCGTCGGTGTCTTTGATCGACTTGCTGTTGGCGGCGGTAAGGTCGTCAAGTTCGTTGACGCGGTCGCGGATAGGATCGGTCTGGCGCTTCACATAGCTCTTGCGCGCAAAGGGATTCACACGGCCCCAAAAGCCTTCTCGAGCGGGCGCCTGCAGGGGTTGCTTGCCGGTACCGTTCATATTGTCGGGAGACTGTGTCGTCTGCGACGCGGCCGGCTGATTGGACTGATCTTGGGTAGACGAAGATGAAGTTTGCGCGAAGGCCGGGAAAGCGAGCACTACGGCCAAGGGCAAAGCGGCGAGTATACGGCTGTTCATAACAACTTCCTCCATTTTGGGGGGAGCGCTTGGGGGCTCCACTCCAGCACGCCGAAACGGGCGTGTTGCGTGATTTTGATTGCGTCCCCTAAAACTACCGGTATGCGCTGACGCGACGCACGCCGAAAATCTCAAAATAAGGCCCGGAAAACGCTCCAGACGCCGGATCCTTCTATTACAGTTCTGATGCCAAATCCCGATTTCAAGTTTTAGCGCTAAACACTTGATAGCTAAAGACATTGTATCTCGGTTCTGGCCGGAAGGATAGTCTGCGCGGGCTTGCGCCGGGTAAATTTGGCAAACCTGATATAAAAACTGCGTGGAGCGGACCGATCGGGAGGAGACTCATTTTGGGATCTATCAAAGTGCATGACCGGCGGGTGCAACTGGCGTCGGGAACACCAAAGGTAACTCGATTTCTGGCGATTCTATTGGTTCCAATGATTTCAAGTACGGGATGGGCCCCGGCCCAGTCGATAGCCCAGCCAGACGAAGCGGCGACGGCTTCCTCTCGGGTTCCCGGCGATCACATGCGAGAGTATTCCGATCTGGCTTTGACCTGGATGCAGGAATACTTACGCATCGACACCACGAACCCGCCGGGTAACGAGATGCGCGCCGTTTCGTTTTACCAAGAGATTCTTGATCAGGAAGGAATCGAGAATCGCGCTTTCGAATATGCTGCCGGGCGCGGCGATTTATGGGCCCGACTGCCGCACACGACGGCGCAGGCCAAGCGCCCGATGATTCTGCTGAACCACATGGATGTCGTCACCAGCGAGGCAGCGCACTGGAAAGTTCCTCCGTTTAGCGGGGCGATCAAAGATGGCTGGCTATGGGGACGCGGCGCGCAAGATATGAAAGACGAAGGTCTGGCGCAGCTGGTCGTGATGGTGATGCTGAAACGCGAGAAGGTGGAGCTTGATCGCGACGTGATTTTCCTGGCTGTGGCCGATGAAGAAGCTGAGGGCACCGGGACCGATTGGTTCATCGCGCACCAGAGAGATTTGCTGGAAAATGCGGAATTCCTGATCAATGAAGGGGGCGAGAACTTGCTGGAAAATGGGAAGGTGAAGTATGTGGGCGTGGACGTAGGCGAAAAAACCACGTTCTGGTTGCACGTTGTGGCGCATGGGCGACCGGGACATGCGTCGCGTCCCATACCCGATTCGGCGCCAAACCGGCTGGTTCACGCGCTGGATCGCATTCTTGCCTATCACACACCGCTGAAAGTCCTTCCCGTAGTGGAGGAATTTCTGCGCGACATGGCGCCTTACGAACCGCCGGAAGAGGCGAAGGAGTATCGCAACATCCGTCGGGCGATCGAGGATAAAAAATTTCAGCCGGAAGTGGAGAAGGACGAGTCGCTGAATTTCTTGCTGCGTGACACGATTTCGCTCACCATGCTGGGAGGATCGGGGCAGACCAATGTGATTCCGCCCGAGGCGTGGGCGAACCTGGATGTTCGCATTCTGCCGGGGGGCGACCCCAAGGCTCTGCTGGCGGAAATCCGGCGAGTGGTGAATGATCCAAACGTCTCCGTCGAACCGCTGAATGCGGAATTCCGCCAGGCCAATTACTCGCCCACGAACACCGCGCTATATGACGCGATTCGCAGGGTCTCGGAAAAGTATTTTCCGGACACTCCGGTGGTGCCGCATATCACCAGTGGGTACACGGAGAATCAGCGTTACCGTCCGCTCGGCATTAACGCCTACGGATTCAATCCCTACACAGCCACGGAGGATGAGGGCAATACGGAGCATGGGAACGATGAACGAATTCGCGTGGAGGAAGTGCGGCGCGGGCCGAGGATCCTGTTTGATGTGGTGGCCGCGGCGGCGGGAGCGAAGTGAGATCAAGTACCAACTCTTAACCGCGAAGTTCGGGCTTTGCGGTTGCGGTTTGTGCCCTTCATTCATTTCCGCCCGCAATACCTCTCATACTGCTCGATGATGAAATGATCGGTCATGCCAGCGATGTAGTCGCAGATCACGCGCGGCAAGGATTCTTGCTCGGCTTTCTCGCGATAGTAGCCCGGGAGGGATGACGGATTTTTCATCCAGAAAGAGAACAGTTCGGTGACGATGCGTTCGGCGTCGTCCTTTTCTCCGGCCAGAGAAGGGCTGTAATAAAGATTGTCGTAGAGAAAATTCTTGATCTGCTTGCGCTCCCATGCGACCTCAGGGCTGAAAGCTGCCAGGCGATCCGGGTACGAACGGACATCGATAAGAGTTGCGATTCGTGCTTGCTTCAGGAGCGCGCCCGTGTTGCTTAGGAGATCGTCGGTCAGGCGATTGAATACGCGTTTTAGAGCTTCGTTGAATTGCAGTTTGTCGGGCGCATCGGGATAAATGTGTTCGACCTGTTCGAAGAAACGTTCAAAGACCGGAACTCCTTCCCGAATTTGATCGAGGGTCAGCAGATGCGCTTCGTAGCCATCGTCGAGGTCGGCGGTGTTGTAGCCGATCTCGTCCGTCAGATCGACGAGTTGGGCTTCGAGCGGGGGCCGCTGGTCGAGTAAATATTCGGCCAGCTCCGGATGCTTCGCCGCATCATAATCGCGGGAGTGCTTGATCATACCTTCGCGCACTTCGAAGGTCAGATTCAGGCCGCGGAAGGCGGCGTAGCGCTGCTCGAAATCTTCCACAATGCGCAGCGCATGGAGGTTGTGATCGAAGGATAGGCCGTGCTCGCGCATGTTAGCGTCGAGCGCCTTTTCGCCGGCGTGGCCGAACGGAGGATGGCCGAGGTCGTGCACGAGCGCGAGCGCCTCCGCGAGATCAACGTTGAGATTAAGCGCTCCCGCGACCGTACGCGTGATCTGGGTCACCTCAATCGTGTGGGTGAGCCGGTTCCGAAAATGATCGGAATAGCGGCGGGTGAAAACCTGGGTTTTGTCTTCGAGCCGCCGGAAGGCGCGGGCGTGGATGATGCGATCGCGGTCGCGTTGATAATCGTTGCGATAAGGATGAGATGGTTCAGGGAAACGGCGTCCGCGGGAATGTTCTACCTGTACCGCGTAGCCGGCCAGCATGGGCCAAGTCTAACATTGGTGATTGTCGATTGAAGATCCGAAGTCCAATCAATCATCAGAAATCGGAAATCAACCATCGACCATTCGCCTGGCGCCTACTGTTTCCCCGATTCTTCCTTGGCCAGGCGAACTTTGGCGGCGTCGAGCTTGGTTTGCGTGGCCGCTAGCAGATCGGTGTCGATTTCAGCGGGAACGGTCTTATTCCATTCCTTAACGGCGCGTTCCCAGTGAGCGGCGGCCAGTTTGAGGCGGCCGGTCTTCTGAAAGAGATCGCCGAGATGATCCTGGACGGTTGGGTCGGAACCCATGCGAAGGGATGCCTTATTCAAATTTTCTTCGGCGAGATCGTACTTGCCGAGCCTGAAGTAGGCCCAACCGAGAGAATCCAGATAGGCGCCATTGGTGGGATCGAGGCTTACGGCTGCCTTGATATAGTTCAGCGACTCTTCGAGTTGCACGCCGCGATCGGCATTCATGTAGCCCAAATAGTTCAGAGTAACGGCACTCTGCGGGTTAGCGGCGAGCACCTTCTTGAATTCCGCTTCAGCCTCATCGTATTCCTTTTCGTGCTCGTAGAGATCGCCGCGTAGGAAGAATACGTACTCTTTGTCGTCGGACTTGGTCGAAAGCCGCTCGGCTTTATTCAGAGCTTCCTCCGCATCGCTGTAGCGCTTCAGGCGCGTATACATGATGGCCAGCCGGACGTAGACCTCGCGATCTTCCGGCGTGCCCTTCAGCAGCGAGCGGACATCGGCGAGGGGCTTATCTGGGTCGCTGGTATCGGCGAGTTGCGCGTCGAGCACCATTCGAAGCTCGCGGTCGTCCGGCATCTTCTGCGCGGCTTCTTTCGCGGCGGCGGTTGCCTGCGGCCACTGTTTGGCTTCGCGGTAGGTGTCGATGATGTCCTGATAGCCGGTTTTGGCATTGTCCTCGCCCAGCGGAATCATCTGGCGGAAGGCATCAATTGCGGGCTGATAGTTTTCCTGGTCGCGATAAACCATTCCGAGGCGCTCTATGAAAATTCCACGATTATTGCGGTCGCCCTGGGAATAGCTGCTATCGGGCTTCTCGGTTTTCTTGAGCAAATCCTGCAAAATCTTAACGGCTTCGTCGTAGCGCCCCTGGGCTTCATATACCACGGCCACGTTATAAGGAACCTCCAGCGCATCGGGAACCATGGCTTCAGCTTTTTTCAAGCCTTCGAGTGCCTGATCATACTTGCCTTGGCGGCGATAAATTTCGGACATCCGCACATAGGTTTGGGCGTCCTCAGGATTGGCGTCGGCGATCACTTTGTATTGATCCAGAGCTGCATCGATCTGGCCATCACTCAGCAAATTTTCAGCCAGGCCACGGATGGCATCGAGATTATCCCGATCAAGCTGGATGGCGTGCTTGTAGGCGTCGATTGCGTTCTTGTAATCCTTACGTTGCTCGTAAGTTGTCCCCAGTGCGGCGTAAAGCTTGGCGGAGCGCCCGGCGTCGGGCACCGAGCTGAGCACTTGCAGGGCATGAGAAGTGTCGCCTTCATCGCTGTAAAGCAGGGCCAACGTGGTGATCGCTTCTTCGGAATCTGGACCGAGCTTGACTGCGGTCTTGAGCTCGTTTTCCGCCTTCTGCGAGTCATTGTCGAGGCGGTAGAGGCGGCCGAGCAGAAGATGGTCGTCCACATTGTTGGGCTCAATTTTGACAATTTGCTCGTACTGTTCGATGGCCAGCTTTAAAACGTTTTCCGAGCCATTGCCGCTGCCGGGCATATCGCCGAGAGAGCGGAGATAAATTCTGCCGAGCAATTTGCGGGCTTCTAGATTGTTAGGGTCACGCTTGATAATGTCCTGGGCTTCGAGGACGGCATCGCGGATGCGTCCAGTCTTGACGTAAAGTTCAGCGAGGCCGGAGGTAAGGAATTCAGATGAGGGATCAGCCTCGATGGCGAGGCGGTATTCCTCCATCGCTTTGTTGGCTAGTTCGCTGCGCCCGTAGGCCGTGACCTGCTCTTCGTACAAATGCGCCAGCGTGTAGTGATAGTAAGAGGCGGCATGGTCTACTTTACGCGGCAAAACCTGCGCGGGCTTAGAGTCCGGAGTTTTGGATTCTGCCGGTTTCGCGTCGGGCGGGGCGGATGGAGTGCTTTGCGCGGATGCGACCGCTGCGAGGAAAGCAAATACCAAAGCTGGGCGAAAAATTCGATTCATGCTCTACCTGACGACACTGAAGTTGATTCCATAAAATGGTTCGATTTGACGATGAGCGCGCTTGCCGAAGCCATAGCCATTGGATGCAGGACCGCCGGGAATGGGGTGTCCTAATTCTAACCCGATCCGCATTGGATTGGGAAAAACAGTGGATGCGATTGCCCGACGGCGAAACCCAGAAGTACAGGGGCTGCGGGGAACGGAGAGAAGGAATTGTCAAGTTTAGTAAAGTCACTCGCCGAAATTGCGGAGCAAAGATCACTTTCTGGTGGCGATTTTAATGGCGGAAATGCCGGACTCCAGTGAAGAGCATGGCTAGGCCTAGGCGGTCCACCGCAGCGATGACTTCGGGATCGCGCTGCGAGCCTCCGGGTTGAATGATCGCCGTCGCGCCTGCTCTGGCAATTTCCTCGACGCCATCGGGGAACGGAAAAAATGCGTCGGAGGCGGCGACGGTTCCCTGCAGCGGCAGCTGCGCTTTCATAGCGCCGATCTTGGCCGAATCGACGCGGCTCATCTGGCCGGCGCCGATGCCGACGGTTTGTCCGTCGCGCGCGTAAACAATGGCGTTCGACTTCACGTGCTTGCAGACCTTCCATGCGAATAGAAGCGCGCGGGTTTCCTCTTGCGTGGGTGTGCGGTGGGTGGCGATTTTGAGGTCGGAAGCTTGCAGACGGCGGAAATCGGTCTCCTGCAAGAGTACGCCGCAGGAGATGCTCCGGATCGCCCACGGATGCGGGGCGGCTTCAACTTCGACGAGACGAAGATTTTTCTTGCTGGCGAAGCGGGCTTTGGCCGCTTCGTCGAATTCAGGGGCGGCAATCACTTCGAGGAAAAGCTTTTGCATTTGCTCGGCAGCTTCGGCATCGACCGGGCGATTCACGCCGACCACGCCACCGAAGGCGGAGATGGGATCACATTCCAGCGCTCGCTGGAATGCCTCAGCCAGAGTTTTCCCCGTGGCGGTGCCGCAGGGATTCGTGTGTTTGATGATGGCGCACGCCGGTTCGTCGAACTCATGCGCGAGATCCCATGCGCATTGCAGGTCGACGATGTTGTTGTAGGAAAGTTCCTTGCCTTGAAGCTGGCGGGCATTGGCGACGCCGGTTCCGGAGCCATCCGAGTACACCGCAGCTTTCTGGTGCGGGTTCTCGCCGTAGCGCAGGTCGAGCGTTTTCTGGAATGACAGTCGCAGCGTTTGCGGGAAACTCTGGTCAGCGGGCGGCAGATGGAAATCTGCAGGGATGCGCTCGAGGGTGGAGGCGATGGCGGAATCGTAGGCCGCAGTGGTGGCAAAGGCTTTCTGGGCGAGACGCCATTTGGTTTCGAGCGAGAGCGCACCGTGGGAGTGGTTCAGTTCTTCCGCGATCGCCTGGTAATCGGATGGGGATGTCACCACGGCAACATCGTGAAAATTCTTGGCAGCGGAGCGGATCATCGAGGGCCCGCCAATATCGATGTTCTCGATCAGTTCTTCGAAAGCAACGCCGGGCTTGGCGGCGGTTCTTTCAAAGGCATAGAGATTCACGACTACCATATCGATGGGCTGAATGCCGTGCTCGGCGACAGCGGCGGCATGCCCGGGATTTTCGCGGCGATGCAGGATGCCGCCATGAACTTTGGGATGCAGCGTCTTGACACGGCCGTCGAGCATTTCAGGAAATCCGGTAAGCTCCGAGATATCTTTGACGGGAATTCGGGAATCGCGCAGGAGTTTGGCAGTCCCGCCGGTGGAGATCAGTTCGATGCCGAGGGTGGAAAGCTTGCGGGCGAAATCGACCAAGCCAGCTTTGTCGGTGACGCTGAGAATGGCGCGCTGGATGCGGGCAGTGCTGGGGGACATGTTGGCCTTCGCGAAAAATTACTACGACTGAAAATTCTAACAGGAAGCAGTCGGTCGTCGTTTGTCGGTGGTCGTTAGCAGAGCGGTACGATAAAGCGAGAGTGCTCCCGGCTCAGAGGGATCGGTGATGCGTTTCTGTGGCGAAGGGAATCGGCAATGTCGACAGCTCTTACGCCTTCGCTTTGGCCTTCAGCTTGACGTGACCTTCGGTGAGTTCGACCGAGAACTCGACGCCTTCACAGCCGTACTGCTTGCGGATTTGCTCGGTTTTTTTCTGGACGAAGCTGGAGAAGGAGTCCAGATTGCCGGAGACGTTCTCTCCCGCTTTCTTCTTGGCCGCGACCAGTGTGTTATAGAGGCGCTCGACCTGCTCGCGTTCGGTTTGATCCACGGTGTGGAGCATGAAGGGCTGGGGCGATGATGCGGAAGCAGCGACGGCATGACTCAAACCGTATACGGGATTGTGCTTCGGCTTATGGCCCTCTGCGACCCGCACGCCTTGCACCGACAGAAGTGCATCCTGCGGGCGGCGGTAACCTTCCTCGCGGATGCGGGACTTCTTACGCCAGAGATCGCTGTAGACGGCGTAGCGTTGGGCCATCTCGTTGTAGCGGTAGCGCTGGGATGAGTTCATGCGTACGCCGTCGGAGAATTTGCGGAGCAGCGAGAGCACCTTCCATTCGACGTCAGTGGGAGGCCGCTTGGTCGGATTGTTGAAAAAGACTTCGTACTCGATCTTCAGACGCCGCAACTGGGTCTCAAGTACGTTTAACTCTTCATCGGTCGTCACGAAGGGTCTCCAAGTCAACAGTGTAATGAGAAGGAGCACTGGCGGCGAGGTACCTGGCGGTCACCGGAGTTCATGGTACGAAAGTAAGGAGGGCAGCATCTGCTTACTAGCTTCTCGCTTCTAGTACGTCGGTTCCATCAGGAACTGGCAGGGAAAGGCGCTAATGAATCGTCGAGGTTTGACAGCTGTTCGAGAGTCGGTGCCCCGAGGTTTGAGATCGAAGCAAGGAACTAGAAGCCAGCACCGGCCCTACTTCGCATTCGACGCCATCTTCTTGACCATGGCGAGAACCAGCTTGCGGTCGCTTTCATTGAGGTTTGTGGCGTAGCGGCGCACCTGGCTCAGGAAGCGGACTTCGTCATCGGAAAGCTGAGGCAGGCCCTTGGAGCCATTGACGTGGCCGGATTCGGAGAAGAACTGCGAGAGCGCGATCTCCATGGCGCCGGCAATTTTCGAAAGGGTGTCGAGCGAAGGAATGGTATGGCCGTTCTCGACACGCGACAGGTAGCAGCGCAGGAGGCCCGTACGCTTTTCGATATCTCCCTGGGACATGCCTTTCTGCAGCCGGTAGTTTCGAATGGTCTCGCCGATGTTGATGGTTGGAAGCATTGCAGGATGCGCCATAGTAAACAGATCGGCATTTTCTGGCAAGTGGAAATTAGTGCCAGTGGAAATTAGTGCCATATGAAAAGCTGTTTTGAAATGGCGCTTGACAAATTTCCGAGTGTAGTTTTCCCGGGAAAACGCGCAAACTGTTCGCTTCGGGCAGGGAAGAATGAAAAGCGTGCAATCCAAAGCAAAGACCACCAAGCGAGATGCGATTCTCAACGCGATGCTCGACGTTGTCGTGGAACGAGGCTTTCATGAAGCCCCCATGTCGCTTATTTCAGAACGTTCTGGAGCGAGTGCGGGGGTAATTTACCACTATTTCGCGAGCAAGGAAGAAATCTTTCAGACCCTGTACGAGCGAGTCCGCGCCTTGAAGCGGGCGAACCTTCTGGAAGGCTACTCCCCGGACTTGGACGCGAAGGAAGCGTTCATTCTGGTGTGGACGAATGGGTATCACTTCTATCGCAGGCATCTTCGAGAGATGCGCTTTCTCGATCAATACGAGACTGCCGGCTTCGTCTGCCGGCCCGATAAGAATTCGCGACCAGATAAGAAACAGATGGAGTTCGAGCGGCGCTTCAGAAACCAATCGAAAGGCGGGGTTCTGAACGATCTGCCTCCCGAAGCGATACAGGATCTGACATTCGGCGTTGTGGCCCGGCTGGCCCGGCAGCCGCGAAAGCTGAGTGAGGGCACTTTGCGAAAGGTGGCAGAGAAGTTGTGGGAGGCGGTGCGAGCGGTCGACTAGAACGAACATTCGGTCTAGTGATGTATAATTCTGACTATGAGCACAATCCTAGTTACCGGCGGATCAGGCTTTATCGGCAGCCATTGTATCCTGCAGCTCTTGGGCGCGGGCCACCAGGTGCGCACTACGATACGGAGCTTGAAGCGCGAGGGCGAAGTACGCGCCATGCTGAAGAATGGAGGTGCCGAGCCCGGCGATCGCTTGTCTTTCTTCGCCGCCAATCTCGAAGATGATGCGGGCTGGTCGGAGGCCGTCGCAGGCTGCGAGTACGTGCTGCACGTGGCATCGCCCTTTCCCCCGAACGTCCCGAAGGACGAGAACGAGCTGATCGTACCCGCGCGGAGCACCCGGAGGGCGCCTTCGCGTGGTGCTGACGTCCTCGTTCGCGGCGATCGGCTATGGCCAGAAGCCGCAGAAGACCGCCTTCAACGAGGCGAGCTGGACGGACCCCAACGGCGAAGGCGTGACCCCCTACGTGAAATCGAAGACCTTGGCGGAACGCGCCGCTTGGGACTTTATCGCCAACCAAGGCGGCGATCTCGAGCTTTCCGTGGTCAATCCCGTGGGCGTGTTCGGTCCGGTGTTGGGGCCCGACTATGCGACCTCAATCCTGCTGGTGCAGCGCATGATGGATGGCGCGATGCCCGGCTGCCCGCGGCTCTATTTCGGAGCCGTCGATGTGCGCGACGTGGGCGACTTGCACATCCGCGCCATGACTGATCCCACCGCCAAGGGCGAACGTTTTCTCGCCGTCGCTGGCGATTTCATGCCAATGCTCGACGTTGCGAAAGTGCTGAAGGACCGCATGGGCGCGTGGGCGAGGAGAGTGCCGACCCGGCAGCTGCCAAACTGGGTGGTGCGCATCGCCGCCATGCGTGATCCGGCGGTAAAGCAGATTCTGCCCGAACTTGGCAAAAGAAAGAACGCGACCAATGAAAAGGCCAGGAGAATGCTTGGCTGGGCTCCGCGTTCGAATGAGGAGTCCATCGTCGCTACTGCGGAAAGTCTGGTGCGGCTCGGGCTTCTGAAGGACAGCCAGAAAAAAGCCCCGGGAACCGTGGCTGCTTGAATGGTCCCGTTTATTTCTTCAAATTCTCTGCCAAAAAATTGCTAGTGCGTTGCCATGCGTCTGCGGCATCGTCAGGGCGGTAGCCGGGCTTGTTCTTGTTATTGGGGTTTTCGAAGGCGTGGCCGGCATCCTCATAGATCTTGATTTCGATCTTCTTTCCTTGCTGTTTCATGGCCACCTCAAATTTGTGGACGTCATCGGGCGTGATGCCCTGATCCTGCGCGCCGAAGAGGCCAAGGATGGGCGCATCGATTTTCTTGATCTCTGCCGGATCGGGGACCAGGTGCCCGTAGTTGATTACATCGGCGGCGAGCGTAGGTTCGTCGAGGGCAACATCCAACGCATAGCCACCGCCCATGCACCAGCCGATCGCACCGATGCGTTTCTTGTTGACGTTCGGTTGGGATTCGAGAAATTCGAAGGCGGCGTGCAAGTCGCGCTTGGCGCGGTCGTCCGGAACGCCGCGCATCAACTCGTGCGCCATCTCAGGCGTGGTGGCAACTTTTCCGCGATAAAGATCAATCGCCAGCGCATCGTAGCCCTGGCCGGCTAGCTTAGAGGCTTGATCCTTGACCCAATCATTCAGCCCCCACCACTCGTGTATGACGATCAGCGCGGGAAACGGACCTTTGCCTGGCGGTGTGTAGAGAATGCCTTGGACGGTTTCGTCACCGCTTTTGTAGGAGACGGATTTGCCGTCGGCGGCGAAGCTGGTGGAAACAAATGCAATGACAAAAATCAGCGAGCAGATCTTCTTCATGTTCGTTCCGTTCGTGTTCATCACTTCAAACCTCTTCATGACTTCACATTCATTCGTGGCACGAAGGGCCGCGTTTACAAGCTCAACTCCATATACATTGCCCCGGCAATCGGGTTGGCGCGATAGGGAGGGATTTCTTTGAATCCCAGCTTGCGATACATTGCAACCGCATCCTTCATCAGGGGCTCGACGGTGTCAAGGCGCATGAACCGATAGCCGGTCTGGCGAGCTTCGACGATCATACGCTCGGCCAATGGACGTCCTAGACCTTTGCCGCGAAATTGGGGACGCAGGTAGAGGCGCTTCATCTCGCAAACTTCGGGCTGCAATTTTCGCAGCGCGACGCAACCCGCAAGTTGGCTTTCATATTCTGCCAGGAGCAGCCGGCCCTTGGGCGGAGCGTAGTCGCCCGGAAGTACGGCGAGTTCTTTGTCGAAGTTCTGAAAGCAGAGACTGAAGCCCAACGCGTGTGCGTACTCCAGAAATAATTCACGAGCTTGCGCGATCTGTGAGGGCGACTCGGCTTGCGTCAGGGTCAAACCTTTGACCACAGGGGACGCAGAGGTCAAAGCGCAATTCGAAGGGGTCATATGCTCAGCTTTCATTTCTTCTGTAACCTCTTTGCCCGCGTTAGCCCATCAGCAGACCGCCATTCACGTTCAGCACATGGCCGGTAATGTAGGAGGCTTCATCCGACGCGAGAAAAGCGACGGCACTGGCTACGTCGGCGGGCGAGCCTACACGGCCGAGCGGAATCTGTTTGGCGGCGTTCTGTTTGAAATCGTCGCCGAGCACTTCCGTCATGGCGGTTTCGATGAATCCGGGTGCTACCGCGTTGCAAGTAATGTTGCGCGATCCCAGTTCGCGAGCGACGGCCATGGTGAGGCCGATCAGGCCGGCTTTAGACGCGGCGTAATTAGCCTGCCCTGCCTGCCCCATCTGGCCGAAGACGCTAGAGATGTTGATGATGCGTCCCCAGCGCTGCTTGAGCATGGAAGCGGTGACGTGCTGGATGCAGAGGTATGCCGAAGTAAGATTGGTTTGCAGAACGGCGTCCCAATCGGCACGCTTCATGCGCATGACCAGCTGGTCGCGGGTGATGCCGGCGTTGTTGACCAAGATATCGATCTTGCCCAACTGCGCGACCGTACCCTTGATTGAAGCTTTCACCTGCTCTTGGTCGGTGACGTCGAGTACGCAAGCCACGGCCTGGCCGCCTCCAGCGGTGACCTCACTGACCAGTTCCTGCAGCTTTTCCTGATTGCGGGCGGCGACGGCGACAGCCACACCTGCGGTGGCGAGCTTGAGCGCGCAGGCTCGCCCAATACCTTGCGACGCGCCGGTGACGAACGCCACTCGTCCTGAAAGGGACATTGTTTTCTCCTGATATTTTTGCGAATCACGATTGAAATTTGTTATCTCGGAACGTGAGATTATACGCGTCGCAGCCTTATTCGGCGCATGCCAGCGGCCAGATGAGCACCTCCAGCTTCCGAGCGAATAAGAGGCGGGGCGAGACTTGGGGCAATGGGATCCCGGCCGCCGCAGCCGTGGTGTTAGTTTGGAAATCTGCCTCGGCTCTCTGCAGAGGCCAGGGCGCATGATGAATCTCTCCTCGATAAACTCGCCCGCGATGTGTGGTGTAGAGACAGTAGCGCTCCGTAAGCCAGTGCTCGATTGATCCCCGGCCAGCGGGAGTAACTTCGCTGGTGGGGCGATAACGTGCACGGAACTCGGCGGTATCGCGATAGCGGCGGGAGCCATATAGAATAGTGCCTTCGCGTTCGTCCGTCTTCATCTCTGCATGAAAATAAGGCAAATGGTAGAACGTGCGCGCGGCTAACACGGCCGGAAGGTTGGCCGCATCGAGGCTGAAGAAATAAACACCGGGTTTGCCGCCGTAGGTGACATAGGTGCGTACGTTGAGCTCCGGGAAGCGCGAAAGACCGGGCAGCGCCGGAAATCCGCGACGGCGAATCGCCGTCATGTGAAACGGAATGACTCCCACCCAACATTGGCCGTCGAAGAGGTCCACAGTAAGTTTTGCCGGAACGAGAGGCCGGATCAGCGCTTCCGGAATCGGCCAGTGGGCGAAAAGCAGATCGTTCCAAGTCTGGGTCATAACCCAAGGGCCGGAATTCACAGACCAAGGACGATGGTCCACTTGCTGGAGTAAAGGGTGCACTCGGACAGTTTAGGGCAGGGCGGACGATCGCTTATGCGGCGCATGGGTTCGCACTCTTCGATTCGCGCTCTGGAGTGATCCGACCGTTTGCCGGATATCCACAGCGCGCACCAGCAAACGGATTGCGCGCTGGGCTTTCGCCGATTAACATTCGTACACTCTTATGACTCCGATCGTTAGCGATGAAGTGAGCACCATGCCCGAACCGTCGAACGAGAAATCCTCTAGTTCTGGGTCGCACACCGGTGGGTCGGGGCACCGATCCCCGCAGAGGGCTTTGTCCACAGAGAGCCCCGCGGCTGCTGAAAAGCCGCAGCCGGATGCCCCTTCCACGGAAGTGTTTGCCGTGTATGGCGTTGAGCCGGAGATTCAGGCGTACGCCATGGCGAAGTATTCACGATCGGCGCTTTCGATGAAGGAGTCTTTGCGCGAGATTAACTCCCAGAGGGCGGAAAAATTTCTCAATACATTTTATTTTCAGTATGGTCACCGCTCGATTGCAGATCTGGCGCACGTTGCGCTGGCCGTGGAGAGGCTCTCGATTCTCGCCGCCATCGAACTGGCCGACGAGCAGCGCTGGGATGGCCAGGAGCGCTCGACCCGTTATCAGGATTTCAAGAAGAGTGGCTATTACATCCCCGACTTCGGAGCCGACGAAGAGGCCCACAAACTTTACTGCGAGACGCTCGATTTTCTCTTTGGCGAATACGAAGCGTTCTCGACGCACATGACGCAGCACCTCATCAGCATCACGCCGAAACCTGCCGACATGAAGCAGGATGCATACGAGCGCACGCTGAAAGCGCGGGCCTTCGACATCACGCGCTACCTGCTGCCGCTGGCGACGAATACCTCGCTGGGGGAGATTGTGAATGCGCGCACGCTCGAAACGCAGGTGGCGCATCTGCTGTCGCATACGCACAAGGAAGTGCGGGTTCTCGGCAAGTTGTTGAAGAAAGCCGCGACTTCGGCGGCTTACAACGTGAATGCGGAGTCGTTGAGGGATTTGGTGGCGGAGATTGAGAAGCTCAGTCCGGAGTTGGGCGCGCGAGCCAGGCAGGAATTGCTGCACGAGGTTCGAGTGGCGCCCACGCTGGTGAAGTATGCAGATCCGAATCCGTATGAAATGGAAACTCGCCGGGAGTTGCGAGAAGCGGCGCGAGAGCTGATGAAGAGCGAGGCGGTCGCACCGTCGAAGGCGATTGTCGATCTGCTTGATGAGGAGCCGCTTGAAGTTGAGATCGCCACCACTTTGTTATACGAACACTGTCATTATTCCTATCGGCAAGTGCGGCAGGCGGTGCAGGTTTCAGGCGAGCGATACCGGCGGGAGATTATCGATCTCGGCCTGCGGCATCGCGGAAAGTTCGATGAGATGTTGCGAGGCTTTCGCGCCGGGCAGCAGTTCCGCTTCGACATCCTTATGGACACGGGCGGCTTTCGCGACATGCATCGTCACCGGCGCTGCATCCAGGTGATGCAGGGATCCACTACGCAGCACGGCTACGAGATGCTGCTCGATGTGGAAGATGCTGGGATGAGGGGACGATTCGATGCGGCGATGCGGCGTGTGCAAACGGCGATAGAGAAGCTGGCCGCGCAGGACGCACCGGATGCGAAAGAAAATTCTCAATACGTGATTCCGCTGGCGTACCGTAAGCGAGCGCTGTTCAAGATGGACTTCGCGGAGGCGGTCTACATCTCCGAACTGCGCACCACGCCGGCGGGACATGTTTCCTATCGCAACGTGGCCTATGCAATGTATGAGGCCGTGGCGCGAAAGTATCCGGCGTTGGCTAAGTATTTTCGCGTGCATGATGTGACGGCGCCGGTGGA
Source organism: Candidatus Sulfotelmatobacter sp. (assembly GCA_049515395.1). Classification (GTDB taxonomy): domain Bacteria; phylum Acidobacteriota; class Terriglobia; order Terriglobales; family Acidobacteriaceae; genus Sulfotelmatobacter. The sequence goes on along the minus strand of JBEKUD010000013.1, from coordinate 17,122 downwards.
TTTGCTACAGCGGTAGGCTTGTGTTATATCCGCCCCACTTTTGCAGCGCATCTTGTGCCGCTTGCTGGCTAGTCGCTCCTCTCGTCCGTCATCCCGAGGCAGCGGAGTTCTCGGCGAAGCCGAGGACTCCCCACGAAGGTCCTTCTGTACTTGGCTGGCGCCACTGCCGCTGCCGACGAATCCTTAGGTCCTTCGGTCCCATAAATGTTGCTTTTGATGCTGGTGCGAGTGCGCCTACGACCACCGCGCGGAATGACCGACACGCGGCTCACGGTGATTCGTGACCGATAGCGGTTCTGGGTAATGAACTGCAAAGCTCGCACAGCAATCCTCCAATGCAGCCACGGTATCAAGCCGAGACTCTCGGAGCACTTTCCTTCGATACCCGCTCGATTCGTGCCTTCTTTTCAATCCCATTGTTCCCCATAATCTGCACCAATTTCCTGTCATTTGATTTACTATTGCATTCCGAATGAGAGACTGAAACCATACCCAACATGAATCGCATCACCATCGCGCTTTGTGCGCTTATCGTTGTCGTGCTCGTTATCCCGTTTCAAGATCGCAACCACAACCGTTTCGTTGTTGTGCCTGATAGACCCGGCCTCGTGCTCGACACTCACACCGGACAATATTGCAATCCTTGGCAGTACGTGACCGAAGCGGCCCCGGCCATCCCCAAGTGCTCCGCTCTCGCAAGAAGCTGGCACTAACTTAAACTCCTGTACATGGCAGATTGTATTGCCTGCTGGATTTCATCGTTGCGGTCTATTGCTTCCGTGTCGATGCCGGCATACTTCGCAAGCATCTTCTGCAAGGTCGGGTTTTTGGCAGTCGCCTGGCAGGCGCCATACCCTTTGTCAACGGTATAATCTGGGTTTATTATTCAGATTCGCCTTTTATTCGCTTCACTCTGTATGTATAATCCGGCCAGATTAGTTTTGCACTCTTATGAAGGAGCCACACTCCCATGGCGGATGAACGGGGCAAGGCAATAGAGTTAGCGTTTGCGCAGATTGAAAAACAGTTTGGCAAGGGTTCGATCATGCGGTTGGGGTCGAAGGAAGCCATCGTCCCCATTTCGGTGATTCCGACCGGCTCGATTTCATTCGACGCGGCGCTGGGCGTGGGGGGATTCCCGCGCGGACGCGTGGTGGAAGTTTTCGGACCCGAGTCTTCCGGCAAGACCACCATCACGCTGCAGGTGATTGCCGAGGCGCAGAAAACTGGCGGCATGGCGGCGTTCGTGGATGCCGAGCACGCGCTCGATCCTGCCTATGCCAAGAAGCTGGGCGTCGACGTAGACAACCTGCTGGTCTCGCAGCCCGACTATGGCGAGCAGGCGCTCGAGATCACGGAGGCGCTGGTGCGCTCCAACGCCATCGACGTGCTGGTTGTTGATTCCGTGGCGGCGCTGGTACCCAAGGCCGAACTCGACGGCGAAATGGGAGACAGCCACATGGGACTGCAGGCGCGGCTGATGTCGCAGGCACTGCGCAAGCTGACGGGGACGGTTTCCAAGTCGCGTACGTGCCTGATCTTCATCAACCAGATCCGAGAAAAGATTGGCGTGATGTTTGGCAATCCGGAAACTACTACGGGCGGCCGAGCGTTGAAGTTTTATTCGTCGGTGCGTGTGGATATTCGCCGCATCGCCGCGATTAAAGATGGCGACGTCGTCACCGGTTCGCGCACCCGCGTGAAAGTGGTGAAGAACAAAGTGGCCGCGCCCTTCCGCGAGGCCGAGTTCGACATTCTCTATGGCGAAGGCATTTCGCGGGAAGGCGACCTGCTCGATATCGCGGTGAACAATAACATTCTTGAGAAGTCCGGGTCATGGTTCAGCTACAAGGGTGAACGCATTGGCCAGGGCCGCGAGAATGCCCGCCAGTTCCTCAAAGACAATAAAGACACGATGGCCAAGCTCGATACGGAAGTCCGCAAAGCGCTGGGATTGATTGCAACTCCGGCGCAGGCGACACCGACAAACGGTCAGCCCACGACCCAAGGTGCACGGGTTACAACCATGCCGAGTGCTCCTCCAGAGACGGCGAAGGTACCGATCGCGGCGAAGCGATAAGCGCTCGGTGAACGGCTTCGAGGCTGCTTTTCGCGCTAGTCATCCTGAGCGAAGCGGCCTTGGTTTTTGCCTGCGCCGTCACTGATTTGTGCCGCGGGCAAACACCAAGATCCCTTGCTTGGCTCGGGCTGACAGTCCGACGCCACTTCCTTCCCAATTGCCATCCTCACTCCTGCCCGAATAGAATCCCTTATTAACTTGCACTGGCGCTTCCTGCGAGGACCATTGAAACAAGTCAGCGCGCTATATCCCGGTTCGTTCGATCCACCGACCAACGGGCACCTCGATCTGATTGAGCGAGGGGCCAAGATTTTCGAAGAACTGGTGGTGGGCATTCTGAAGAATTCGGAAAAGATCCCGATGTTCAGCCTGACGGAGCGTCTTGAGATGCTCAAGACACTCACCGCACATTTAAAAAATGTCCGCATCGAAGCTTTTCACGGGTTGATGGTCGAGTACGCGAAGTCGATCAACGCGACTTGCGTGTTGCGCGGCATTCGGGCGGTGAGCGACTACGAATATGAGTTACAGATGGCGCTGATGAACCGCAAGCTGGAGCCCACGCTGGAGACGGTATTCATGATGCCCGCCGACAAATATTCTTATGTCAGTTCGCGTCTGGTGCGCGAGGTGGCGCAGATCGGCGGCCCGGTGAAGGGACTCGTCCCCGAATTCGTGGAGCAGAAGCTACGCGAAAAACTCGAGCCCGCATACAAGTTCCACGACGAGATGCAGGAAACCGCGGCTCGTACGCCCTCGAGAAGAGAAAGGAAAAGAAAACCATGACGACCGCGATCACGGAGGCGCTGCGTCTCACCGATCGAATCAACCGCATCGAGCCCTCCGCCACCATGGCAGTGGTAGCGGAGGCGGACAAACTGCGTACGCAAGGCATCGACGTGGTGGACTTTGGCGCCGGCGAGCCGCATTTTCCCACGCCGCAGCACATCAAGGATGCAGCCATCGCGGCGATTCAGGGCAACTTTACGAAATACACGGCGGTCCCCGGCACTGCCGAATTGCGCGATGCTATTGTGCACCGTCATGCGGTCGACTTCGATTCTGACTATCGCCGCGAAGAGGTGATCGCGTCCACCGGCGGCAAACACGCGCTTTTCAACGCCATTCAGGTGCTGGTGGATCATGGCGATGAAGTGATTCTTCCGGTGCCTTACTGGGTTTCGTTCAAGGACATTGTGCGCTACGCCGGGGGCCAGTGTGTGCTGCTGGAATCGGACGAATCGCAAGGATTCAGAGTTACTGCGGAGAGGGTAGCAAGGCTGATCACGCCGCGGACGAAGGTCATCATCCTGAATTCTCCTTCGAATCCTTCAGGCGCCGTAATGAGTGCGGAAGACCTGACGCAGGTTGTGCGCCTGGCGCATGAGCGCGGAATCTGGGTTCTTTCTGATGAGTGCTACGTTTATCTTAATTACACTGGCAAGAATTTTTCCGTGGGATCTTTGCGCGATTATAAAGAGCGCCTCGTTGTGCTAGGTTCGCTCTCGAAAACTTACGCCATGACTGGGTGGCGTATGGGCTACGCGCTTGGTCCGGCTGCCGTGGTGAGCGCAATGTCAAAGTTGCAGAGCCAATCGACCTCGAACCCGACTTCGATTGTGCAGAAGGCCGCGGTGGCGGCGCTGAGGGGCCCGCAGGACTGTGTCGAGCAAATGCGCAAAGAATATATACAATTGCGGGATCACGTCGTGAAAGGACTGCGCTCAATTCCTGGAGTAACCTGCACTTTGCCGGAGGGCGCGTTTTACGCGTATCCCAATATTTCAGCGTTCTTGGGACGCAGCGGGGTGAAATCGGCTTCCGACGTGGCTGGAAGGTTGTTGCGGGAAGCGCATGTGGCCACGGTTCCGGGAGAAGGATTCGGAACCGGCGGGCATATCCGCGTATCCTATGCGACATCGAAGGCGGAGTTGGATCGCGGACTGGAACGAATGCGAAAGTTCTTTGCCGCGCTGTGATTGCCAGGGTTGACCGTCTGGCTGAGGCCGTTTGTTCGCGAACGGCCTTTTTTATCGCATAGATTTTCATGGGCACCCTCTATCCACTATTGATGCTTCCGCGATTCGACCCGCGTCCCTGGGGGGCGCTGGATCTTTCGCCGATTTATCCCAATCACCGGTTCGGAGAAAAGATTGGCGAAGCGTGGCTCACGGGCGATGATTGCAAAGTGGCCAACGGTCCACTCTCCGGACAGACGCTGGCAGAAGTCAGTGAGCGGTATCAGCGGGAGTTGGTTGGCGATGCCGCACGAGATGCCCGGCGTTTCCCATTGCTGCTCAAGTTTCTTTTCCCTCATGAAAAACTATCGCTACAGGTTCATCCCGATGACGAGCAGGCCCGCCACGTCAACCAGCCATGGGGCAAGACGGAGTGTTGGTACGTGGCGCATGCGAAGCCTGGAGCACTGATCGGCTTAGGCTTGAAGCCGGGCGCAACCGTCGCTCAACTGGAGAAGGCGATTCAGGAAAACTGTGCCGAGGAATTGCTCAACTGGCTGAACGTATACACCGGGGACATGATTTACGTTTCCGGCGGGACTGTACATACTCTGGGACCGGGCTCGGTGATCGTGGAGACGCAACAGCAATCGGATACTACCTACCGTTTGTATGATTATGGACGACCGCGCGAACTGCATCTGAAGGAAGGTTTGGCAGCGGTGAAGACTAACGTTTCTTCAGGCAAAGTAATCAGAGCGGCTCCGTCCCAGCTTCGAAACAACAACCGGGTCGCTTCGCTGGTAGCCGCTCCTTATTTTGCTGTGGACCTGTGTGAGATGAAGAACGCGCAGGAACTGAGCACGCTCGACGAATCCGGCAAGAGTTCAGCCGAGATCCTGGTGGCGCTCGAGGGTTGCGGCCTGGTGGAGTCGGCGGGAGCGGAGCCGGTGACGATGGCAAAGGGTGACGCGGTAATAGTCCCGGCATCCGTGGAGCGGTTTACGGTGCGACCGCAGTGGACGCTTGAATTTCTAAGATCGCGAGTGCCCGGGGCCGCGGTAGCAGAGCCCGAGACGCGACTGTACTGAATTGATATCTTAAGAACTTGGCTAAGAATTCAAACTTCTATCCTGTGATTCTCGCCGGCGGCCGTGGTACGCGGTTCTGGCCCTTGAGCCGGAGGAAGCGCGCGAAGCAATTGCTCGCGCTCGATGGCGAGAAGACCATGATCCAGCAAACGATGTCGCGACTGCTGCCACTCGCTTCGTCAAAGCGATTCTGGATCATTACCAACGATGATCTTCGGCCTGCTGTCTTGAAACAGCTTGCAAAGTTACCCAAAGAGCAGGCCATCGCCGAGCCGGTCGGACGCAACACGGCGCCCGCGATTGGTCTCGCAGCATTTATTTTGTTACGCCAGCATCCCGATGCGGTGATCGGAATGTTCCCTTCCGACCATGTGATCGGTGACGAGAAAAGTTACCGGTCAACGATTCAAGGTGGCGTAGAAATTGCGGCGGCAGGTGAAAATATTGTAGTCCTTGGCATCCGGCCAAATCGGGCAGAGACGGGATATGGCTACATTGAGGCGGGCGGCCGATTTGGCGAGGCATTGCGCGTGCGTCGCTTTACCGAGAAACCCACTTTGGAGACTGCGTCTGCGTTCGTCGCTGCGGGAAATTATTTCTGGAATAGTGGAATGTTTTTGTGGAGCGCCCGCACACTGGCGAATGCGTTGCGCGAACATCTTCCTAAGACCGCGCCGCTGCTGGAGGAGATTGCCGCTGCTTTTGGCACGCGCGCATTTGCCAGCATTTTTCGCAGGCTCTATCCCAAGTGCGAAAATATCAGCGTCGACTACGCGATTCTCGAACCCCGTTCAGCGAAGGGCGAACAGGCAGGGAATATTTTCTGCCTCCCCGCAGATTTTGGCTGGAACGACCTCGGCTCCTGGACCGCGCTCCACGAGCATCAGGCTGGGAAGAGTAAATCGATTGAAGGAAATATTATTGATGGCGCGGGCGTATTTATCCTGAACTCGAAGGGCAATTACGTACATGCGCCGAACAAGTTTGTTGCCGTTGTAGGGGTGAGCGATCTGGTGGTAGTCGATACGCCGGATGCCTTGCTGATTACCACGCGGCAGCACGCGCAGGATGTTGGTAAAGTCGTAAAGCATCTGGACGAGAAGAAACTGCACAAGCTGACGTAAGAAAGCGGTCAGTGATCAGTGACCAGAAACACCGTGAATACTGACCACTACTGGAAACTGAACTTCCATGGCTCAAGAGATCAAATTTGGAACAGACGGTTGGCGAGGCATCATTGCCGACGACTTCACGTTCGACAATGTGCGGCGAGTCGCCGGTGCGATCGCCTCCTACGTGTTGAAATACGAGGACGCCAAGCGAGGTGTCTTCGTTGGCTACGACACACGTTTTGCCTCGCAGCAGGCCGCGCAAGTTGCCGCCGATGGGATTGCGGCCGGCGGCATCCCAGTAAAGTTGGCGAACGATTACACGCCCACGCCAGCCCTATCCTACGCCGTTAAGAACGAAGGCGCTGCCGGCGGAGTGATGATCACGTCCAGCCACAATCCCTGGAACTGGAATGGAGTGAAGTTCAAGGGAAAGTTCGGCGGATCCGCAACTCCGGGCATCATGAAGCGGGTGGAAGAGGAGTTGCGCCAGGACGCTGCGCCGCGCGGGGAGAGAGCAGAGATTGAGGAAGTTGATCTAAAGACGCACTACATTGCTGCGGTTTGCCGTTTCGCCGATGTGGGTTTAATTGGCAAAGCGAAATTTAAGGTCGCGATTGATTCGATGTACGGTTCGGGACGCGGCATACTTACCGGAATTTTCCAGGAATGCGGCGTTCAGCATGTCGCGATCCGACAGGAAGTGAATCCTCTTTTTCCAGACATTAATCCCGAGCCCATCGAGCCGCACATTACGCTCTTGCAGCAAACGGTTGTGAGAGAGAAATGTGATGCGGGATTGGCCACCGATGGTGATGCCGACCGCATCGGCGCGGTCGCGGAAGACGGCAGCTTTGTGGACTCGCACAAGATTTTCTGCGTACTTTTGCGATGGCTGCTGGAGCGAAAGAGGTGGTCCGGCGACGTGGTGCGGGCCTTCAACACAACCCGCATGCTCGACCGGATTGCCGCCAAGCACGGCCGCAAGCTTTACGAAACAAAAATTGGATTCAAGTACACCGCAGACTTGATGATGGAGCACGACATCCTGATTGGCGGGGAAGAATCCGGAGGGATTGGCTATTCACGATTCCTGCCGGAGCGCGACGGTGTGCTGAATTGCCTGATGCTGGCCAATGTTATTGCGGAAGAAGGCAAGCCGCTCGGCCAGTTGGTGGCGGACCTGCAACGCGAGTTTGGCGCGCATTATTACGGACGGCGCGATATGCACATTGCGGAAGAGATCAAGCAGAATGCGATTCAACGGGCCGGAGCGGAGAGCACGCAGAGTTTGGGCCGCTATCGAGTGCTGAAGAAAGAAAACCTCGATGGCATCAAGTTTTTTCTCGATGCGCCGACCAATGGCAAAGGAGCAGAAGCCTGGATTCTTTTTCGGGCCTCCGGGACCGAGCCTCTGCTGCGTGCGTACGCGGAGGCCTCCTCGCCGGAACTGGTGACGGAAATACTCACCGCCGCTGCGAGCTTCGTTCAAAACGGCGGTTAGCGGTCCGATCAACGGTGCCAACTCCACAGGAACGCCGCGATAGTGCGATACTTTCAGATAGGCATGACTTTGGTTGAACACACATCCCCCACGCCGGACGACTCTCCTGAGGCGCGCCGCTACAACCGGATCCACCGATGGTTGGGGATCGCTGATTTCGTCATTGGCCTGATTTTCCTCGTCGTGCTGCTGGTTACCGGCTGGTCGAACTGGCTGCGAGATCTTGCATTGCGCCGAGGATTTCAGAATTACACCGTCGCCGTGTTCCTGTATCTGTTCTTTCTGCTTTTGATCAGCAAGGTACTCGGATTCGGTCTGGATTATTACGGATACCGGCTGGAACAGAAGTTTCAACTTTCGACGCAGAAACTGCGGTCGTGGCTCTGGGATGAAGTCAAAGGATTCTTAGTGGGATTAGTAGTGGCCGCGGTGGTGGTGGAGTTGCTTTATTTCATGATTCGGCAGTTCCCGCAACACTGGTGGTTGATCATGTGGGCGTTGTTCATCGGGCTATTTATTTTGCTGGCTCAACTTGCGCCAGTGGTGCTGTTTCCTATCTTCTATAAGTTCGAACCGCTGGATAATGAAGATCTGCGCCGCCGCCTGGTGCGATTGGGCGAGCGGGCAGGCACGAGGGTGCGCGGGGTCTACCGCTGGAAGCTTTCCGAGAAAAGCAAGAAAGCGAATGCCGCCCTGACCGGACTCGGCAGCACTCGGAGGATCATTCTGGCGGACACGCTGCTGGACAACTACGCGCCGGAGGAGATCGAAGCGGTATTAGCCCACGAACTGGGCCATCACGTTCACAAGCACATCCTGAAAAGCATTTTGGTGCAGGCAGGAATCACCTTGTTGGGCTTCTGGATTGCTAATTTCGTGTTGCATTATGCGGTCGATGATCACATGTTCGAGGAGCTATCCGATTTCGCCAATCTGCCCCTGTTAGCAATGACCGCAACCGTGCTTTCGCTCTTGCTGATGCCAGCTTTAAATGCCTACTCGCGCTACAACGAGCGGCAGGCCGATCGTTACGCTTTTGAATCGATCACCAACGTGCAGCCATTTATTTCGTCGATGAACAAGTTGGCGCGGCAGAACCTGGCGGAGCGTACGCCTTCGAAGTGGATCGAAGTGTTGTTCCATTCACATCCAGCGATTTCGAGGCGAGTGGCGGCCGCGGAAGAGTGGGATCGCACGCAGATGGCGGGCCCGCAAGTCTAATCTGTCCGGTTGTAACCTACGCACAAAAGAACTATCGTTTGCGCAAGACTATCCCCACACGTTGAAAATCTTCTTCCGTGTCCACGCCCACCGAGTCGTACGGAGTTTCGGCCACGTAAATCGAGATCCCGTTCTCCAGAAACCGCAACTGTTCCAGCCGTTCACTTTTTTCGAGCGTGGATTCGGGTTGGCGCACAAAGAAATCGAGCGCGGACTTTCTGTAGGCATAAAGGCCGAGATGCTTGAAGTAACGGGGGTAGGCGTCGTCGCGGTCAAAGGGAATGCTCGCGCGCGAAAAATAGAGTGCGCGCCCATTGGTCTCCGTCACTACCTTGACCGCATTTGGATTATTAATGTCTTCCGGCGGGCATGGGGTCTTCAGCGTGCCTACCTGGACAGACGGATCTTTGATTCCATCCAGTAGAGCCGCGATTTGTTCGGGACGAACCATAGGTTCGTCGCCTTGCACATTGAGATAAGCATCGGCAGCAACGTCGTCCGCGACTTCCTTCACGCGCTCTGTCCCGCTGCGGTGAGCGGAAGAAGTCATGCGAGCTTTCCAGCCGTGATGGTTGCAAGCCGTTAAAATCTCTTCCGAGTCCGTTGCAATGATCACGTCGAACAGGAGTGGCGATGAGAGAACCGCCTCATAGACCCAGCCGACGAGCGGCTTTCCGGCAATCTCGCGCAGCATCTTGCGCGGCAGACGGGTGGACGCGAGCCGAGCAGGAATAATGGCAACAGTTTTCATGTGCAACCAGTTTCCAGGTTTCCTGCTGCGTCTGGCAAGTATCGAATCGGCGGATGCGTCGAGACCTCCCGCCGATGTTTGACACTTTTTTACAAGCACTTTTAAAATAAAAGACTGGGCACGGCGCGCAACTCTGGTCCGTGCGGTCCAAACCACGAGATTCGCTAGTTTGCGAATCGTCCTCTGGTTGCGTGCACACCACAATGGCGGCGTAGCTCAGGTGGCTAGAGCGACGGTCTCATAATCCGTAGGTCCGTGGTTCGAGTCCACGCGCCGCCACCAAATTTAGGGTTTTGTTTTCAATAAATTAGAGATGTTCCCCTCCAAGGGGGATTGCTCCAATTTTGGTGCATTGTAATGAAAGTGTAATGTGAGGCTCGACTTTGAGGGTTTTCAACCCCATAAACGCGCTAGTTTATTTAGGGTTGGGCCCTTCTCGACGGGCTCCCCGATCCCTCCGATCGTCGGCACGCTGGAGGGCCCTGTCTTAGCGCTACGCAATTTTTCCAACAGATTGATCGCGTCTCGGAGATATTCTGGGACTCGTGCTGTATAGAACCGGAGCACGTCTCTCCGCGCATGCCCGAGCAGTTGGTCGATAATCGTATCCGACACACCCAATCCCGCCAGTCTGGTTGCGAATGTGTGGCGACACTGGTAAATGGGGAATCGAGGGATCCCCGCAAGTTTCAGAGCGTTGTGCCAAGCAGTTTTAACGCTGTGGATGTGTGTACTCGGGCGTTGCGGGTTGAAAAAGACGTACTCGGATATTCCATTTGTGGCGGCGTGCCACTTTTGGAGTTCGGACGCGACAAACTCTGTCATCGGAAGAGCGCGTAGCCCAGCTGCCGTCTTGGATTGCGCGACCGTAATTACTGTTTCTTCAAAGTCAACCTCTGTCCACTTGATTCTAAGAGCTTCGATTCCAACCCGCATTCCCGTATAAAGCAGCACGGTCACTATTAATCGCAATCTGACGTCACAACACATCAGGATTCTCTGTTCTTCGGCGAAGGATAGTACCCGAGGAGCCTTGCGGTTTTTCTCTTCGTCAAAAAGCTTCACGCCGTCAAGTGGACTATGAGTCAGTAGCCTACGTTCTACCGCAAAATTAAATGCAGCTCGGTATACCGCTATGTCCCTGTTTACGCCGGCCGGGCTGACGCCTTCTTTTATTCGGAAATCTTTGAAACGGTCAAATGTGAAAGCGTCAACATCAGTAATCCGGCACATTCCGCAAATTGGTGTTAAGACCCGCTGGGACAATTTGTAGCGCTTTTGAGTGGCTAGGTTTTGGATCTGCGCAATGTAAGAATCCAGCAGTTCGTCGACGGTCAGAGTCTGTGAGGGCCTCACAGCTACACGCCCCAAACCAAGCTCCATTTTTCTTTTGAGAAGCAGGGATTCGGATCACGGCTTTCGGAAGAATGTGAGGATTCGAAATATTGACGTCCGTGCCACACGTATGTGATCCAGTAAATATTCCCGCGCTTGTAGATTCCGGGTCGTCTTCTCATGGCGCACTCGCCACACGCTTTCCGCAAAGCTGGTACGCAGTGAAAACTGAAACTCCGTATTTCGTGGCCAGAGTCCTGAACGGCGCTTTGGTTCGAGCACGTTCCTTCCGCAACTTAGTAATGTCCTCCGCGGTTAGCACGCGCAGCGGAGGGCGTCCGAGGCGTTTGCCAGCACACCGAGCCTGAGCTATGCCTGCGCGGACCCGCTCACGCATTCGAATCCGTTCCTGCTTGGCCATGGTCGCCAGCAAGGAGATCACCACGTCTTTGAAGGTGCCGCAGGAATCCAGGTACGGTTCGGTGAAACTCTTATAGCCCACCTGATAAGAAGTCAGGCGCTCAAGATACTGCAACGTGGCAAGTGTTCCTTCGCGCGTCAGTCGATCTAGAGCAAAGAACAGCAAAACATCGAACCTTCGCTGCGAGGCATGCAGCAGCATCTTTTGGAATTCCTCACGCGCGGCGACAGAACCGCTCTCTCGGTCGATGTACTCAGTGGGCTTTTGCCATCCTTGCCGATGGCAGAATTCTCGAAGTTGAGCGAGTTGATTTAGCGTTTCTTGCGTGTTGGTAGAAACGCGAGCGTAAATCGCGCACTTTGTTACCACGATTCCTCCTTAGCCTAACGCATTATTATTATTATAGTTAATATCTTTAAGATATACAACAAAACTCCCTTTCCTACGAATCGCAACCTAGGGCAAAAACAACGGGAAAACGGGTCGTTTCGTGAGATTGTGCTTTGGAAATCAGCTTTTCAGACAAGCGACTTAACCGAATCCCCTGTTCCTCACCATGAGTCTCAAAGAGGCAAATTGGACGCTGAACCTTAGGTGTTAGCTGCAATGTCAGGCCGAGAGTACAGTCTCCGATAGCCACTACTCGGGGCATCATCTGCCAGTCCTGTTCCCTGCTGTGACCGAATCGGAGCTACCAAATGGTCTCCCTCGCCAACTCTCCAGATGTTCAGCAGATTGATTTGCACGAAGTGATTCGCAAGCTGGAACAGGAAGTCGCTGGGCGCGAGGAGGCTGAGCAAGCCCTGAAGCGCGGCCTCGCCATCAGCGAGGCTGCGCTCAAGGAGTTGGCCGATCAAAAGTTCGCTCTGGATCAACACGCGATCGTGGCGGTGACCGACGTTCGGGGCACGATTACCTACGTGAACGAGAAGTTCTGCGCCATCAGTCAGTATTCAAGAGATGAACTGATCGGTCAGAATCACCGCATCCTCAACTCCGGTCACCACTCCAGAGAGTTTTTCGAGCAGATGTACCACACCATTGCGAATGGCATGACTTGGTGCGGCGAGATTAAGAACCGCGCTAAGGACGGTTCGATCTACTGGGTAGATGCGACGATCGTCCCGACTTCAACCGCAGACGGCAAACCGTGCCAGTACGTCAGCATTCGAGCGGACATCACCAAGCGCAAGTTGGTGGAACAAGCTCTCGCCGGGCAGGCGTTGGAATTGTGTCGACGGGACGAGGAACTGGCCCGCTCCAATGTCGAACTGGAGCAGTTTGCCTACGTGGCATCGCATGACCTGCAGGAGCCACTGCGTACGATTGCCAACTACACCCAACTATTGGCGGAGCGATATCACGGCAAGCTGGACGAACAGGCCGACAAGTATATCGCGTACGCGGTGGATGGCGCCGTGCGCATGCAGTCTCTAATTCGTGATTTGCTAAAGTTTTCTAGGGTCGGCAAAGCGGAGATTGAACTCAGGACCACCGACTGCCGCACGGTTGTGGAAGAAGCGTTGAGGAACCTGCGGGCTGCAGTAAAGGAGAGCGGTGCAGTGGTGAATTGGAATGGTCTGCCTATGGTCCTGGCCGACCCCGGGCAACTCACGCAGGTATTTCAGAACTTGATCGCCAACGCAATCAAGTTTCACGGTGTGGAAACTCCGCTGATCCAAATCGATTCAGAAAAAAAAGAACACGCGTGGGTTCTAACGGTTTCCGACAATAGCATCGGCATCCCAACCGAGAGCTGGCAAGACGTTTTTGTCATTTTCCGCCGTCTGCATACTCGAACCGAATATGCAGGCAACGGGATCGGCTTGTCGATCTGCAAGAAAATTGTCGAGGGGCACGGCGGAAAGATCTGGATCGAAGCTCAAGCCACACCCGGCTGTCGCTTCAAATTCACACTACCCAGCAAACCATCTCCCCAGACATCGCTGGGAGCACAAGCATGAGAACCACCGAGATTCTGTTGGTAGACGACAATCCTGCGGACACTGACTTGACCAGCGAAGTGCTGTCGCGCAACGGAGGTCTGAGTCACATCCACTCTGTAATCAATGGCGTGGAGGCGATCGCGTTTCTGCGCCGCGAAGGAAAGTATGCCAACGCGATTCTTCCTGACTTCGTGATCCTTGACTTGAATTTGCCCAAGAAAGACGGTCGCGCCGTTTTGGCAGAAGTCAAGGCCGACCCGGTCCTGCGCAAGATTCCGATTGCGGTCTTCAGCACCTCCGAGGCACAACAAGACATTTTGCGCAGTTACGAACTGGGAGCAAACTGCTATGTAAGCAAACCCGGCAACCTGAAGGACTTCATCTCCGCTGTGACAAGGATCGGACAGTTTTGGGTTGGTTTGGCGCATCTACCACGCGAGGAGAAACGATGAATAACGGTCAAGCTCATGTTCTGCTGATTGAGGACAACCCCGGGGATGCAGATCTGGTACGCCTACGTCTGGTAGAAAGTCAGTCCGACGTCCATGTGAACTGCGTCACCCGGCTCTCCGATGCTCTTGCGTCCCTGGAAGTGGAGACACCTTCGCTGGTCTTGCTCGACTTAGAACTTCCCGACAGCCACGGCGCGGAAACCTTTCGTCGGATCATGCGGAAGGCTCCGAATGTACCGGTGGTGATCCTTTCGGGTCACGACGATGAGGCGCTGGCGATCAAAGCCGTCCACATGGGCGTCCAGGACTATCTGATCAAAGGCGACATCACCAGCAAGCATCTGGAGCGCGCCCTCCGCTATGCGGTGGAACGGCAGGGGTTGCTGCGTGCTTTGGAAGTGACCGGCAAGCAGCAGATTGAATTGAAGAACCAGTTTCTGTCGCATGTTTCGCACGAATTGCGCACACCGCTGACCTGCATTCACCAGTACATCACACTCCTTTTGGACGGGTTAGATGGTCCCATGTTGCCCGACCAAACTGATCACCTGAAGACCGTCCTCAAGAGTGTGAATCAGTTGCACGCCATGATCCGCGACCTGCTTGAAGCCAGTCGCGCCGATAGCGGCAAGCTGCGAATCGAACTGCGCTGCATCGATATCGGCGGACTGGTTCGCCAAGCGATCGCGATGATGCGGCCCACCGCCGCGGAAAAACAAGTCGGACTCGAAGCTGTGTTGGATCCGGCAATTCCCCTCGTCTTTGCGGACCCCGACCGCGCTCTCGAAGTTCTCATCAATCTGATCGACAATGGAATCAAGTTTACTCCCCCAGATGGATCGGTGGTCGTGAGAGTCTCGCTGGTAGAGACTGACCCGGTTGCGGTCTATCTCTCGGTCACCGACAGTGGTTGTGGCATTCCTCAAGTATCGCTGCCGCAGGTTTTTGAACGTCTTTATCAGGACCCCAACGCGGTAGATGGCAACCGAGTCGGCCTCGGTCTCGGGCTTTACATTGCCAAAGAAATCGTCACTCTCCACGGCGGTAGAATGTGGGCCGTGAGTGAAGCCGGAAGCGGAAGCACATTCTCGTTCACCTTGCCGATCTATCCCCTGGCCAAGCTCCTGCTTCCAGTGATTACTCACAAGGGACGTTTGCGTGAGGAAATTGTGCTGGTACGCGTGGAACTGACCCCGCTGTCCAAGTCACTCCGCGGAAGCTGGAAAGAAACTTGCGAGCAGTGTCTGGACCTCCTAGGCAAGTGCATCTACGTGGACAAGGATTTCGTTCTTCCACCCCTGGGAAGCAGTGGCCTGGTCGAAACGTTTTTCATAGTCGCCTCCACTGACATGCGAAGGGTGAGCATCATGTTGGACCGCATCCGCGCCCAGATCGGCGCGGTGCCTAGGTTGAAGGCGAGCGGCACCCTGCAAGTGACGGCCGAGATAATTCCTGCCTTGCCCGCGGCCGACCTGAGAAACCTGGAACAACAAATTCGTGGCGTGGCCGACCACGTCACCGAAATCATCCAGCGGGGTCTCACGAGCAAACAAAACCTCACCGAAAAGGAGAACCACAAACATGCAAACTGAGAGTTACAGCGAGAGGAAGCCCATAAATCGAGCAAAGATAATGGTCGTGGATGATGATCCCGATCTGAGACAGGTCCTGAGTTTGCGCCTACGGGCCAATAACTATGATACGGTGAGTGTCTGCGACGGATATTCGGCCATCGCGATGGCCCAGAAGGAGAAACCCCACCTTATCATCCTCGATCTCGGACTGCCAGCGGGCGACGGTTTTGCCGTACTGAAAAACTTGCAAGACTACCCGGCGCTTTCCGTCATCCCAGTGGTCGTTCTCACAGCTCGCGATCCCGAGGGCAATAAAAGACGTACCCTCGAATCAGGTGCCGTCGCTTTTTTCCAGAAGCCGGCCGACAACGGGGAGTTGCTTGAAGCGATTCGCATCAGTCTGCAGATAGGGGGCTGGCGCGGCTTGCCATCGTAAGCAAACACCGAACCGACCATGGAGCGTTGGATCCGTGGCGATAGACAGCCGGTGCGTCTGCTCAACGTCAACTTCATCCCCTTGGACGCGACGACTTGCGCACAAACGAAACGCCCCGGACTCATCGAGTCACGGGACACTCGTCAACCAGCATCCTCCCGATACTGTTCGAGTCCAACTTAGGACTTGTCTGAAACTTCGTAAAATGGCGTCAGCGTGCTAAGGTGCAGCCCGCCAGTGCTAGGATGGACACTTCTGTTGCTGTTAATCGCTATGATCAGCGATCCAAACCTAACGTCGAAACCATACCGATACAGGAGATCAAGCCTTCCAACCCTTGGCGTGATAAAAATGTGATAGTTCCATGTTCAGAATGGGTCAGGATGGATCAAAAAGGATCAAAACGCAGTTCTGGTAAATGGTTGACGGAGCAGATAGAGTAGAGAATTTTCACAATGGTTCAGAACACACCTAGGTGATCTTCAAAACCGGCGGGCGGCAGGTCTTCCTGTCACCGGTGGGTTCGACTCCCATTATGGTTATGTCCGGGGAATTGCAATCACCCGCAGGATGTGGGGAAAGCTGGCATCTAGCTGCGTCTCGCAAGCCCGCTTCAGAAGCGCAGAGAAATCGTTCTTAGTAAAAATCGGCTCGTCCGGATTCACTCTGATCGGGGTTTCTGGGCGAGTCGCGCACCTCTGCCCAAGAGTCAACGCTTAATTTGCGTCCGACAGGAGTGTGCGCGATGGCCCTTTTTGCGGAAAATAAGTGGGGCATCGGACTGATGCTCATTGGGGCAGGACTGGCCGTGTTTGTTGGTAAAGTGCTTGGTACAGTTTGTGTCATCATCGGATTAGCCCTTTTACTCATCCCATCGCGAAAGAAAACCGGGTCCGCAACAGAGACGCTTTCAATCGGAGACAAAAGGACGAAAATAGATTCGCTGGATGGCTTCCAAAAGCAATTCCTTAGGTTGATGGTTGAGACAAACAGGCGGACAGCACAAGTCGATTCTAATAACGCCTTGATCCAAAGCTTGGTTATAGCTGACTTTCTCAGATTCACGTCCCAAAGGGTGCCAGTGTACAGAGCACCCGTGATGATCACAGACTGGGCTTGGGACTATCTACGCGAACACCGAGAACTGCTCCGATGAGAGGGGACCTATGCCAGCTTACGATTCTTGCGAAGATGTCTGGGAGTTGAACGACTTCTGTGTACGCGAAAACTACGCTCTACGTTCT